>JAGFJE010000121.1 GCA_024103175.1 Phaeodactylibacter sp.
AACCTCCTTCTAATTAGCTTTTATGACAAGAAAGCCTTGCGATCCCTCTTTTATTGATGCTGCCGGCGGGCAAGCAAGATGATCGCGGCACGAATACGCGCCAATCTTTCAAACTTTTGCGACAAAATTAAAAACCCCGCCCCCTTCTTTCCCCTACCTTTGGCCTATCACTTTATTCCTCTGTAAACTACAACCAACATGAAAAGCAATTTTTTTATCCTCTTATTGCTGGCCGCCGGCTGCAGCCCCGTCAAGAGGGCCGGGAAGGCCTTCGGCGACAACATCTTTCAACACTGGGTGCACGCCCATGAAGAAGACCAGGCGGAATATCGCGCCTTCCGCCCCGCCGAGTACGAGCTGCCGCCATCCCGAGGCCGGGAAGGCTTCGAGATCCGGCGCGACGGCAGCTTTATGCACTACCCCATCGGCGCGGCCGACGCCCCGGGCAAAGTGCCTGCCCGGTGGAAGCTCCGGGGAAAGTCCACCTTGCTGGTGACGCCGGACGACAGCGCCCATCCTCCTTTTGAACTCCGCATTCTGGAAACCGAAAAAGGCTTGCTGAAAATAGCCAGATAATCTAAATCGCAATAGCTTTTGTGTATCCGCCCTCTCCACCCCTTAATCCCCTAAAGGGGAAAATCCACGCACAAATGCACAAAACCTACTGCTGATGGTGATAAAATCCCAAATTACTTTTTCAAAACCGAAAAAATTAACATCATCATGAAAACGATAACTCTGCTTCCTTTTTTACTGGCCATGCTACTAACCGGCCTCGGCTCCGCCCAGAACCTCTCCCAGTTTGAGGGGCGGCTCAAAAAACGAGAACACTACCACCCATTGAAGGAAAAGCAACTCCAGGCGCCTTCCGCTACCGGCCATTACACCCCGGTGGTCAACCAGCGCACCTGCGGGACGATGGAAGCCGACGCCGCCCTGCGTGAAAAATACCCCGAACTGGGTACTCTTGAAGATTTCGAAGCACAAATGCAACAGGCCCTTCAGGCCCGGGAGCAAGGAGGAAATATGCGCGGCCTGCAGGAGGTCATCACCATCCCCGTTATCGTCCACGTGGTGCACAACGGGCAGGGGGTGGGCTCAGGCCCCAACATCAGCCAGGCCCAGGTGCAGTCGCAGATCGACGTGCTCAACGAAGACTACCGCCGCACCGGCGCCGGCTTCAACAACCATCCGGCCGGCGCGGATGTGGAGATCCTCTTCGCTCCGGCTCTCGTAGACCCCGAAGGCAACCCCTTGCCCGAGCCGGGCATCGACCGCATCAACGGCGGCAGGCCGGCCTGGGAGTACGAAGACATCGAGAATACGCTAAAACCCAACACCTTTTGGGACCCCAACCGCTACTGCAACATCTGGACGGTGCAGTTTGGCGGAGAAACGGCCGATCTGCTGGGGTACGCCCAGTTTCCCAGCCTGTCCACCCTGCCCGGCCTGGAGCAGAACATGGGGCCGGCGCGTACGGACGGCGTAGTGATCCGCTGGCAGTCCTTCGGCCGCTCCGGCAACGTGGCGCCTCCCTACAACCGGGGCCGCACCGCCACCCACGAGATCGGCCACTGGCTGGGCCTGCGCCATATCTGGGGCGACGGCGACTGCTCCGCGGATGATTTCTGCGCCGATACCCCGCCCGCCGGGCAGCCCAACTACAGCTGTATTGAAGTCAACAGCTGCCCCGGCGGCGACCGCGATATGATCGAGAACTTTATGGATTACACGGAGGACGCCTGCATGAGCATATTCACCAACAACCAGAAAGCGCGCGTCCGCACCGTGATAGACAACAGCCCGCGCCGGAAGGAGCTGAAAACTTCCACCGTGCACCTGGGCGGCGGCCCCAGCGGCGCTCCGGTGGCCTCCTTCACGGTGAGCCGCCGCGGCGCCTGCTCCGGCGAGTCCATAACTTTCAATGGCCAGGCATCCAACAACCCCACCTCCTGGCAGTGGGAATTCTTCGACGAGGGAGGCAACCTGCTGGCTACCTTCAACGGCCAGCAGCAAACCATTACCTTCAATTCGCCGGGCCTGTACAGCGTAGTGCTTACCGTTTCCAACAATTCGGGAAGCGATGAGGTGGTGGCCGACAACCTCATCACCATCGTTTCCTCCTCCTTCACCGGCCCCTTCATCGAAGACATAGAAAACCTGAATACGGCCCTTCAGGAATGGGTGCTCTACAACCCCGACGCCGACCGCACTTTCCAGTTCGCCAACGTCAGCTCATACGGCGACGGCAGCCACAGCGTCGTCTTCGACAACTACAGCACCGACGACGACCCCTCCGGCACGGTCGACGCCCTCATCAGCCCGGCGCTGGATTTCAGCGGGCTGAGCAACCCTTACCTCTATTTCGAACATGCCTATGCCCCTTACGGTGGCCAGTACTCCGACACCCTGGTGCTGTTCTACTCCACCGACTGCGGCGCTACATTCAACCCGTTGTGGTACAAAGGCGGCGCCGAACTGGCAACGGCGGCGGCCACCCAGTCGCCCTTCCAGCCCAACGCCGGCCAGTGGGATTGGAACCAGGTCTCTCTCAGCTTCCTCGCCGGGCAGCCCAGCGTGCACCTCGTACTGGCCAACCTGTCCGGCTGGGGCAACAACCTGTATCTGGATGAGATCTCCTTCATCGACGCGCTGGATTATACGGACGGCGCGCCGGAGGTGGACTTTGGCGTCGCCCGCACTCAGGTATGCGCCGGCAGCCTGGTGCAGTTCCAGGACTATTCCAGCAACTTCCCGGACAGCTGGTTCTGGCAGTTTGAAGGTGGGTCGCCCTCCGGCAGCAACGCCCAGCACCCCATCGTCCGGTGGAATACGCCCGGTTTTTATGATGTCGGCCTGACGAGCGGCAACCTCTTCGGCAACGACGGCGTCAACGTACCCAATTTCATCGAGGTGGTGCCGCTGCCCAACGTCAATGTCTCCATTACTCAGGGCAGCCCCTGCGGCGGCCAGCCATTCACGCTGACGGCCACCGGCGCCGGCAGCTATGAATGGTACGACCAGCGCAGCGGAACCCTCGTCTTCGAAGGGCCATCGCTGACGGTGACGCTGTATGAGGACTGGGAATTCACCGTCCTCGGCCGCAACAACCTGGGGTGTGAAAGCGAAGAGCAGTTCGTGGTGAGCATCAGCAGCCCGCCCGCGCCTGCCATCACCATGCAGGGCAATCAGCTGGTGTCGAGCGCCGCCAACGGCTATCAATGGTACCTCAACGGGGCGCCCATCGCCGGCGCCACGCAGCAGGCCATTACGCCGCAGAACCCAGGCAACTACATCGTGGAAGTCTTCGGGCCGGACGGGTGTGCGGCCCTGTCGCAGCCTTTCTTGTTCAACCTGACAGGCACTTACGGCCCGGAAGACATCAGCGCTACCATGCGGGCGTTTCCGAATCCGACAACCGGAGCGCTGCAGTTGGAGATGGATAATAATATCACAGGGGAGTTAACCATTGTGGTGCGCAATGCGCTGGGACAGGCTGTGGTGCAGGAGCAGGTAGATAAAAGGACGGAGCGCCTGTTGCTGCCGTTGAACCTGGCCGGACTGCCCGATGGAATGTATGTGATCACTGTGGAGCATGAGGCGTACCGGGGAGGGAAGCGGGTGGTGAAACGGTAGGGTTTTTCGCCGTTCGGTTTTCGGTATTCGCGGTTCGGCAAATGAAAAGGGAAGGCCTGCCCGGAGTTATGCTCTGGGTGGGCCTTACTGATGGAACGCCTTTTTATGGGAAAGAAAGTGGAAGCCAAAGGGTTTACACCCGAGAGGCTGAGCCGGGTGGAAGACCTGGAAGCTCGCTACGAGCAATTGGACCAATCGTGCCTATCCCAGCAGCTTCATCATCTCCTCCCTCACCTCCATCGCCGCGGCCCGCGCCTTCTCCGCAAAATCCTCCCCATCGCCGGCGAAGATGATGCCTCGGGATGAGTTGACCAGCAGGCCGCAGTGATCATTAAAACCGTAACGGCTAACCGACTGCAGGTCACCTCCCTGCGCCCCGATACCCGGAACCAGCAGGAAGTGCTCCGGTGCGATCCGCCTCACCTCAGCAAATTGTTCCGGATGGGTGGCGCCGACGACGAACATGAGCTGCTCCGGCCCGCCCCACTGCTGCGCCCGGCGCATGACTTTTTCGTAGAGCGGCTGGCCGTTTTCCTGCCTGTCCATCTGGAAGTCCTGGCTGCCCCGGTTGGAAGTGAGGGCCAGGAGGATCACCCACTTGCCCTCGAAGCCCAGAAAAGGGGTGACCGAATCTTCGCCCATGTAGGGGGCGACTGTCACGGCATCGAAATCCAAGGTTTCAAAAAAAGCGCGGGCATAAAGGCAGGAGGTATTGCCGATATCGCCCCGCTTGGCGTCGGCAATGGTGAAGTGTTCTTCGGGGATGTAAGCCAGGGTTTTCTGCAGGGAGGCCCAGCCCTTAGCGCCCTGGGCCTCGTAAAAGGCCAGGTTGGGCTTGTAGGCTATACAGAGATCCTTGGTGGCATCGATGATCTGCCGGTTGAATTCATAAACGGGGTCATCGTATTTCAGCAGGTGGCGGGGGATGCGGCCGTAGTCGGCATCCAGCCCTACGCAAAGGTAGGAGCCTTTGGAGCGGATTTGCTCATAGAGTTCCTGGCGGGTCATAATTTTTGGAGGTGAAGATAGGTTTTTTGGTGCATTCGTAAATTGGTGTATTTGTGTATTCGACGCGGCCGTAAGCTCCGGCAAACTTATACACAAATGCACTTATACACCAAAACACAATTTAAACCCTCCTTCCCCTTCGGGCGTTACAAAGCGATATATACTCGTCAGAACAGGCGGAGTGAAAAACGAACGAATGATCACAACACTTGAGCCCAAAGAGGCCATTCGCAGAATGAACAGCTGGGGACGGCAGGGCGAACCTTTCCTCTTCATAGTAGATTTTGAAATGGAACGGCCTGTCGCCCTGAAACTGAGCGAAGTGCCGGAGAGCTGCCTGCTGTATGACATTAACGGCATCAGAAATTTTACCGGCGGCCAACCGCTCGGCCGGGCTGCTTTTTTTGAGAAGCACCCCATGCCCCGCGAGGAGTACCGCCAGGCTTTCCAACTGGTCATGGATCACCTCAGGGCAGGCAATTCCTATCTGGTGAACCTGGCTTTTCCCACGCCCATTTCCACCAACCTGAGCCTGAAGGAAGCCTTCTTCACCAGCCGGGCCCGCTACCGGTTGTGGTGGGAGGGCCGCTTCGCCTGCTTCTCTCCCGAACCTTTCATAACCATCGATGAGGAAGGACAGCTTTCCTCCTTTCCCATGAAAGGCACGATTGATGCGGCAATGCCGGATGCCCGGAACCAACTGATAAACAACGCCAAAGAAAAGGCTGAACACGCGACTATTGTAGACCTCATCCGCAATGACCTGAGTATGGTGGCCGAAAACGTCCGGGTAAAGCGATACCGCTATGTCGAAGAAGTAGAGACCCACCAGGGCGGGCTGCTGCAGAGCAGCTCCGAGATCACCGGCCAACTCGGGAGGGGCTACCGCAGCCGCCTCGGAGACATCCTCTTTCAGCTGTTGCCCGCCGGGTCCATCAGCGGCGCCCCCAAACGGAAAACGGTGGAGATCATTCAGGCCGCCGAGGGGCAGCGACGGGGATATTACACCGGCATCTGCGGCATCTTCGACGGCAGGCGGCTGGACAGTGGCGTGATGATCCGTTTTATCGAACAAACCCCACAAGGAATGGTGTTCAAAAGCGGAGGCGGCATTACCGCCAACAGCAGGGAAGAAGAAGAATATCAGGAAATGCTGCGCAAAGCCTACCTTCCCTTTGCCAACACACCCGAACTGATAGGCCGATGAAAGGGCTGCTGCTGGAAACGATACGTTGTGAAGATGGAAAGCTCCAAAACCTGGAATGGCACCAAGAACGCGCCGGCCGCAGTTGCCGGGCATTGTTTGGCGCCGGCGAGGCCATTACCTTGCAGGACGTTACAATACCGCCGGAGGCGGCCACCGGATTGTTCAAATGCAGAATACTCTATGATACCCGAATCCGGCGTATCGAATTCATCCCTTACCTCATTCGCCCGGTCAGGAAACTGAGGCTGATGTCGGCGGAAGAGGTGGAATACCCCTATAAATTCGCAAACCGGGCGAAGCTTCAGGAGCTGTTCAGCCGGCGCGGAACGGCCGACGACATCCTTATGGTGAAAAACGGGCTGGTCATGGATACATCCTACGCCAATGTCGCCTTATTCGACGGTTCCGGATGGTATACGCCGGCACGCCCATTGCTGGCGGGGACACGCCGGGCCGCCCTTATTGCCGGTGGGCGCCTGGCCCCGGCAGATATTCCTCCGGCCCGGCTGCAGGAGTTTCAGGAAATACGCCTGATAAATGCCATGATGGATCTGGAGGAAGGCCCCCGGCTTCATTCTGAAGACATTATTCAAATAACATAAAAATAACCCCCGCCCGGATGGGAGCAAGAAAGATTTTTTAATACCTTAACATCCTTTGTAAGGGCCATCAGAAAATCGTAAACAGCAAAGAGCCAATAAGACCATATTATGAAGTCCCAACTCGTTTCCCCAGGCCAGTTCGAACCTGCCGACCACTGGTATGCCAAAGCTCTGAATGCCACCATACATCCGATGATCTCCTTCTTTCTGCATCTGGGGGAAGACCGAATGATCAAAAGATATTGCCACCTCCATCCCAGGGTAAAACCGGAAAAACTCAAATCCTTACTTTCCTACCAACCGAAATATTTCATCTGGGCCGGCGCCGACCTCATGCACGTAACCAATGAGGAAGGGAAACGGGAGATGGTGGTCATAGAGAACAACTCCTGCCCTTCGGGCCAGAAATCCATGCCCCTGCTGGATGACAACCAGGAGCAGGGCGGCTACCGCCTGCTCATGGAACGGACCATCAAGCCGCTGATCAAAAGCCGGAAGCGCACCCTCCAGGGAGAGCTGGCGGTAGTCTACGATAAGAACCCGATGGAGGCCCTCGGTTATGCCCGCGCCATGGCCGATGTTTTTCAGGAAGACGTTCACTACGTTTCCTATTATCAGGACGACGAAGACCCGAATGTGCGTTTTGAGGACGGGGTAATGATGGTAAAGGGAGAAGACGGAGAATGGCGCCAGATCCGCGCCGCTTTCCGTTACCTCACCCAGCGCCCCTGGACGCGCCTGCCCATCAACAGCAAAACCCTGATCTTCAACCCCATCATCGCCTGCCTGGCCGGCGGCCGCAACAAGATGCTGGCTTCCAAAGCCTATGACATTTTCAACGCCGAGCTGGAAGGCAGCGGCCTGGAGATCCTGACCCCGGAAACCATCTGGGACGTCAGCCTGGAGGAAGTCCCCATCTGGGTGCGGAAACTGGGCGGCCAGGCCGTAGTGAAGATCCCATACAGCAATGCCGGGCAGGGCGTTTTCACCATCGTCAACGAACAGGAACTGGAGGCCTTTATGAATACGGAATTTCACTACCGGCGTTTCATCGTACAAAGCCTCATCGGCAATTACAACTGGAGTTCCACCAGCAGCCGGGGCAAGCTCTACCATATCGGAACCGTTCCCAGCGCAAAGGGCAATACCTACGTTGCCGACCTGCGTATGATGGTCAGTTCCACCGCCCAGGGAATACGCCCACTGTCCATTTACGCCCGGCGCGCCGCCAAGCCGCTGGCCAACTACATCGAGGAAGGCGCCAGTTCCTGGGACATGCTCGGCACCAACCTCTCCATCAAAGAGGGTGACAACAGCTGGGGCTCCGACACCAACCGCCTCATGCTGATGGACCGGCGGGATTTCAACAAATTGGGCCTGGGGCTCGACGACCTCGTCGACGCGTACATACAGACTGTTCTCTCCATGGTGGCCATCGATAAAATGGCCGCCACCCTGTTCAACACCAAAAACAAGTTTCGGGCCCGCCTTTTCCGGTCGTTAGACGACGACAAGGCCCTGATAGAGGAAATAATGCAGTAATATGGCCTTTCCCTAAAAAAATGGTTATTTATGCTCGGAAAATTTTCCATCACCTTCGAAGCGCTGGCCATCAGCCTTGGCATCGTGGCCGGCACCATTCTGGTAGCTTTTGTTTTCAACCGCTTATTTCGTCGTTTTATCCGGAAAAATACGCTGTTGATCCGGAACGACCCCACCAACTACGTTTTTCTGCGCCACGCCATTACCGCTGTTATCTATGTACTGGGCTTCAGCTGGGCGGTGTACTCCCTGCCGTCTTTACGGACGGTGGCCAACTCCCTGCTCGCCGGCGCCGGTATCCTGGCGGTAGCGGTAGGCTTTGCCTCCCAGCATGCCCTGAGCAATATCATCAGCGGCATTTTTATCGTCATCTTCAAACCTTTCGGCGTCAATGACCGCCTGCGCTTCCAGAACGGCCTGCAGGGGATCGTAGAAGATATTACCCTGCGCCATGTCGTCATCCGGGATTTTGAGAACCGCCGCATCCTCATCCCCAATTCAGTGATTAGTGAAGAAATCATCATCAACGCTGATTTTGGAGATGATACCATTTGTAAATTCGTGGAAATTGACATCAGCTACGATTCCGATATCGACCTTGCCCGGGCGATAATCCTGGAAGAAGCCCTCCGGCACCCCCTTAAGATCGACGGGCGGACTCCCGAACAGATCGAGGCGGGCCGGCCGGAGATCCTCGTCCGCGTCATCGCTCTTGGAGAATACTACGTGAGGCTGAGGGCTTACGTCTGGGCCCGCAACAATGCCGATGCTTTCGAATTGGGGTGCGACCTGATGGAAAGTATAAAAAAACGGTTCGACCGCGAAGGTATTGAGATCCCCTTCCCTTACCGGACGATCGTTCAGAAGCAGGTTAACCCCAAACCGGAATTATCTGCGGAAAAAGAATAGGGTGCGGCAATCGTGCCTGGAGGTAACATTAATCAGCGGGTTTTATTTTATTTTTCCGGAAATTGGCAGAAAAAGGCCCCAGCGTAACAAGAGAAGCATGGATTACGGGTATAATTACTTTTCACGGGCCGCCTGAAGTTTACCCGGCCAGGATAGACGGGGCTGCCCGGGCCAAAAAAAAAAAGCTGCACCGGAGTGATGCAGCTCAAACTTTGGACTAGTATGAAAAAACTCTGCTGTAAATTTAACTGGATTTACACTAAAATGTTGCCCGGATCTGCACACAATTTTTGATTATCCGGCCAATGATAATGATTTATAGCTGAACAGTTCATTTTTATCGCTCAATAACGCCCGGCTAAATAACGAGAAACTAAATAAGGCCAAATTAATATGAATGACATTTCAATTGCGCGCTCGGTACAAATGCGCGACATTCGGGAAATCGCATCCCAGCTTAAAATTGAGGAAAGCCAACTTCAGCTCTACGGCAAATACAAGGCAAAGCTCCCCCTCTCGCTGATCGACCCGGAAGCCATAAAACGAAACAAGCTCATTCTTGTTTCCGCCATTTCTCCTACCCCGGCGGGGGAAGGCAAAACGACAACCTCCATCGGGCTGGTGCAGGGGTTGAACCGCATCGGCAAACAGGCTACCGCGGTATTGCGGGAGCCGTCTCTTGGCCCGGTTTTCGGCATCAAGGGAGGCGCTACCGGCGGGGGTTATGCCCAGGTACTTCCAATGGAAGACATCAACCTGCACTTCACCGGCGACTTTGCCGCCATCGAAAAAGCCCACAACCTGCTGGCCGCCCTGATAGACAACAACCTCCAGAATAAAAAATACAGCCTGGGCATTGACCCGCGCACGGTAGCCTGGAAACGGGTTATGGATATGAATGACCGGGCGCTCCGGAAAATAGTGATCGGCCTGGGGGGGACCGCCTCCGGCGTCCCCCGGGAAACGGGATTTGACATTACGGCCGCCTCCGAGATCATGGCCATCCTTTGCCTGTGCGAAGGGCTGAGCGACCTCAAACGGCGGCTTGGCAACATTTTTGTCGGCTTCACCTTCGACAAGCGGCCAATCCATGCCAGAGACCTGAAGGCCCACGGCGCTATGGCCGCTTTGCTCAAAGACGCCATTCAGCCCAACCTGGTGCAAACCCTGGAAGGGAACCCCGCCATCCTCCACGGCGGGCCGTTCGCCAATATTGCCCAGGGCACCAATTCCGTTCTGGCCACCCGCATGGGCCTGAGCCTCTCTGAATACGCGATCACGGAGGCGGGCTTTGGGTTCGACCTGGGCGCTGAAAAGTTCTTCGACATCAAATGCCAGAGCGCGGGCCTGTCGCCCCGCGCCGTCGTACTGGTGGCCACCGTTCGCGCGCTGAAATACCACGGCGGCGTTGCCCTGGCTGACCTGAAAACACCCGGCCGCAAAGCGGTTTTGCGGGGTATGGAAAACCTGGAGAAGCACCTGGAGAACATACGGCTGTTCGGCTTACCGGCCATCGTAGCGATAAACCGTTTCGAATCTGATTCGAAAGAAGAATTAGAGGCGATAGAACTTCGATGCAAAGAGCTGGGCGTGCCGGCCGTCCTGGCCGATGTATGGGCAAGGGGCGGAGCCGGTGCGGAAGAACTGGCCAGAGTAGTGGCAGATGTAGCCGAAAACAGCCAGTCCTCCTTTAAGCCGCTCTACGACTGGAACTCAAGCGTGGAGGAAAAAATAAAAACTGTCGCCACCAAAATTTACGGCGCCAAGGCCATAGACTATACTTCCAAGGCCCGCGCCGACCTGAGGAAGATCCAGCAACTGGAACTCGAAAAACTGCCGGTTTGCATCGCCAAAACGCAGAAGTCTCTTTCCGACAACCCCAGGCTCCTCGGGCGCCCGAAGGATTTTGTGGTCACCGTCCGGGAGATCGAGATCGCTTCCGGCGCCGGTTTTCTCATTCCCATCACCGGAGATATCATGCGCATGCCCGGCCTCCCCGCTCAGCCGGCAGCCGAAAATATCGACATCGATGATAATGGGAATATTTCAGGGTTGTTTTAGTTGATTGGGTTGATTGGGTTGATTGGGTTGATTGGGTTGGTTGGGTTGATTGGGTTGGTTGGGTTGATTGGGTTGATTGGGTTGATTGGGTTGATTGAGAAACCCAATCAGCCCAATCAACTAATCCACCAAATGATCCTCCAGCGGCTGGCCTTTCTGTATTCGGTACAAAGTTTCCCGGCATCGCTCACAATGGCCCAGGTGCGTGACCACATTGCGGTGCGCCTGGCTTTTCTTATCCATACGGCCGTACCAGAAATCATAGAGGGCGGGCTCTCCCGGGCACTGATAAGTGTACCAGATCTGTTTTCCGATACGCAGGGCCACAAAGGCAAGAAGGGCGGCAAGCCCGGCGAAGAGATAGGTCATTGCTCAGTAGTTTGAAACTTTACATAACAAGCTTTTCCTGCCAATAGTTTGGACAAAAGTGCAAAAATTAAGCGTTTTGTGAACTATATGTTCAACACAGGCGTTTATAAAACAGGTCTGCGTATGAAAAACCTACGCATTTTTTTTACCGGCCAACCACCTTATACCAATTAAACCACTATTTATCAGCCCTTTAGGACGAATCTTCAAAAGAAGCAGGTAAAATTAGTAATTTTTGTAATGAAGGATCTATTCAGGCCAACGAAAACACCCTCTTTTTTTCAAGCCTTACTTATTTGTGGGCCTCCGGCCTTCAATCCTTTTAGTACAGGAACGAGTTAGAGAGTTTCTTCCGGGGCGGCCTCATGCTGCCTTAACGGAGAGAGCCCCTCCCACGCCACGTTACTGAACAGCGAGTTGGGACTCCGGGAAGCAACGAATCTCCGGACGATAAAACCAGAATTATAAAACCTACGGAAATCATGTTCAGAAAAATCTTAAGCTTTTTTACAAGCAAGGACCCCAGGGAAAGGAAAGGAAAAGTAAAATTCTTCAACCGCAAAAGAGGCTACGGGTTCATCGAGCCTGAGAACCTGGAAAATGATGTCTTTGTGCACGTTACCAACCTCGAAGACCAGATCTCCAAGGGCGACCACGTCGCTTTCGAGGTCAAGGCCAGTTCCAAGGGCCTGGAAGCCAGGAATGTGAGGATTGTAGACGCCTGATTTTTACTGTATCGATCATTACTAATTAAATTTTTTTCTACTTATGAGAATGCGTAAGAAGTATACCATGGGAAAAGGCAAGTACTATTTCACGATCAAGTCTGTTCCCAACAACATCACCATTTTCCGCAAGACGAAAGAAGCCGCGATCAACGCCTTCAAAAAGTATGAGAAAGCGGGGAAAGAAATAGAATGGCTTGGAAAATGGGACGGCAAAGAATTTAAGGAAAGCTCTATCCCGGTAAGCACATAAATCAGGATGATGCCGAAGCCCGGCTTGTATCCGAAAGCCGGTTTGGTGAGCTAACCATTTATATCATTCACTCTTTAAATATATTCAAATGTCTGAAAAAGATTCAAAATTGTATGAAAAGGCAATAGAGTGGGTAAAGCGTAAAGGCTATTCCAAGGTGAAGGCCAATATTGATGATTTTGAAAAGCCCTCTTCTTTCGTACAGCAGGGCGATGATGATGATTCGGCTCTTACACCTGACATCACAGCCGTGATGCGTGGTAATAAGTGCTACTTTGAAATTGCCATCAAATCCGACAACAAAAGGCAACTGGTAACAAAGTGGAAATTACTGGATCGCATGGCTGCGTTGAAAGAGGGGAAATTCTACCTCTTTACGCCCCACGGCCACCGTGCTTTCGCCAACCGGCTGGTAAAGAAGCACGATATTAACGCCGTACTGGTTAGCCTGTAAAATAATGGAATAGGCCTCCCGGCTTCGGCCGGGAGGCTTCCACCAGGGCCTTACCCCGAAATTATTGATTGATTTAAACCAAAATTTGTTATGGTAAACAGAAGCATAAGAGTTAAAGTACTTAAAGAAACCTCCAAGACGGTAACTGTCCGGTTTATGACGCTCAACCGAAAGATGCCCGTCCCGCGCAAAGAATTTGAAAAGCGCGTACAGAACGGGCTTTACGAAGTGGTGGGCGGTTACGAACTTGAAGAGGACAAATAAGCTGTGCGGCCTTAATGCCGCACCACCTTCAACACTCCTGCCAGTTTCCCATCGCGGTAGATCCTCAGAAAATAGAGCCCGGCTCCCAGTTCTTCCCGGAGCCGTATCAAGTTGCCTTGCAAAGGCATTTTTTCCTGAACAACCCTGCCATCAATGCTCAGGGCATCGTATTCTGCAGCTGTTAGCGAAACATCGGTGATAAGGTGAAAATTAGTATCAGACGGATTGGGAAACACCCTGAACAGGGGTTTCCCCCGGCTTGATACTTCCTTCACTCCGGTAGCGCCGGGGTGGAAAAGCCATTCATAGGCGGCCGGAAATTCCCTGGCCCAGTACCATTCGCTGTGCTGGCCGTCAGAATGGCTGATGGCCAACACTTCCTCCTCGGAAAAACCGGCGCTGAGTAGCGTATTGTACATGGCATTCATATCCGCAACCTGCCCACCTCCTGAACCCTCCAGCTCTCCCGCGATTATATAGATCCGCATATCCGCTTCCTTCCCGGTACTGGCGACATGCGTATACACTTCATCGGCAAACCAGAAGGAAGTAGAAAAAGCGCCCAACTTCCCAAAAATGTCCTGGCGCTCGATGGCGGCATAAAAGGAGATCAGCCCCCCCAATGAAGACCCCATAATGCCGGTAAACTCCCGCTCCGGCCTGGTCCGGTAGTGCTCATCGATGTATGGTTTGAGGGTTTCGACGATGAAGTTGACGTAGGCATCCCCCTCCCCGCCACCGTAAGAGGGGTGCGCCCAGGGAGAATACTCGTCGATCCTCCGTGCGCCGCCATTGTCAATGGCTACAACGATAATACCTTCATCGCCTTCATCAAACAACCGGTTCAGCGATTCATCCACTTCCCACTCACCGGCAAAAGCGGTGGCGGCGTCAAAAACGTTCTGCCCGTCCTGCATATAAAGCACCGGATACCGCTTACCCGAGCTTTCGTAGCCGGGCGGCAGGTACAGCCAGATGCGGCGGTTGCGGTTGAGCTGGGGCATAAAAAAATCCTGAGAAAGTACCGAGACATTGGGCGCTGCCGTGGAGCCGCCACCGACATCTTCCCAGCTGAGGATCTGCAAGCCCAGCGTATCGGCGCCGCCCGAATAGCTGTAAGTGCGGTTGGGCAGAAAGCCGCCGTCGGCATTGCCTTCCACCGTTTCCCAACTACCGCGGGTAAATTTGAACTGCAGGTTGGAAGGCGGCAAAGAAAGCGAGATCTCAAAGAGCTCGCCTCCCAGGTTTTCCAGAATGTAGGCGCTGTCTCCGGCCTCCCATCCGTTAAAATTCCCGGCGATGTAGATATCGTCATCCGGAGGCGTGTTGCTGGGAATATTAGTCACCCGTACGGTTAACTGCCCCGCAAGGTGGCCGGCAAAGAGGAGGAAAAAAAACAGGCAAAGCGCATATTTCATCTTCATAAGGCGGCGATTTGTCGCAAAGATAGCTTTTCAGAGGATAAAATTTTCTGTATTCCGCCCAACCCTGGGCCGCAATCCTACCGTCTTCAGTAATGAGGGGGAAACCCGGGATACGTAGGGCAAGCTCCAGATTTAGCCCTGGCGGAAACTGCAAGAGAAGCATGATTTTAGCTATATTGCCTTCTAAACTGCAGCCAAACCATGAATACCTTGAATACGGCCGCCAGGGCCGTTCTGATACTCCTGCTCCTGTTCCCGGCCTGCCTTTTGGCACAGTCGGATGTAGATGTGATATACCTGAAAAACGGCAGCACCTTTGAAGGCAAAATACTGGAATATCAGCAGGGAAGCACCCTGCGCCTTCAGCTCCGCTCCGGAGGAGAGATCGAATTCCGGGAAGAGGAGATCAGGCGGATCGAGCAGGGATGGGAACCGGAAGCAGAAGTGGAAGACATTCCAAGAATTGAACCGGAGAAAAAAAAGGCATACGCCTTCAAGGAAAAAGGAATGTACAATGCCACCTATTTCTCTACGCTGAGTGGTTCGGCCAACGGCGTTTTTCAGTTGGGGCTGGGCATTCACAACGTCACCGGTTATCAGTTTCACCGCCTTTTCGGGCTGGGAGCCGGTTTTGGGGTAGACACCTACTCCTTCGACGAGGGCGAAACCCTTTATCCGGTATTCGCGGAAGCCAGGGGGTACTTATCCCGAAAGAGGGTGGCTCCTTACTATTCCGGAAATTTAGGTTACGGCTTTGCTTTCAAGAACCGTGACGAGCTGATCAACAAAGCGGAGGGAGGAATATTCTTCCGGGCGGCGCTGGGCCTGAGGCTGGGCGCCGATGAGGGCACCAACGTTCTGGTGGACCTTGGGTACCAGTACCAGGAAGCCTACTTTGAACGGCGGACGCCATTCCAGAACGAGATCGAAGAAAAGCGGCTGGAGTTTAACCGCATTGTCATCCGGATAGGCTTAATATTTTGACCCATGAGGCGGAAGCCAGAACAATATTCTGATCGGGAGCTGGTGGAAGGGTGCCTGGAAAATGACCGCTTTTCACAGGAAATGCTATACCGTAAATATTTCGCTTCCATGATGCGAATGATACTTCGGTATACCCAAGACCGGGAAGTGGCCATGGATATCCTCAATACGGGTTTCCTCAGAGTATTCAAAAAGCTGGATACTTTCGCTTTCAGCGGCTCCCTGGAAGGATGGATACGCAGGCTGGTCTTTCACAGCTTATCCGACTACTTCAAGAAGCATTCCCGGCAGATCCACTTCCTGGAGCTCGAAGACCGGGACGCGCCCCTGAAAGAAGGAGCCCTGAACAACCTGTACTTTGAGGATATACTGAAACTGGTAGAAATGCTGCCCGATGCCACAAAGGAAGTATTCTACCTCTACGCCATAGAAGGATATACGCACGTCGAGATCGCCCAAAAGATCAATATCAGTGTGGGTACCTCAAAATGGCATTTATCCAATGCAAGGAAGAAACTGAAGCAATTAATTCGCACACACTACAATCATGCAGGATAAATATCCGCAAGAATTTGATGAGCAGTTTATCAACCAGGCGTGGTTGAATATGAAACAGCTGCTGGACCAGGAAATGCCGGTGCATCCGAACCAGCGGCCGGCCTGGTGGCCATGGCTCCTTGCCGGGCTCCTGCTGTTGTCTACCCTGGTTGGCGGAGCCTATTACTTCTATCAGAAAGGCTTGAGGGCAAAAACGGATGATACGGCTCCTCTACCTATTGCCAGCTATGAAAACCCCTCCGAAAAAGCAGCCTCTCAGCAGGCGCCAGGCACAATAGCTTCCAGCCAGGACCTTACCGGCGAACAAGAATCGGTTATAAAACCGGAAGCAGCTCCTTCAGCCGACGCTCACAGTGGAAAAGAGGCGGAAAAAACCACCGGGCGGAAAATAACCTCCTCAAACGACAGATATCCCGCTATTCCCAACCTTCCCCTAAGCCCGGGCCCGGTAAGCTCAGCCAACCCCGCGGCCGCCATGCAATCGGAAAGCCACGGAAAACAAACTGAAGTTATCGCTACGGCCAACGCGGTTCCGCCGGCAGGAAACAGGCGGTGGGAGGCCCCTCTTGCCCTCCTCCCTCTAAGCCAGCCTGATCCATTGCCTATGCCGACGGCAACTTATACCGCTACAGCGGGCCGACAGCTGTCGCCTCCCTCTAATCCTTTGATGCTTAGCCTGGCAACAGAAGGAGGCGCCATCTTCCTGGGCCGTTCTTTCGTCGATGGGCTGGGCGGTGGACTTGCCCTGGAAGCCCGCCGCCGGAATAACCGCCTCTACTGGAGGGCAGGGGCCTTTTTCCGGTCTTACAACCCGGAAGCTGCGACGGCAGGCCAGGCATTCCGCCAGGAGAATTCCTCTTCCAAAGAAGTCCAGCCGGATGGCAGCCTGGCCAATAGCCGCAGCCTTCTGTACTCCACCACCACCATTACGAATACAAGCTACCTCCAGTTTCCCTTATCCGCCGGTTTCCAGTGGAAACCCGGGCTGGCTTTCGAGGCCGGCCTGCAGGCAGGTTTTCTGCTCTCCGGAAAAGCGAACAATACCTGGAGCCTGGACAATAGCCAAAGCAGCGCTGCCGGCGGCGGGCAACCGGCCAGGCCTGAAATTTTTGAATTCAGAAGGGAAAATGCCCGAAACAGGCTGGCCCCCGCCGCAGTAGATATATTCGCCGGCCTGGTTTACCGCCCCGGCGCCCGAAGCAGCTTACGGGTATTTTACCATTTCGGCTTGTCGGATATATTGGCGGCAGAACAAGATCAAGCGTTTCTCAGAGGCATCAATATGTCGATGGCTTATTACATCGTGAAGTAAATCCAATGCGATATAAGGATATTGAGACATAAAAAATGAAAGAGGCAGTTGCAAGTGGCGCTTGCAACTGCCTCAGTTGTTTATTACGTATTATTCCTATCGGGTGAGGTTAATCCGTTGACATTAAGAATTGGAGGAAACCAGCGTTACTTCGAGGTCGAACTCATCGTAAATGGTCTTGTCGCCAAGGTTGTCGAAGAAACTGCCGGAACCGAAACGTACGTTGAATTCGGAACGGTCGACTTTGATCTCAGCGGTGGCTACTTTCTGTCCGTCCTCTTCCTTAACATTAGCCAGAAACTTGATCTCTTTGGTGATTCCCTTGATGGTCAGGTCTCCAACGATCTTGTAATCACCGGGGGTGCCGCGGGAAACGACCTGGGTGATGACGAACTTAGCGGTGGGATACTTATCAACACTGAAAAAATCGTCGGACTTCAGATGGCCGACCAGCTTTTGGTTCCACTCCCCTTCCAGGTCGTTGCAGGTGATGGAAGCCATATCGATATCAAAGGCGCCCCCAACAAGTTTGTCTCCGTCAAAATCCAGATTGCCGGACTTCAGCTGGATGTTGCCGTTATGAGAGCCGGTCACTTTGTAGCCATTCCAGGCAATATTACTCTTTTCTACGTTTACCGGAAGGCTTTCAACCGCAATGGCAGCCGGGTTGGTAAAGCTCATCCCTACCAGGGCAAGAGCAGCAAGCAGAGTTGAAAAGACAGTTACTTTCTTCATGGTTAATATGGTTTTTATTGATGACAAATGAGTAAACAACAATTCAAAAGCAAAGTTTAAACAATTATTGTATATACATCTTTTTTTTCAAAAAAAAGCAGTGTTTCAGCCTCTCAATTTATCCAGAAGAGCATTCAGCTGTGCCGCTTCTTCCTGGCTCAGGATGCTCATTTTGCGATGGAGGCCCTCTTCCATGATCCTGGAAATATCCTCCAGGGCCTGCAGGCCTTTATCGGTGATTTCGATATCTACCCTCCGCCGGTCGGAGGGGCATACTCGCCTCTCCACATAGCCTTTATTTTTCAATTTTTCCACCAGCCGCGAAGCGTTAGACATTTTGTCGATCATACGTTCGGTAAGCAACTTGATGGTAGCCGGTTCGGGGTACATACCGCGCAGTATGCGCAGGATATTGAACTGCTGCCAGGAGATCTTATACGGCTTCAACAGCTGGGCGGAGTTCTGGCTCAGCCAGGAAGCGGTAAAAAGCACATTGATGTGCGCTTTGTGATACACGCTCTTAAATTTCTTCTGGTTTATTTCTTCTTCGATCTTCATCACGGTGCAAATATATGTATATACAATTAAAGTTGCAACATCAAATCTGATTTTTCTGCATTTTCCCTTTTGCCGGGTAAAAATAACTCTTTGCCGGAAATGTCCGCGCCATCTGGATAACAAAAGCCGGGCGTCGTTCGAATATCAATTAAAACCATTAGTTTTGCGCTCTGCTAAACAACACCAATATGAAGATTCTGATCATCGGAGGCGGAAATATGGGGATGACGTACGCCCAGAGTTTTCTGCGTTCCCACATTACCAACAAGGAAGACATGATGATCCTTGAAAAGTCGTCGGAAAAGGCAAAGGAGTTGTCGAGAAAGGACATTGGTACGGTCTACAGCCGAGCTGAGGACTGCCTGCAACAGGCCGACCTGGCCATCTTCGCCGTCAAGCCTCAGGATTCTGCGGGGCTATTCCAAAGCCTCAGGGGTTTGATCGACCCCCAGCAGGTTTTTCTTTCCATCATGGCGGGGGTGAAAATATCCACTATCTGCGAGGCGCTGGGCGTGCACAAGGTCATCCGGGCGATGCCCAACCTGCCGGCTCAGATCGGTATGGGCATGACGGCTTTCACCTCCTCTGACGAGGTAACCCGCATTGAGCTGGTCATGGTGCAGAACCTGCTCAATACTACCGGCAAGACGATCTACGTGGAAAAGGAGGAAGCCATCGATGCCGCTACCGCCATCAGTGGAAGCGGGCCGGCTTATGTATGGTTTTTCATGAAATCGCTGATGGACGCCGCCCGGGAGATGGGCTTCAGCTACTCCGAATCCGAACTGCTGGTCAGCCAGACCTTCCGCGGGGCGATCGAACTGTTCAATAAGACGGATTTTACATGTGAAGAGTGGATCGACAGGGTATGCTCCAGAGGAGGCACCACTGAAGCGGCCCTGGCTACTTATACTCAAAACCTGGTGCGGGATGATATCATCGCCGGGGCGAATGCGGCCTTGCAAAGAGCCGTTGAGCTGGGCAGGGGAGCGTAAGGGAGCGTGTGCCTCCCGACAATCAACCTTCTCTGCGTTTGATCTCATCTCTGATCTTCGCAGCATGTTCATAATCTTCGTTTGCGAGGGCTTCCTCCAGCAACCGGCCCAGCTCCTGGTCGGAATAACTGCTGAGTTCTTTTTTCCTTTTGGGGGCGCCCGGTTCAGCGGCAGAAGGCTGGTCGATGGTGACCCCAGCTTCATCCATGATGAAATCATTGGCAAAGATGGGGCACTCGAAACGCACGGCCAGGGCGATGGCATCGGAAGTGCGGGAATCCAGCCCAAAGGTCGTCCCATCAGTTTTCTGGCAGATCAGGGTAGCGTAAAAAATGCCGTGCCGCAGGTTGGAGATTACGACCTCTTTCAGGCTGATGCCCAATGCAGAGAGGGTATTTTTTATGAGGTCATGAGTCATAGGCCGGTTCGTCGGGATCTTTTCCAGCGCCAGGGCAATGGCCTGAGCTTCAAATGCACCGATAACCACGGGAAGGCGGCGGTTACCCGTATCTTCCTTCAAAACGACGACAAAGCTATTCGGCTGCGCCTCGCTGTTAGCCAGCGCCACTATTTTCAACTCCACTTTTCTCATTCCATTCCAGATATGTTTTGATATGGGTGCAGAGTTTAACTACGTCTGTAAAGGTAGCTTCTTTCTGCCCAGCTTTCCACAGCTGGAACTGTGAGCCTTCCCCTATGGCAACAAAAAAATTTTCTTTCAGCAATACCTTGTGCCCCCCGGACTGCAAAACGTCGATATCGAAATGCTTCAGGGCGCACAGCAATAATTCTTTTTGATGGCTGGATTCCATAATCTGCTCTTTAATACCTGCTTTGAGATAAAAAAGGACGCGATTCTTTGTTCAGGCATAAATGAGGCTGAGCAATGCTCCCGGGAAGGCTGTTGGCAAGGCAGAGCGGTCCAAACACCTGCCATTGATCATATCAATATTTCCTGTTCATTTAAGTGTTTATGAAGGTACCGGCCTTTATCCGGAGAAAAACAATGCTATATTATCAACGATTTATCGGTTATCACTGCTTTAATATACGTATGATTAACCAATATTGAAAGCAGAGCGCTGATTTATTTATTCTGTTGCACTTTTACGCCTGACTTGCGGGAATACGTTAAACAAAAGGAGTGCATCACAAGGGCAGTCAGCGCCGCTCCCCGGGGTAATCGGCGAGCGCGTCCAGCAGGCGGCTCAGGTCTTCCTTGAGGGTATAGACATTGGGGGTAACCCGTATTCCACTGATATTTTCCCAGTTGATGGGCACGGTATGGACCTGGTGCTGCCGGAACAACCAGCTGCTGAGTTCCTCATTATCCGCTCCTTCCAGGCTAAACAGCGCTATTCCGCAGCCACTTTCATGATGGGAAGGGGAATGAAACTGAAAGCCGGGGATCTTTAGGGCTTGCTCCACCCAGTAGTTTTTCAGGTGGCGGAGGCGTTCCTGTTTTCTTTCCGAACCGATCATAAGGTGGAAGTCAACGGCCTGGGCGATGGCCTGTTCGATGGCGAAGGAACGGGTGCCCAGGCTTTCGAATTTCCGGATATCGCCGCTTTCGGGCTCCGGCGCTCCGAAAAGCGGGTAAAGGGGAGCGATCTTGTTCTTTCGCACGTAGAGCATGCCGCTTCCAAAAGGGGCGCAAAGCCATTTGTGAAGGCTGGTTCCAAAATAATCGCACTCCAGGGCCGGAATATCGAAATCCAGCTGGCAGAAGGAATGCGCGCCGTCGACTATCACTTCAATGCCGCGGCGGCGCGCTTCCCGGGCGATCTTCCGGGCGGGCAGCACCTGGCCGTTCCAGTTGATGACGTGAGTAATATGCACCACCTTGGTACGGGGAGTAAAAGCGTCAGTGAAGGCTTCCACAACCTGTTTTTCCTCTTCCACTGGGAAGTCGAAAGACAGCCACTTGAGCACGATACCGTCCCTCCTCTCCCGTTGCTTCCAGGCGTTGATCATGTTGGGGTAATCCTGCCGGGTGAGAACCACCTCATCGCCTGCCTGCAGGCTGAGGCCGAAGATCACCGTTTCCAATGCTTCAGAAGCATTCCGGTTGATGGCTATTTCGTCGGGGGAGCAGCCGGCCAGGCCGGCCAGTTTGGCCCGTACGGGTTCCCTTCCCTGGTCCAGGACCCGCCACATGTAATAGGTAGGCATTTCATTGCTCATCCGGTTGTATCGCTCCACCGCTTCCTGTACTACTACCGGCTGGGGAGATACGCCTCCGTTGTTGAGGTTGACGATAGTGGGCGATACCGAATAGGCGAGTTTCACCTGCCGCCAGAAAGCTTCATCTGTGGCCAGTTGCCAGGCGGGCATATGGGCATAATTCTCCAGCGTTTCCAGCAGCCCCCTGCCTCTTGCGGAGGTAAAAAAGGGAGCCGCACCTGCCAGGCCCATGGTACCGGCCAGGGTGCGCAGAAATTTCCTTCTGTCCGTACTCATAATCTCAGTAATTTTCGGTTAACAGGCCAGATGCTGAATAGAAGGGCTTACAGCACAATAGCTGCTTCTTTCTTAATGGCGAGCAAGGCCTTTTCCACTGCCATGGCCTCCCGGTGGTTCACAATGTTGAACAGCGCCTGTGCCAGCTCTTTGCCGTCGGCTTTCGGGCTGGTTTTATCGGCGGCCAAAGCCACCATATTGACGGCTTCGTCCCTCGCCATTTTTATGATCTCCCACAACTGCTCGGATACGTAAACCTGCTGGGTGATGTTGTGCTCATATTCCTGTTGGATGGCCAGCAGCAAGGCCACCCGAAGTTCCCCGGAGGTCATACCTTCCTTGCGGATGCGCAGCAGGAGGTTGGGGATGGCGATCCGCTCGCACAGCATGGACAACCGCTCGTAGGCCTGCAACTTCAGGGGAAGCGTGGTTTCCACCTGGCTCTTCTTGATCTGCGCCATCTGCATCCGGTACTGATTCTCGAGATAGGTTTTCAGCAGGTAATATGCCGTCAGGAAAACGATCAGGGCCGGTACCGTCAGCTTCAGAACTTCCAGGATAAAGGACAACCACGTGGGCATAGAGCAGATTTCAATGGTTCAGGCGTAAATCTACCAAAATTTAGTACAATTCTATAATTGGCTTTGCAAACCAAAAGCCTCCCTCTCCTGTTCCCTTTGTTATAAAGCAGGCATACCTTATATTTGCGAAACCAGAAAATGAAAAATACAATGAGCGAGATCAAAAATACAGCCATCGACGCCCCCATCTCTCTCACCGACGGGGCTGTGCGGGCACTGGAAAAGATCAAAGCCGAACAATCCATATCCAACGAACACGGCCTGAGGGTCGGAGTAACGGGAGGGGGCTGCTCGGGTTTCTCCTACATCCTGGGATTTGACGAAGAAAAAGAGAACGACCAGGTCTTTACCGTGAAGGGTGTAAAGGTACTCGTGCAGAAATCCCACGCCATCTATCTGCTCGGCATGGAAATAGACTGGGAAGAGGGCCTCAACAACCGAGGGTTTTCCTTCAATAACCCCAACGCCACCGATACCTGTGGATGCGGAACTTCTTTTTCTGCTTAGAGGGAATGAAGGAAGGAATGAAGGAGTGAAGGAATGAAGGAATGATTAACCCGGCGCCATTCCATTCACTCCCCGTCTTCGCTATGCTCAGCCGGGTAAAATTCACTCATTCACTTATTCACTCATTCACTCATTCCTTCATTCCTTCATTCCCTAGAAAAGGCGCCTCTCCCTGGCCTGCCTCAACAACCTGCCAACAGGATTCCGCCCACCCAATTCCAACCGCGATTATATATCATCCACCTGACAAATCCAGGCTTAACCACTCATCAGGAGCAACTATAAGGAAAATCAGGGGTATTTTTGAAAGGACAAGCTGAAACAACAGCCTTCCTTCAAATGATTACCCGACATCTTTTTTAAATCCAAACCGCACATGAAAAGATCATTACTATTTTTTTTAGGGCTTTGCCTGGCTATAGCTCTAGATGCTCAACCCACTATCCTCTTCGAAGAGGATTTTGATGAAGGAATCCCCAGCACCTGGGAAATCGGCCCGGGCAGCCCGGAAGGAGCCGTATGGCAATGGAGCCCGGACGGCCATGTAGACAGCGCCATGATCAATGGCGTAATGGCCCCAGCAATTTTCTGGGGAGGCCCCAGCCCTCTGGCTTCTCCTACTGCGGCCAACGGCGCCGCTTTGTACAATTCGGATGTCTACGACGCCGGCGGGATCGGCCCTGGCGAAGGCCCCTACCCCGGCGGAACGTCAGGCGCCCTGACCACCCCTTCCATAGACTGCTCCGGCGAACCGGCCATCCTGCTGTCTTTCTACCAATATGCCAGAGGCTTCCTGCCTGAAGTGCCCACGCTGGTAGAAGTATCCAATGACGGCGGCGAAAACTGGACGAATTTCCCCATCAATAGCCGGGCCACCGGAAACCGGGTAACCCCGCGGCGGGATGAACATATGGTCATTGATATTTCCGAGGTGGCCGCCGGCCAGGCGGACGTAAAGATCAGGTTTACCTGGGATGGCCGCTTTTACTTCTGGATCATCGATGATGTACAGGTGATGACACCGCCAAAGTACGTTACATCACTGGATGAAATCTTCTACACGCCAGCCAGCTATGCCCAACCGGTTTCGCAAATATCTACAGACACATTCGCCTTTATCGCCGTCATGTCTAACCTGGGAAGCGAGCCCATTCCCAACCTCGTTTTCAGGGCCAGCGTACAAAGAGTGATAGGTAATGCCACCCAGTTGATCCATCAGGATAGCCTGGTCCTGGATGCTTTCCCCGCTTTAGCCAAAGACTCCGTTTTGGACATCCCACAACGCTGGGCGCCGGAGCTGGCCGAGGGTGTCTACCGGCTGCGTTATGAGATATATTCACAAAACGAGGAGGTGAATGACGAAGAATTCACCGTTTTCAACGATATCATCACCGCGCCTTTTAGGGTAACCCCGGTTTTGTTCTCCAAAGAAGAAGGCGATATTGAGAACGCTTCCCGCCCGGCCAGCGGCGGCGACTATGCTATTGGGAACTTATACCAAATGAGCCCTCAAGCCGGCAATAACTTCCAGACACGAGAACTCCGCTTTGCCGTGGCTAAAAATGAAAGCGACGGCCCGCTTACCGGCGACTTAGTAACCTTCCTCGTCTATAAAGTGAAAGATGAAGTAGAATCCGATTGGTCGAACTTTGAAACAACATCTAACGAATCCCTGGATGTAGTTGGGTTCGGCACCTATGAATTTACATCGAGTGACGATGACTACGATCTCATTTCGGTTGATGTGTTCGACCTCGACGGGGAACCCATAGCGCTGGAACCCGGCGCTCGTTACTTCGTCATGGCCTCTTACGCTGAGGAAGCCAACCGGATCTTCCATGCCACCAACGATGAACTCTTAAGTAATATCTTCCGGGGCATTTCGACCGTACTTTTCCTGGATGAAGAGTGGGGATTGGGCGGCTTCGGGCCCGAAACCAATGCCGTGTTGCGCATGGCTATAGAGCTGTCTACCACTACCGACGAAATTCCCCTGGAAGACAGTGCAATGTCTCTTTTCCCCAACCCCAGCAGCGAGGCCCTCAACGTCCAGCTCGACCTCGAGGAGGCCGGCCCCGCCATGCTGATCATGGCCGATATGCAAGGGCAGGTCCTGAATATCCGGGAATATCAGAACGTACAGAAGGAAACCCTTCAGTTTGACGTCAGCCACCTGCCGGCAGGCGCTTACCTGATGCGGGTAAGTACCGATGAAGGAACGAAGACGAAGCAGTTTGTAGTGGTGAAGTAACTGAAAGTTGTATTCCGGGCCATTTGAAAACTTGCCCGGAAGAACGGAACTGAAGACGGGTAGCCCGTCCATAAAAAAGGAGCCATCCCGGAAATCCGGGATGGCTCCTTTTTTTTTGCCGGGAACAGCCTGCTTAATTATTCTTAAAGTAGGAAACCTTGATCTCTTCGCCTGCCTGGACTTTATCCAAACGTTCTTTGAACTCATTGGACATTTCCAGGTTGTCCTTCCTGGCGTAGATCTCCTTGAGGGCGATGAGCGTGTTCATGTCGCTGGGGTTGAGCGCCTCTGCCTTCTGGAAATACGGCAGTGCCTTATCGAACTCCTTGAAGATCTGTTCTTTGAGCGCTTCGTACTTCTTGAGGCCTTCCTTGGAGTAGTCGTCGGCATACTTGTTCAGTTCCTGCGTCATTGCGGCGGCCCGGTTGTAGTAAAGGGCGCCGATGCTGTACACGGCGTCTGAGAAGGTGGGGTCTTTCTCAGTAGCCAGGTTATAGTATTTGAGCGCCTTATTGAAGTACTCTTCTGCTTTTTCGGCGTTGCCCTCTTTCATTTCCCGCTGGTGGAGGTTGTCGTAAACGTTCCCCAGGGTAGAATACAGAGAGACGTTGTCCGGTTCCTTCTCAATGGCCTGCTCCAGCTTGGTGATCAGCTCATCCAGCTTATTGATGCGCAGGAAGTGGTTGATCTCAGCGAAAAGCAGGGACACATCGTCGGGATACTTCTTACGGCCTTCCTCCAGATACTCATACGCAGCCTCGACATCTTTTTCGGCTTCCATCTTATAGAGCGCCTCATAGATGGCCGGTTTGGCATAATCCATCTCATACAACTTCTTGAAGTATTCCCCGGCAGCTTCCGGCTCACCGGCATTCAAAGCGGCCAGGCCGGTGATATACAACTGGTTGTTGTAATCCTCTTCCGCATCCAGGGCGCTTTGCTCGCCCTCTGCTTTGAGCTTTTCGTGGAGGGTAACGGCCATTTTGAAATCCTTGAATGCCCCGGTGAAGTCCTGGTCCTCAAACAGGAAGATGCCCATGTTGCTCAGGTTGCCCTGAGAGACCTGAAACCCTTTCAGGGCGTCTTTGGTCTGCCACTTCTTCTCTGCCAGTTCGTAGGATTTCAGGTAAGCCTCGGCCGCTTCATGGGCCGGGTGCGCGATCTTGGGCAGTTCATCCAGGCTGCCCATACCGAGCTGGCGGACAGCGACGATCTGGTTGGCAACCTCATTGTAGATCTCACCTTTTGAAGCCCAGGCCGAAGGATCTTTAGCGATCTCCGGGTCTTGCAGGGCCAGGTCGATCTGTTCAACGGCTTCTTTCAGTTTTGCCTTATTGCCCGTAGGGTCGAGGTTATATGCCCCGAATGCTTTATTGGCCTCTCTCAGCGCCTTTTTCCCATCTTGAGCGTATGCTGCAGTAATGAGTAGCATGGCCAGGAGGCCGAGAATCAGTTTCTTCATAGTGAACTCTTATTTATTTTCAATGTTTTGGTGCAAATCTAAAATTTTGACGCCACTTCGCCTCAATGTGATATTTACAAAATGTTAAAATTATCGACAAGAGGCATTTGTTTTGCGCCAAATGCTAACTCTATGTACTCATAAAGAACAACGACTGGGAGGCCATTCATGTTTTATTGGCATCCGATCCTGCCCCTCTATTCCTCCTCATTGCCGGCCATCTGGCCGTTTTCGGTTGCCTCATCTTCCTCGGATTCGCGAACGACGGCCACGTCGGCGATCTCATCCTCCGGGTCGAGCCGTATGAGGCGGACGCCCTGAGTAGACCTGCCCATGACCCGCACATCGCTTACCGCCATCCGGATCACGATACCGGAGCGGTTGGTGATCATCAGTTCATCATCGTCCTTGACCGATTTTATGGAGACTACCCCGCCGGTCTTCCCGGTTACCAGCATGTTTCTCACCCCTTTCCCTCCGCGGTTGGTCAGGCGGTATTCACTAAACGCGGTCCGCTTGCCCATCCCCTTTTCGGAGATAACCATAATGGTCGTGTCTTCTTCCGTAGGGTCGATGCAGACCATCCCGACCACGACATCCTTGCCGTCATCATTCAGAGAGATGCCTCTGACCCCGGCCGCGGTACGGCCCATAGAACGCACGGCGGATTCATTGAAGCGGATGGCGTTGCCATTGCGGCTGGCCAGGAAGATCTCGTTGTGTCCGTTGGTCAGCCTGGCTTCGAGAAGTTGATCGCCTTCATTGATGGTGATGGCGTTGATCCCACCGGCGCGAGGCCGGGAGTACGCCTCCACCACCGTCTTTTTTATAAGGCCGCGCTTGGTGCCAAAGATGATAAAATTGTTGTTGACGAACTCCTCGTCGGTCAGGTCTTCAATGATGATATAAGCCATGACCTTATCATCTTTGGGAATGGACAGGATATTCTGTATCACCCGCCCGGAAGAGTTTTTCGCGGCTTCCGGTATTTCGTATACCCGGAGCCAGTAGCACTTGCCCTGTTCGGTGAACAGCAGAAGGTAATTGTGGGTCGTTGCGACGAAGAGATGCTCGATGAAGTCCGTATCCCGGGTTTTGCTTCCGCGGGAACCGCGGCCGCCCCGGGTCTGCGTGCGGTATTCGGTGATCGGAGTACGCTTAATGTACCCCAGGTGAGAGATGGTGACCACCACTTCCTCATCGGGGATCATATCCTCTATGCTGATCTCGCCATCAGCGAAGCTGATGTCCGTCCGGCGCTCATCGCCATATTTTTCCTTGACTTCCAGCAATTCCTCCTTGACGATCTCCCGCTGAAGATCCTCGCTCTCCAGGATAGCCTTGAGGTGAGCGATGCGCTTCTGGATCTCGTCATATTCTTCACGTACCTTGTCCCGCTCCAGCCCGGTGAGTTTTTGCAGGCGCATATCCAGAATGGCGCGCGCCTGGGCATCAGACAGCACGTTGCCCTCTTCCCGGGGGTATTCTTCGGTGTCGGCCTCTTCGATCAACGTGCCGAACTTCTTCCAGAAAGCTTCTTTGTCGTCGATGAAGTCGCCGCGCATCAAACCTTCCCTTGCCTCATCCGGAGTGCCGGATTTTCGAATGAGTTCGATCACTTCATCCAGATAGTCCAGTGCAATGAGCAGGCCCACCAGGATGTGGGCCCGGGCAATAGCCTTGCGCAGGTCGAAGCGCGTCCGCCGGATAATCACCTCGATCCGGAACTTGATGAACTCCTGGATGATCTCCTTGAGGCTGAGCGTACGGGGGCGGCCATTTACCAGGGCGACATTATTGACCCCATAGGAAGTCTGCAGGGGCGTATATTTAAACAGCTGGCTCAACACGACGTTGGCAATCGCATCCCTGCGGATATCGACGACGATACGCAGCCCCTGCCGGTCCGATTCATCGCGGATATCACTGATGCCGACGATCTTTTTCTCATTGACCAGCTCGGCGATCTTGGCCACCAGGGATGCTTTATTGACCTGATACGGGATCTCCGTAACAATGATCGTCTCTCTACCGTTCGGGGTAGATTGTATTTCCGCCCTGCCCCGGACCACCACCCGGCCGCGGCCGGTCTCAAAGGCATCTTTAACCCCCTGGTAACCATAGATGATGCCGCCGGTCGGAAAATCCGGAGCGGTGATGTGCTGCATCAGTTCATCGACCGTAATGTCCGGGTTAAAGAGTTGGGCGATAATGCCGTCCACCACTTCGGAGAGGTTGTGCGGCATCATATTGGTGGCCATGCCCACGGCGATGCCCGAAGCGCCGTTGATCAGCAGGTTGGGCACTTTGGTGGGAAGCACAGAAGGTTCTTCCAGGGAGTCGTCAAAATTGAGGGTAAAGTCTACCGTATCCTTATTGATGTCCGCCAACAGGTCATCGGAGATACGCCGCAGGCGGGCTTCGGTATAACGCATGGCCGCCGGGCTGTCGCCGTCCATGGAGCCGAAGTTGCCCTGGCCGTCGACCAGGGGATAACGAAGGGACCAGGACTGCGCCATGCGGACCATGGTGTCGTACACCGAGGAGTCCCCGTGTGGGTGGTACTTACCTAATACTTCTCCAACAATACGGGCAGATTTCTTGTGTGGTTTGTTGTAGGCCAAGCCTAATTCAGACATGCCGTAGAGCACTCGCCGGTGTACCGGCTTCAATCCGTCCCGCACATCGGGCAAAGCTCGGGAGACGATGACCGACATCGAGTAATCGATGTAGGCGGACTTCATCTGATCCTCGATGTTAACGGGGATAATTCGCTGTTTCAAAGGCATTTACGCTTTTTGTGCTTTAATGAACTTTTTGCTTCGGGTGTAGTTTCAAGAAGCGCAGTTAAAAACCATGCAAAGATAAGAAAAAAGCGTCTAATTCAGGAGCCATTTCTCAACTATCCGGAGGGTATTTTTATTTAATTAACCCGCGTTTTCGGCAAGCCCGAAAATGCTGGCTTCTGAGGATTTTGCGATATTATGGCCCGGCGGGCCGGTTGAAAAATTATCTTTGCAAAAAGAACCGGAAAAAGTTATGCCACAGGAAGTAAAACCGTACGACGAACAGGAAAGTAAGAAGAGCCAGGTCTCCCGGATGTTCGACCGCATCGCCCCTTATTACGATTTTCTCAACCGGCTGTTGTCCGCCGGGATAGATACCGTGTGGCGCCGCCGGGCGATACGCCAGCTGCAGGGCCGCGGCGTCCGCGTTCTGCTGGATGTGGCGACCGGCACGGCGGACGTCGCCCTGGAAGCCGCCCGGCAGTTGAAGCCGGAACGCATCGTCGGCGTTGACATTTCCCGGGAAATGCTGGATATTGGCCGCTCGAAAGTTGGCAAGCGAGGATTGCAGGGCCTGATCGAATTAAAGGAAGGGGACTCAGAGAATTTACCGTTTCCGGACAATACGTTTGACGCCGTTACCGTTGCTTTTGGAGTGCGCAATTACGAAGACCTGGAAAAGGGCCTGGTGGAGATGCGCCGCGTACTCAAGGACGGGGGGCGCCTCGTGGTCCTGGAATTTTCCCGGCCGCGGATCTTTCCCTTCAAACAGCTGTATAACTTTTATTTTGCGAATATCCTGCCGCTTATCGGCAGGCTGACATCCAAAGACCCCAAAGCATACCGATATTTGTACGAATCCGTGCAGGCTTTTCCGGACGGAGAGGATTTTATCAACATTCTTAAAAAAGCCGGTTACAAATCGAATCAATGCATACCACAAACTCTAGGGATCTGTTCCATCTATACGGGGGAAAAGTAGCGCTGCTCTTCGCCGCTCTTTTCCTGTGCCTTTCGGCAGCAGCTCAGCCCAGCGGGCGCGGCAACTACAACTTTTTCGACTTCCAGCAGAAGCCTTATTATTTCGGCATTACGCTGGGATACAACACGTCCTCCTTCAAGCCGTTCCGCTCCAGCGGTTTTCTGGAAAGCGACAGCATCCGCAGCATTGAGTCGGTGAGCGGCCCGGGCTTTAACCTCGGCATTGTCACCAACCTCAAGATGGGCGACAATTTCGATTTTCGCTTCCTCCCTACCCTGTCCTTTGCCGAACGCAATATCCAGTACAATAAAGTAGGGCGCCTGGCGCAGTTCAGCCAGCGCAAGGTCGAATCGGTACTGGTGGAAATGCCTTTTCACATCCGCTACAAATCCGCCCCGTACAACGACTTCCGCCTGTTCGTCATCGCCGGGGTAAAGTACGCCTTCGATGTGGCCAGCGACTCCCGAACCCGGCAGGCAGAATCACTCGTAAGGATCTCTCCCAGTGACTTTTCCCTGGAATATGGAGCCGGTATACAGTTTTTCTTCCCCTTCTTCATTTTCTCCCCGGAATTTAAGGTCTCCCACGGCCTGGGTAATACCCTGATCTACAACGACAACCTGGAGGAATCGACCGTGCTGGAAAAGCTGTTGTCGCGGACGTTTACGATCTCGCTGCATTTTGAGGGGTAAGGACAGGATGACAGGACCTCAGGATTGCCATGCAGGGGGGCGCTTTGCTTTCCTCCCGCAATTCTTCGAAGCCGGGGTTGACGACGAGGTTTTGGGCATGTAGCAGGACGGGCAGCCAGATCAGAACAGAGGCAAAAGCGAGCGGATCATGGTTTTTTCTGCTTAATGCGAAACCCTTTGAAAGTAACGGGAGCATATTGGGGCTGCTGATTTTCTGCGAAAGAAATAATTGCGAGAAAATGTTAACTGAGTAAAATATTATTGCAGAAATAAATTATTGCTCCATTTATTCAATAGCTTCATTCCCGGCGCCCAATTCGCAGCTGCACCTCCTTAGCCACCCAGTCCGGCCGTTCGATCCTTGGCCGGCGGAAGCCCACTTTGCGCGTGGGGTGAGCCGGCCGGTCCGGCTCAAGGCCATCCTGGTTCAGGCCGAAGGTGTCAAATTCATCGGTACAGGTGATCAGTTTGAGGTATTCTTCGATCGCATCTATTCCTTTGTCCAGGTAGTGGCTGCCTATTTCCAGGGGGAGGGTGCGATAGGGATGGCCGTCGTAAAGATCGAATGCCCATGCTTCCTGCTCCGG
>JAGFJE010000146.1 GCA_024103175.1 Phaeodactylibacter sp.
ACAATGCCGTTTTTCATATTTGGTGGTGATGTGCCGAACTGATTTAAGCCTGTTCAGGGTAAGCGCCGTTCAATCAGGATGATCGGGGCACGACGTGGCCCTCCGGGAACGTCATCTGGAAGCCGGATACCCGCAGGGCGGCGAAGGGGCGGAAGGCGCCGATGTCGGGAAAATCTCCGGAATGCACGTCAAGATGAGAAATCCGGGCCCATTGCCCCCTGCCCTTGCCGCGGGGCGAGGTTTCCACCACCCGCCCGTCCATTTCCTGATGGATGCGCAGGGGAATGAGGGCGGTGCTGATGGGGAAGCGCGGGCCGACGCCTTTGATGGTTGCCGCCAGCATAGGCTCACCATTCCGGCTCACCCGCACCTCGTCGGCATAGGGGCCGGCGCGCTTCCAGTCGAAGTCCGCCAGTTCCTTGGGGATGGCCCAGTTGCGGCGGCCCCACTCCATGCTTTCCTGCGAATCGACGAAAATGCGGGTGATGGAGAATCGGCGGCCCCGCTCGGTGCCGAACAGGCCGGGAATGAAGAGCAGTTCCTGGTACGGCCCCACGGGCGACTGCCGGTAGTCGACCAGCATCACACAGGAGACGATGCCCAGGAAACCGGAGGCCATGCTTTCGGGGATGCCCCCCTGCTCCCGGGCAAAGGCCTCCGGCAGGCGGTAGAATAGCATGGCGCCTTCGCCGCGCAGGGCCCAGGGAGCGGGAAAGGTAGGGCCGGAAGCCTGGTTTTGATGCATTTCTTGATTTTTTGTGAACGGTAAACAGTTGTTGAGGGAAGAGTGTTCGCGGGCTGGCCGGTATGGGTGGAAATGGGCCGAAGAAGTTTACTGAAAGTAACTTCTCAATGAATTACTTTTGACTTTCGTCCCTACGGGACTTAAACAGGGATGGGCCTCATTCACCAGGGCCTGACGGCCCTGGCAATGGCCTTTCGTCCCTACGGGACTTAAGTTACCAATGAAAACCCTAACTTCAAGTTTTTGGGCCTTCATGGCTCAACTTGCCTAAACTCATCAATTCATGAAACCCATTAAAACTGCCGCCCTTGTGCTTACCGGCGCACTCCTGCTTACCGGCAGCGCTTATCTGCTGGTAAAGCACCTGATCAGGAAGTGGAGTTGGGACAGTAGCGGCCTGATCCGCCAGTTGCAGGCCGAACTCCGGGAAAAAGAGATCGCCTTCTCCCTCACCGAATCCTCCCTGGACAGCCTGGAAAAGGACATTTCCGAAGCCCTGGCCAATGGCAGGATCACCAAAGCCTACATTATGGAACGGCAGCAGCACTTCCTGGCCCTGGTGGGGGAAGTGTACATCCGCGAATACGGCGGCAGGTGGATCGTGCAGAAAGACAGCAACGGCCGATTGGAATACTTTCACGGCATCCGGTGTACGAACGGGCGCCTCGCCTCCAGCTTCATCGCTGTGTTCAACGACATCGCAGAGGACCTGGAAATGCCTGAGTATTCCTACTTCGCCATCACGGCGCCCTACTCGATGATAAAGATAGAATGCGGGGATGGGGAGGGCTATTGAACGAGGGCGTGTACGGTGTACGGGACAATGGCAAACTTGGGGTGTGTACGGTGTGCGAGGCTGGCCAACCCTGGACGGGTGATATTGAATAATAGAAGCAACGGCAAGCCTGCCTGCCGGAGTTTACCGCCCGCTATGGCCTGCCTAACCCGGCAGTTTCAGGCAATGAATCACGAATACCCGCCTACGCCAAGGCTTCGGCCGGGCGGAGACGAATCACGAATCACGAAACCTACCGCTGCCGCTGCAGCTTCTGCGACGAGACCGGCCGCTTCTTCTTCCGTTCTTTGCGGGGCTCCGCTACGGCAGCCTCTTCCTCCGGTTTTTCCTCTTTGAGCAGGCGGTTGTACCACAGCTCCGTACCGTTGGCCATCTTCACCCGGTCGACCTCCGTTTTGGCGACGCGAACCGCCGGGCT
>JAGFJE010000151.1 GCA_024103175.1 Phaeodactylibacter sp.
CTGGGCGTGGGGCTGATCTCCCTGCTGTTCCTGCTGAACCAGCAGTTGCAGGACAAGTTCGAAAAGAACCTGGCGGGCATCGACCTGGTGGTGGGCGCCAAGGGCAGCCCCCTGCAGCTCATCCTCAGCAGTATGTACCACATCGATGCCCCTACCGGCAATATTTCCATCAAGGAGGCCACGCCCTTCCTTAGGCCCGGCCACCCGCTCATCCAAACGGCGGTGCCCCTGTCGCTGGGCGACAGCCATAAGGGCTACCGCATCGTCGGCACTACGCCGGACATACTGGGGCTGTACGAGGCCGAAGTAGGAGAGGGGCAGATCTGGAAGGAAACCATGGAAACCACGATCGGCGCCGGCGTGGCGGAAGGGCTGAACCTGAAAGTGGGAAATTCTTTTCACAGCTCCCACGGTTTTGTCCAGGATGAAGACCTGGTGCACGATGATGCCGGCACATTCAAAGTGGTGGGCATCCTGCAACCCACCGGCTCGGTGATCGACCAGCTGATCCTCACCAATACTCAGAGCGTCTGGGCGGTGCATGAGCACGGGGCGGAAGAAGAGGGAGCGGGAGGTGAGGCCGAACACCAGCATGAAGAGGGCGAAGAGCATGAACACGAGGAGGAGGCGCCTGCCGCTGGTGAAGAGCACGCCCACGATCACGCCTATTCTTCCGACAAGCCGTTGCTGGCCTATCCGGATAAAGACATCACCTCCATCCTGATCAAATTCAAGGGCCGCAACTACCAGGCGCTCAACATGCAACGGGGTATCAATGAAAACACGGATATGCAGGCCGCCACGCCCGCCATCGAGATCAACCGCCTGTACGCCCTGCTAGGTGTGGGCACCCGGGCCCTGCGCTGGCTGGCCATCATCATCGTGGTGGTCTCCGGCCTGAGCATTTTCATTTCGCTCTACAATTCCCTCAAAGGCCGCCGCTACGAGCTGGCCCTCATGCGGGTGATGGGCGCTTCCCCTGCCCGCCTGTTCGTACTGATCATTCTGGAAGGGCTGCTGCTGGCTGTGCTGGGCTATCTGGCCGGTATTGCCCTGAGCCATGCCGGGATGGAGGTCCTGGCCGGGCAGATGCAAGAGTCGTACCGCTATACTTTTTCCGGCGCGGTGTTCCTGATCGAAGAGATCTATCTGCTGGCGGGCGCCCTGGCCATCGGCTTCCTGGCCGCCATATTGCCGGCCATTCAGGCCAGCCGGACGGATATTTCGACGACGCTGTCGGAAGGGTGAGGGATGTATGATTTTTGATGTATGATTTTTGATGTGTGATTTTTGATGTGTGATTTTTGATGTGCGATGTTCTCCAATGGGCTGCCATCATGGGGCTGCTCACCTCTCGCAAGCCACACATCAAAAATCAAAAATCGCACATCAAAAATCAAAAATTTTCTGGTTGAGCGTTTTTAGCCAAAAAAAATGACAACAATGAAAAACCTGCTTTTTCCCACGATGTTTTTAAGCCTTCCCATTTTGCTCAACGCTCAGCGGCCTTACGGCAAAGAGCCCCTGGCCCACACCTATTCCATCGTCGCCATCGACCCGGAGACGGGGGAGATGGGCGCCGCGGTGCAGTCCCACTGGTTTTCCGTCGGCACGCTGGTCATCTGGGGCGAGCCGGGGGTGGGCGTGGTAGCCACGCAGTCCTTTGTCAACCCCGCCTACGGCCCGGAGGGCCTGCAGCTGATGGGCATGGGCTTCAGTCCGGAAGAGGCCATCAAAATGCTCACCGGAAAGGACCCCGGGCAGATGTACCGGCAGGTGGGCATGCTCAATGCGGATGGGGAAGCCGCCGCTTTTACGGGCGAGAGCTGCATTGAAGCGGCCGGCCATTACGTAGGCGACGGCTATGCCGTACAGGCCAACCTGATGGAGAAGGCCACCGTCTGGCCCGCCATGGCCAAGGCGTTCGAAGCCTCCAAAGGGCAGCCGCTGGCCGAGCGCCTCGTCGCCGCCCTGGAAGCCGCTCAGGCCGAGGGCGGAGACATTCGCGGCAAGCAGTCGGCCGCCCTGATCGTCGTCTCCGGCGAGCGCACCGACAAGGCCTGGGAGGGCCGCCCTGTCGGCCTGCGCGTCGACGACCACCCCAACCCGCTTCAGGAACTCAGGCGCCTGCTGAAAGTCCACCGCGCCTACGAACACATGAACCGCGGCGACCTGGCCGTGGAGGAAGGCGATATGGAAAAGGCACGGGAAGAGTATGGCGCCGCCGAGGCCATGTTCCCGGACAACCTGGAGATGAAATACTGGCACGCTATCGCCCTGGCCAACAGCGGAGAGATGGAGGCCGCCCTTCCCCTGTTCGAAGCGGTCTTTAAAAAGGATGTCAATTGGAAAGTGCTGACGCCACGGCTGACAAAAAATGGAATGCTGACGGTGGATGAGAAGGGGCTGAAGCGGATCATGGAAGTGGGGGAGTAATAGTTATGAAAAAACTGCTCTCCCGGAGAACAATACCGCCATTATTTTTTTAACCATTTGTCAAAAGGGCCTTCGGGAAAGGAATTCCCGAACCCGATCAACTACCTACTTTTTGTCTAAATAGAAAGAATAATGGCAGCCAGGCGCATTTTTTTATTGTTGAGTATCTGCTTTATGGGTTTCGCTAACCTGCTGACTGCGCAGGATGGAAGCGTCGAGATCACCGGAACCGTCCTGGAAAGCCGAACCCGGCAGCCCGTAGAGTTTGCTACTGTGATGGTCAGGGATGGTAAAACGCGGGAGCCCATCGCCGGAACCACCACCGATCTGGATGGCGCATTCCGTGTGAAAGCCGATGGGCAGGATCTTTACGTCGAGGTCAGCTTCATCGGCTTCGTTTCCCAAACCATTGAAGATATCCAGGGAGCCGGCGGGCGGGTGGACCTCGGGGTCATCGAGCTTTCGGAAGATAGCCGGACACTGGAGGAGGTCGTAGTGCGCGGCGAACGGTCACAAACGCAATTCCAACTGGACAAGCGGGTCTTCAACGTCGGGGAAGACCTCAGCAGCACCGGCGCCAGCGCGCTGGAAGTGCTGAACAACGTGCCCTCCGTTAGTGTCAATATCGAGGGGCAGATCAGCCTGCGGGGGAGCAGCGGCGTGCAGATCCTGATCAACGGCAAACCCTCGGTGCTGGCCAGCGAGGGGGGCAATGCCCTGGGGACCATCACGGCCGACATGATCGAGAAAGTGGAAGTCATTACCAACCCATCTGCAAAATACGAAGCGGCCGGCACCTCCGGCATCATCAATATCGTACTGAAAAAGGAAGAAAAGGAAGGGCTGAACGGTTCGGTAACGGTAAATACCGGCGCCCCGCACAATCACAGCGCCGGGCTCAGCCTGAACCGGCGGGCCAACAAATTCAACCTGTTCAGCCAGTTGGGCGCAGGGTACCGGGAGCTGCCCCGGCTCGAAGAGGCCATCAACCGGGACCTGTCCACCGGCATCGAGGTCGGCAGCGACGGCAAAGAATACCGCAATGAAGCTTTCTACAACCTCATTCTGGGAACGGACTATCACATCAACGAGTACAATGTGTTGACCCTTTCCGGTTTTTTTGCCTACGAAGTTGAAGACCAGCCTTCGGGCTTCGATTTTACCAAAACCGACGGTTCCGGCGCGGTTGTCGCGGAATGGGAGCGGGAGGAAGTTACGGAAGCCACCAACCCCAAATGGCAATACGAACTGAACTACAAAAAGGAGTTCAGGGACAATGAGGAGCATACCTTCCTGTTCAGCGCCCTGGGCAATTTTTTTGGCAAAGACCAGTCCTCCGAATTCTTCAATACCACTACTTTCGGAAGCTTTGAACAAAATGACCAGCGCACGCGCACCGATTTCAAGGAGGCCAGTTACACTTTCAAAGCCGATTATACCAAGCCTTTCTCCGAGAAGGTTACCCTGGAAGCCGGAGCGCAGTATGTGATCCAGGACGTGAGCAATGACTTTGCCGTCACGGATTTCGTCGATGGCGAATGGACGCCCAACGCCGGCCTGACCAACCTCTTTGAATACAACCAGAAAGTGCTGGGCGTCTACGCCACCGGCGCTTACGAGGATGAAAAATGGGGTGTCAAGGCGGGCCTGCGCCTGGAAGATACCGATCTCGATATCCTGCTGGCCACTACCAACGAGGAAGGCGGGCAGAATTTTGCCAACTTTTTCCCCACTTTTCACACTTCTTATAAAATTACCGAACGGCTATCCCTGCAGGCCGGCTATTCCAAGCGCATCTACCGCCCTGGCCTGTGGGAGCTGAACCCCTTCTTCAACTTCCGGAACAACTTCAGCGTCCGGGCCGGCAACCCGAACCTGCAGCCCGAATTTACCGACTCGTATGAGGCTACCAGCATTTTCATCCTCGACGACCTCTCTATGAACTTCGGGGTATATTACCGCTACACCACCAACGTCATCGAACGCATCGCCTTTTTTGAAGACAACGTCAGCATCACCCGCCCCGTAAACATCGGCACGAACCGCACGACGGGCATTGAGTTCAACGCCAAGTACAACCCGAAGAAGTGGTTGTCGCTCAGTACCGACTTCAATTACAACCAATTCGATCGCGAGGGTACGCTCGAAGGGGTGGCTTTCGGGTTCAATGCCCGGCAATGGACCTCCCGCCTGATGGCCAAGTTCAAACTGCCGGCGCAAATTGACCTCGAGATAATGGGGAATTACGAGTCCGGCGTACAAACCGTGCAGGGAGAACGGTCTCCTTTCCTTTTTGCCGACCTGGGCCTGCGCAAAAAAATGCTGAAAGGCAAGGCCATCGTGAACCTGAGCGTTCGGGATGTCTTCGCTTCCCGCATTTTTGAAAATGAGACTTTCCAGCAGGATTTTTACCTCTACAACTACGGGCTGCGGGGGCGGTTCGTGGTTGTTGGTTTCAGCTATGGTTTCGGCAAGGGAGAGGCCATGGAGTTTTCGGGGCAGAAGCGCTTTTAGGCAAGTATCACCCGCTCTTCCCCGCAGTAAATATTGAACGCCTGCCCGCGGAGAAAGCCCACCAGGGTCATTCCGTAGTCTTCCCCCAGCTCAACCGCCAGGCTGGAGGGCGCCCCTACGGCCGCCAGGATGGGCGCCCCGGCCATCACCGACTTCTGCACCAGCTCGAAGCTGAGCCGGCCGCTAAGCAGGATGGCCTGTTCGCGCAGGGGGATCTTCCCCTGCAGGAGGGCGGCGCCAATGAGCTTGTCGAGGGCATTGTGGCGGCCGACGTCCTCGCGCATCAGGAGCAGTTCGCCCCCCGGCGTGAAGGCAGCCGCGGCATGAATACCGCCCGTGCATTCGAAGATGGTCTGCTCCTGTGAGAGTTTATCCGGTAAAGACCGCAGGGTTTCAACTGAGATCTCCGGAAAGGCGCGGCGCGGGAAATAGCAGGAGGTGGAACGCACCATATCGATGGACGCCTTGCCGCATACCCCGCAACTGGAAGAGGTGTAAAAGTGGCGGTTCAGCTTATCGAAGTCGACGGGCAGTTCTTCAGCAAGTTCCACCAGCAGGATATTCTCGCTGGCTTCCGGCGCCAGGGCTTCGCCAACATGGCGCATTTCCCGGATATCCGAGGCCTTGCCGATGATGCCTTCGGTGAAGAGAAAGCCGGCGGCCAGCTCTTCATCCTGCCCGGGCGTGCGCATGGTGACGGCCAGGCTGCGGCTCTGGCGTTGTCCGTATGGACCGTAGGCGAGCTTGATCTCCAGGGGTTCTTCGCGGGCAAGGGTATCCGCGCGTTCGAAGGAGCGCCTTCCTTCCACACGGGTTATTTCTACTTCTCTTATGCTTTTCCGGCTGTAATCGGCTGTCTTTACCACAATTTTCTTTTTTTAACGTGAGGTTTGTAAATGAGAATTATCCATCCATTTCGAACCTGTTTGTGATGGTGTATGGCGCTTGCCCGATCGTACATCGTACACGGCTAAGTTCCTGTCTGGCTCATACATCGTACACTCTTCCGATCGGAGCACTGGATATCAGGCTAAAAACAAAGCCCTTACTTTCAAACCTCACAATTTTTCAACAATATTCACCCTCCGATCGTCGCCATGGATTCCTTGGCGGGTACTCCAAATTTACGCATTTTTCGGCGCTGAGCGCCGGTTCAAAAAACAGCCTGAACACCCAGCACGAAGGAAGCCGCGGGCAGATAGTCATTCAGCCGGGCGATCCCCGGCGCCAGCGGATCGGGTTGGGGGGTGTCGATATCCAGCCTGTAGCTGGATTCACTGAACAAAATATTTTCCGGGGCCGGTTCCGGGCTGGCGCCGGAATAGCGGCTGGCGAGCAGTACGTTCCGGGCCGTCAGTGATACCTTGATCATCCTTTTGCCGCTGCGCCTGAGGGGGAAAGTACGGGCCAGGCTCAGGTAGTCCAGCTTGAGGAAATCCGCCCGTTCGACGTATAAAGAGGAATAACGTGATCTTTGCAGTTCTTCCAGGGCCAGATCGGTATTCACAAAATTGTAGGGGCTTCGTTCGTAGAGCCGGGGTTCCCAGAGCTGTCTTTTCCGGTTGACCAGGCTGTGGCCCAAAACGGCCCGGAAGAAAGCATGCAGCTCCCAGCGGCCCAGCCGCAGTTGGTTGATCCATCCCAGTTCTACATCGGGCAGGCCGTTGCCGAGCACCGCCAGGTCGCTTTCCGGCCCGTAGGGGTCATCAGGAAATAGGTCGATCTGCCCGTCTCCATTGAGGTCTTCGAAAACCTGATCGCCAAATTCATCGACGACACCGGAGAAGGAGGGGCCCAGGATATTACCCACCGCTTCCCCTTCTTTGGCTACGATCAGCGGTTCGGCCCGGGGGCCGCCCGTAGTGGTTAGGAAGAGGATATCCTGCGGCAATTCGGCGTACTTCGCCCGGTTGGTGGATAGGCGGGCCCCGGCGCTGTATTCGAAGCGCTCCGTCTGCCAGAGCCGGAGGTTCAGGCTCAGGTCGATGCCGCTCGATGTCAGAGCGCCCTGGTTGGCGTACCGGTTGACGGATATTCCGGAAATATCCCGGCTGATCCAGTCGCTCACGCGGCGGCGGTACCAGTCGATGGATCCGGACAACGGGCCCTTCTGCAGGCTCAGCCCGATGTTGAATTCCGTTTTTTGCTCCCACCCGAGATCGGGGTTGGCCTGCCGGATGACTTCAGTGACAGAAGTGCTGTCCGGGATGATCCTTATCCGAACCCGCTCCTTGGCCAGGCCCGCCTCGTCGGGCAGGGCGCCCGTCACTCCGTAGCCAGCCCGAAGCTTAAATTGATCGATCGCCGGGAAAAGGGGGCTGATGTCCACCGCAGCTCCCAGGGCGGGGAACAGCCCCCAGCGGTTATCCGTCCCCAGCTTGCTGGACCCTTCGTAGCGAAGGGAAGCATCGAAGAAGAAACGATCCTTGATATTGAGGTGCGCCTGCCCGAAGAAAGCGGATAGGCGGTTGTTCCAGCCATTCCTGGTGGTGTCGGCGGAGTAGGCGTCGCCCACCCAGTTGGTGAAGCTGCCGATGCGCCGGGTGCGTACCCGCTCCTCATCCGCAAATCCGGAAAGGGCCATCGACTGGTCCTCGTGCCTGCCGTCGGAGTAGGAGGTTCCAAGCATTGCATTCAGCCGGGAGGCGCCGAAGGCCTGGTGATAAGTCGTGTAAAATTCATAAAGGGAAAGCGATTCGTCTGCATCCGCCAGGCCGGCCCTGCCCTGTCGGCTTTCCGGCCAGGCGGTGGCAAAGCCCAACAGAGATTGGGGGGACAAGAATTCCCGGCCATTCGCAAACTGATCCTGGTAAGCGTAGCGCGCATGCAGGCTAATGTTTTCATTGAGTGCGTATGTCAGCCGGCTCACGGCGTTGAACAGCTGCTGTTGGCCGTAGCGTTCGTTCAGAGCCACGATCGCTTTCGGATTGAAGGCGTCAAATAAACCGAGAACCTCGAAGAAACCTCCGAACTGGCTGGTATTCACCGGGAAGGGAGCATCCTCAGCCAGGATGGGCGCAGTGGGGTTGTAGGAAGTGGCGTAACCGAAGGCCTCCGGAAAGCCGAACTGGCTGTTGCGGCTGGAATAGGCGCCGGAAAGCTGCCAGGAGAGTTTGCCCTTCAGGAAAGTGCTGTTCAGGTGCGCCCGGAGGTTGGCCTGCTCGAATCCCGACCTGCGGAGTACGCCTTCCACGTTTCGGTAATTACCGGAAACCCGGTAGTTGGTACTGGCGATCTTCCCCTGTATGGCCAGGCCGTGGTTCTGGCTGAACCCGGTTCGCTGTATCTCCTCCAGCCAGGTGGTGGAAGCGCCGAAGTCCAGCCCGCCCGCCTCCCGGAAGGTGGCCGCGTCCATGACGGGAATGCCCGGGTACGGCGCCTCTCCGGCCAACTGCCCGGTATAGGAGGCGGCGAATCCGCCGGTAGCCTCCACGCCGCTTTTGGTGGTGATGAGCACTACCCCGTTGGAAGCGCGTATCCCATACAGCGCCTGGGCGGAACCGTCTTTGAGCACAGAGATAGAGGCGATATCATTGGGGGCGAGATTGGCGATGGAAGCGCCGGCCAGGCCGTCCACCACGAACAGGGGCTGGCGTTGCGAAAAGGCGGACAACCCTCTGGCCCGGATCAGGCCCCAACGGTGGGGGCCGCCCCCCCGGTTGTATACCTGCACGCCGGCCAGTTTGCCCTGGATGAGCTGTGCCGGATCGGAGATCAGGCCCTGATTGAAGCCGGAATCGCGGGCAACGGCTATGGCGCCGGTAGCTTCGGCTAACGGATAGCTTATGTAGCTCGACGGGATGGCCTGCTCCTGATCCGCCGGGTTCACTGGAGCCGGGCCTGTGGTGTCCGGCTTTATCCGAACTGTATCCTGTGAAAACAGTAAGGGAGGGGCGGTGGAAAAACTAAAATATAGCACAATGGCGAGGGTACAAGCGCACCGGGTTTTCCTCGGATAAGCTGTGGGCATAATCCTGTTGTTCAGATATTTTCTTCGCACGGTAGTAGTTGGTTTCTGTCAATATGAGCGTTGCTGAGGAATATACTAAATTTTTTTTATTCCGGATAGGGGCAGTATTGGCCTCAATGCATCTTACCTCTGAAATCACTGAAAACAACCTACATTTTTACCCGGTATTTCAAAACGAGCAGGATTTTTGGCCGCAGCCAAAAACCCTGCTCCCATATCCTCCCGGCGCATGTGAAACCCTGGATGATCTCCGAATTGCTGTCTGATCTCCAAAACTTCCTCCCAACTGCTGGCCTTTACAAGCAGAAACGGCCATAGTGGCCAGGATTACTTCTGTTAATCGAATAATCAGGAATGAATGGTATTTAATCAGGTTTTTATTCCAGTATATCTCCGGGTTGGCAATCGAGCGCCCGGCAATACCATACTGGGTTTTCATTGACGTTCAGTTCTGATTTCTTTGTAACTAATGGCCAATTTATCTATTTTTGATAGAATGCAACTTCCAATTTTCAAGCGTTTGTCGCCGAACAACAATTCCTCTATGATCGAATTATGAGTTGGTGAACTGACAGATGTATATGAAGAAAAGTCAAAGTGATGAACAGGAACGCTCGGATCTGGAGATCTGGAACCTTTTCCGGTCTGGTGAGGAGTCCGCTTTTGAATTCATCTATCAGAAGTACTTTGACAAGTTATACAATTATGGTTGCCAGTTTACAAGAGACCACTCATTGGTAGAGGATGCATTGCAGGAACTTTTTATCGAACTCAGGCAAAGAAGGGAGCACCTGTCAGCAACGAATAAGATACAGCCCTATTTATACAGCGCATTCCGAAGGAAAATAATCCGATACAGGAATAAAAGGAGTAAGTTCAAGGAGTTAGATGCACAACATTCATTCCCGGTCGTGCCAAATATAGAGGAATCCATTATCGAAGATGAAATTAAGAGCGAAAATCTCATGAGATTACAAAAAGGCCTTGATACGCTCTCTGAGAGGCATCGTGAGATCATCTTCCTATTCTTCTACGAAGAGCTGACCTATGAAGAGATCAGGGAAATTCAAGGTTTTGAAAATTTAAAATCAGCCAGAAACCTGTTATACAAAGCGCTTCAATCGCTTAGGAAAGAGATAAAGGTTGTCCTTTTACTCGCTGGTATATTGCCGATGGTTATCCAGGGGGTTCATTTTTTTAAAAAAATCATCTGAATTGTGATGTCATTTTCAGAATGGATGCCCTATCCGAGTGTATCATTCAAAAATCACAAAAGATGAAACTTTATTTACAAACAACAGCACTATTACTGGCTGCATTCGGGATCCTTACTTTTTCCAGTTGCGGAAAAGGCGACGATGAACCTATGCTGGATGAGTTGGTAGCTGAAATTGATGTTTCAGGAATCAACTTCATCACTGACCTTAACTCAATTGACGGAAGAAGAATTAAAGCAGGGCAATCCATCACCCTATCTGATGGCAGTGAAGGAGAGCCCGACGGCTGGGAATGGACATTTTCAGACGGAACCCAGGCGATTACCACGCAAGACGCTACCGTCTCCTGGCCTGAGGCGGTCGGCCAGGTAACCGTCACACTGGTTGTAACGAGATCGGAAGACGGCGCATCCGCTACAGACGAGCTCGTCATACAGGTAGGGCCGGTGGAGATGCTGAACAGGGCAGTTTACGGCCTTGAAGATCAGGATGCGGAATTCGCCGCCATTGACAAATGGTTTGCTTGGACTCCTAACGACGGCGCCGTTTCCCTTGCGCTGGAAACCGCCGAGGGAGCCAATGGGACCGCTCAATCCCTGAAATTGACCGCATCCTCTGATTATGGCGAATTTCAGTTGCGCCCCCATGAAAACGGGCCGGAATTTCTCGTTTCTCTGGAGTCCAATACGACTTACGTATTTAGTTTCTACATGAAAGGCAGTGAAGCATTAACCTTATCTGAAGTCAGTATCCTGAATGTCAAAAATGAGGAGCCTGCCGAAGGATGGTATACCCCGCTCTGGACAGGAGATGCGGCCATTCAGGACCCCGATGTCACTACCAGTTGGAAGCGGTTTACTTATGAATTTACGACTGCCGACCTGGCCACGTTCACCGATGCCGGTTATGCTGACGGCACTGCGGATAATGCCGGGCCGTTTTTCAAGCATTTTGCAGCGTTATCGGGAAGTGAGCTGGCCGTCTGGATTGATGAGATGTCACTCAAGGAAAAAGAACAGAATTAAACAACCTGGATAATACTATATTGTTACAGGAAAGATTACCAGAATAGAATCAACTTGGAGAAATCATTCAGTAATATAGAAGATTTTTTATCTGATGAATCCTTCAGGAGTTGGGTGCTCAACCCAACTCCTGAATTGGAGAACCATTGGCTCAGCTGGCTTAGTAAAAACCAGGACAAAAAAGCAATGGTGGATCAGTCAAGAGCAATGATTCTAAGCCTGAAGTTTAAAGAATTCAGTCCTGATCCAAAATCAAAGCAACGCATTCTTGATCAAATAAAACAGGAAACCAAACCTCGAAAGCGCACAATTTTGTTAAGCCGGGAATGGCTTAAAGTGGCGGCCATGCTGTTTTTAGTGGTTAGCGCCGCAGTTCTGATCTATTTCAACGCCAGGGATCAACAGGAAAACGCTCTGGTTATCACGGCCCCTGCCAATCTTATACGGGAAAGCAATCCCCCCGGGGAAAGATCCCAACATACTTTACCGGATGGCTCAACAGTTTATTTGAACTCTGGTAGTTCTTTGGAATATCCGGAAACATTCGATGCTGATTCGAGAGTGGTAAAACTGAATGGTGAAGCCTTTTTCGAAGTCATCCACGATGCCGGCAGGCCCTTCAAGGTGGTAACCGAAAGTTTCGAAGTAGTGGTTCTCGGCACCCGGTTCAACGTCAACGCCAACCTGAAATCCCCTTCGGTGGCTTTGGTGGATGGCAAGGTGCGCCTTCATTCAAGCTCTTCAGATGCTACCCTGGAACTTAGCCCCGATCAGATGGCCGTATTTGACAAGGAGAAGGAGTCATTCACTTCGACTTCCTTTGACCCGAGATATGTGGCCGGCTGGAAAGACGGGTATCTGGTTTTCAGAGAAGCCTCTTTGGAGGAAGTAGTGGAAAAGCTGCATTCGTGGTATGGGGTAGATATATCTGTTCTGAA
>JAGFJE010000156.1 GCA_024103175.1 Phaeodactylibacter sp.
TCAACTTCTAAATTGGAAATATTTAAAAGAATCGTATATGTCGCTAAATCTAGGCTCATTGTTCCGGGCTTCTTTTGAACAGGAATTTAACCTTTTTCAGCATCTTGGCAAAAATTGTCAAAGAACCAAGATCTACAACGCCATCCGCTGGAACGCCATGGCCATCGTGGCCCGCGCCAATAAGAAGATCAAAGGCATCGGCGGGCATATCTCCACCTATTCGTCTGCTTCCACGCTCTGGGAAGTAGGCTTCCATCACTTTTTCCATTCCTACGGCAACACCAGCCCGGGCCTGGTTTATTTCCAGGGCCACGCCTCCCCCGGCCTGTACGCCCGTTCCTATGTGGAACACCGTTTCGAGGAAGCCCACCTGGACCATTTCCGGCGGGAAGTGAACAACGAGAAAGGCCTGTCCAGCTACCCCCACCCGCGGCTGATGCCCGGTTACTGGCGCTTTCCCACCGTATCCATGGGCCTGGCGCCCATACAGGCCATCTATCAGGCCCGTTTTCAAAAGTACCTTCGCCACCGCGGCCTGCTGGAAGATGGTGAAAGCCCCGGGCGCGTCTGGGCCATGCTGGGCGACGGAGAAATGGACGAACCCGAATCGACCGGCGCCATCACCCTGGCGGCGCGCGAAAAACTGGACAACCTGACCTTCGTCATCAACTGCAACCTGCAGCGGCTGGACGGCCCGGTGCGTGGCAATACCAAAGTGATCAGCGAACTGGAAGGCCTCTTCCGGGGCGCCGGCTGGACGGTGATCAAGGTAATCTGGGGCGGCGGCTGGGACGAGCTGTTCCACGAAGACAAAAACGGGGCTCTGCTCGAAAAATTCAACGAACTGCCGGACGGCGAACTGCAACGCCTCTCCCGGATGAATGCCGGCGAGATGCGGGAGGAGTTCTTCACCGGCGAACTGCAAAGCCTGGTAGAAGATAAAAGCGATGAAGAGCTCGACGCCCTGGCGCGGGGCGGGCACGACTTTAAAAAGATCTATAACGCCTACCGGGCAGCGGCAGACAATACCGAAGGCCCCACCATCGTCCTCGCCCAGACCGTAAAGGGATGGGAACAGGGCGAAGCGGGCGAGGCCAGCAACGTCGCTCACAAAACCAAAAAGGTGGAAGGGAAAGCCCTGAAAGCTTTTCGGGACAGGCTGGGACTCGACATCCCCGATAAAGAACTGGAAAAACTGCCCTACCTGCGCTTCGAAAAGGAGAGCGAGGAGTTCGAGTACCTGATGGAACGACGGAAGGAACTGGGCGGGCCCCTGCCGCAGCGCAAGGTACTGGCCGAAGGCTTCGAAATGCCCGATGAAAGCATTTTTGAAGAATTCTACAAGGGTTCCGGTGGGGATGATGTCGCCACGACCATGGCATTCGTCAAAATGCTCTCCAAACTGCTCGGCGATGAAAAGGTGGGCAGGTACATCGTCCCCATTATCCCCGACGAATCGCGCACTTTCGGTATGGACGCTCTCTTCCGGGAAGTGGGCATCTATGCTCCGCGGGGGCAGCAGTACGAGCCGGTGGATAAAGACAGCCTCCTTTTTTACAACGAGTCGGAAAGCGGCGCCATCCTGGAGGAGGGCATCACCGAGGCGGGCGCCATGTCGAGCTTTATCGCCTCCGGGACCAACCACATTACCCATCCCTTTTTCACCATCCCGTTCTTCGCCTTCTACTCCATGTTCGGCTTTCAACGCGTCGGGGACCTCATCTGGGCGGCGGCGGACGCCCGCGCCCGCGGCTTCCTCATCGGCGGCATCTCCGGGCGCACCTCCCTCTCCGGCGAAGGGCTGCAGCATACCGACGGCCAGAGCCACCTGTACGCCATGGCCTACCCCAACGTGATGGCTTACGACCCCGCTTTCGCCTTCGAGCTGGCCCACATCATCCGGGACGGCCTGAAGCGGATGTACGCCGATGGGGAAGACATCATGTATTACATCACCCTCACCAACCAGGCCTACCCCATGCCGGAAGAGCCGAAAGGCGCCGCCGAGGGGCTGCTGAAAGGCCTGTACCGCTTCCGGAAAAGCAAAAAGAGGAATAAGAAAGAAGGAAAAATAAATCTGATAGGTAGCGGCGCCGTCATGACGGAGGTGTTGGAAGCCGCCGGATTGCTGGAAGATAACTATGGCTTTCCGGTAGACGTATGGAGCGCCACCAGCTACAAGGCCCTCTACGATGACGCCCGCGATACGGAGCGCCGCAACATGCGCCGGCGTACTTCCGACAAGAACCACATTGAAGAAATGCTGGATGGCGAAGGGCAGGTATTTGTAGCCGCCACCGATTATGTTAAAGCCCTGCCGCTGAGCATCGCCCAGTGGATACCGGGCGACTTCGCCGTGCTGGGCGCCGACGGCTTCGGCCGGAGCGATACGGTGAAAACCCTGCGCCGCCATTTCGAGGTAGACGCCATCCACATTGCCTACCATGCCCTCTACCTGCTGGTGGAACAGGGCAAAATAGAGGAAGAGGAACTGGCGGATTTTGCCGAAGAATACGAACTGGCCCCGGACAAGGAAAACCCAGCCAAATATTAAATTCAGAGAATCATGAGTATCGAAGTCAAAATACCCAAAATCTCAGAAGATGCCGATACCGGCACCGTAGCCGAGATATACGTCAGCGAAGGAGATGTCATTGAAGAAGGGCAGGACATCATCGCCCTCGACAGCGATAAGGCCTCCGTCAACGTACCCTCCGACGCTTCCGGAAAAGTGTCCTCCATCAAGATGGAAGAAGGACAGGAAGTGCACGTCGGCGATGTGATCCTGATACTGGAGGAAGTGAAAGAAAAACACAAGGGGCAGAAATCTTCCGGCAAAAAAGAAAAGAAAAAACAGGAGGACAGCAAGAAAAAAGAGCCTGAACCAGAAGCGCCAAAGAAAAAGGAATCTGAAGAAAAAAAACCTTCAGAAGCCGGGGGCAAGGAATCTCGGGATAAAAAAAAGAAAAGCAAGAAAAAGAAGAAGAAGCAAAAGAAAAAGCGGCAGAAGCGGGAAGAAGCGACCCCTTCCGCTCCCTTGGCCAAGAAATTCGCCCGCGAGCTAGGCATCAGCCTGAGCGAACTGGAAACCGATGGCCCGGAAGGCCGGATCACCCGGGAGGACGTCATGGAACACGCCCGGAGGATCATCGAAAGCAAAACCGCTCCCCACCCTTCGCCGGAGACGGTTCAGAACGGTATAAAACCGATAGAGCTGCCCGACTTTTCCCAATGGGGCGAGACGGAACGGCGCCCGCTGTCCTCCGTCCGTTCGGTAATCGCCGAAAACACCACCCGAAGCTGGCAGAACATTCCCCACGTTACCCATCACGACAAGGCAGAGCTAAGTGCGCTGGAAGATTTTCTCCGCCAAATGGAACAGGACGAAGGCCAAAAGCTGAGCATGACGGCCCTGATCACCAAGATCTCGGTGGAGGCCCTGAAGAAATTCCCCAAATTCAACGCCAGCCTGGACCTGAAAAAAGAAGAGATCGTCTTCAAAAAGTATTACCACATCAGCATCGCCGTCGATACCGATGACGGCCTGCTGATGCCGGTGATCCGGGATGTCGGCCAGAAACCGATCGGAGCATTATCCGAAGAGCTGAGCGAACTGGCGGAAAAAGCCCGCGGGCGAAAGCTCCAGCCGGAAGAGATGGAAGGCGG
>JAGFJE010000185.1 GCA_024103175.1 Phaeodactylibacter sp.
GGCCATATCGAGGTATGGCGGGAGGCGGATAGTGAGGAACTGGCGTTTCTCCAGAAAAATTATAGCCACCTGCCGCCGGAGCAGTTTGAAGAATTGAAACAGATGCTTTTTCACCTCCATACCGGAGAGATGGTGTTCTTTTACATCACCCGCTACGGCTTCTACGAGGGGCATACCGAATACCGGGCCGACCCCGTTGCCGTGGCCCTCATTTTCGGGCTGAAGCCTATTGAAGAGGCGCACCAGGCCTGTGAGGGCCGCCTCTATCTTTATTTCACCACTCATTTCACCGAAAATCCGGAGTGATATGAAATGCTTTTGCTTTAACTGTAGGCCCCAATCGCCGTTCGCTATTCGCCATTCGGTGTTCGCGCATCAGGAGCCACTCTTGGGCAAGCGAACGGCGAATACCGAACTACCGAAGTTGGGGTTTACATATCGAACACCGGTTAAAGAACTTCTGCTGACTGTATTGCTGGCTGTATTGGCACAAGCGGTTTTCCCCCAGGATCAACAGGCCAGGATCGACTCCCTCGTCAACCTGTTGAAGTCTGCCGGAAGAGAATGGAATGATTACGCCAACCCCTTGATCGAGATCGGAGAACCGGCCGTTCCGGCACTTATCAAAGCGGCTGAAGACCGGAGCCTGAAACAATGGAACCGCCGGGTGGCCATTATGACGCTTAATAACATCCATTCCCCGCAGTGGGTTAAGCCCGCTCTGGACATCCTCTTTGATCAAAATGAGGACCCTGTGCTTCGGAATCAGGCCACCGCCGGGCTGAAAGGGCATGATCTTTCCAATGTAAAGCAAGAACTGTGGGAGCTGTACAAAGAAGGTGCGCCTGAGATCCCCAAGCTGAATATAGCCGCCCTGCTGCTGACTGCCGACACCGCCATGGCCTACCGGGCGTTCAAAAAGCAATATTACATCGAGGACGGGTACGGGCAGAAAATGGCGCTTCTGAACCTCGTCCGCCTGCGCCCCGAAGCATCCACCCGCTGGTTCCTGGACGGCCTACAGGTAGACGACTGGATGGCCGCCAACCTGGCCATGGACAGCCTGGTGGCTTCCCGTTATTTCGTTGCGGATGAGTTGACCGCCCTGTACCACCAACCCGGCATCCGGGAAGAAGTGCAATGGCGTGTCGTCTATGTCTTTGGCCACCGCCAGGAATCCGCATCGGTTCCCCTGCTGCTGGAGGCCTTCCGGGAGGAAAGCTGGCTGGTGCATACCGAAGCGGCGGTTGGCCTGTGCCGTTTTACCCCGGAAGAGGTAATTCCTGAGGTGGAAAAGCTGAAAGATGACGCCAGGCCTTATGTGCGCAATAATGCCCGGTGGGTGCTCGGGCGGATGGAAGACTGGGAATAACAAGGAACATCCAGTGCGCCGGGAACGAATTAACGGGCTAATTTAAGCTGCTGTGAACCAAGACGTTAACAGGTCACGAAATCGCCCGTTAATTCGGTCTAGTTACACTAGCCTGGCATAGCGCCTAACCATCACCGTCTGCCCTACCTCCCCTCTTAAGGAAGTTTCTGGCAAGGGCCCCTCCTTACCATCTCATTATTTTAAAACCACCTTCCCCTGCATACTCCCCCCACCCGCCAGCAACAGGCGGCAATAATATAGACCGGCCGCCCCCTGTGCCGGCTGCCACCGGTAGCCGCCCGCCGATCCATCCAGCCGGGCGTGGTGGACTTCTTCTCCTTTGGCGTTGTAAATGGACAGCGAAGCGGCCCTGCCCGCCGGCCAGGACAGGGACACCTCCCCTTCCGAGGGGTTGGGGAAAATGAGCAGGCCGCCAGCCCCTGCCTGCTCATTCAGCCCATTGGCCATTTCCACCGTAAAGGAGAACTCCCGGGCGCATTGGGCGGCATCGGTTACCGTCAGGAAATACATGCCTGGTGGCAGGGCTGCGAGACCGCTGGTAGTGTCGCCGGTGCTCCACAGATAAAAATAGGGAGGCGTGCCGCCGGAGGTGGTATTCAGGCTGATGGCGCCGCCCTGCTCTGCCGAGGCGGGCGCCACATCTGCTTCCACCTGTATGGGAAGCGGCGCTTCCAGAGACACTAAGGCGGTATCCGTACAGCCGAAGCTGTCGGTGAGGGTAAAGAGGTACTGGCCCGCAGAGAGGCTATCTTGCCCGGCGCCTGTGGCGCCTGCTTCATCCTGCCAGGCATAGCCGTAGGGGCCGTCTCCGTTGGGGGAAAAGGCCACGGCGCCATCGGCCCCGCCGACGCAGGCGGGCGGGCGTACTTCTACGCCGGAAATGCGGAAATGCTCCCGTTCGTAAGCGCCCAGGTCTACGGCGCCTTCCAGTAGGCGGGGGCCGCCGTCCAGGGCTGTTAAAATGCCGAGGCTGTCCACCGGCCAGTTATCGCCGGCATTGATGGCGGGCGAGCAGGCGGCCAGATGGAGGTTGCCGCCCGCCGGGCCGAGGAAGAGAGGGTCGACGGCAAAGAGCATGCCCTCGCCGCAGGCCTGCCCGGAGCCGGGCAGGTTGCAGGTGTCGGCCGAGACGAGGCAGTGGCTGATGTTCCAGTCGTACAGGTTGGAGGGCCAGCCCTCTATTACGCCGTTAACAAAATGTCTTCCAATTTCGAGATCAGCCTCCCGGCGCAGTATGCTGTTCTTTACGGTTATGGTGTTGTAGAAGTGTTCATAATCAAAATCGGGCGACCAGTTCTTGGAAATATCTACTTCTCCATTGTTGTAAAAAGTGCAGTTGGTGATGAGCGATTCCGCCACGCCCGGATTGCCACTGGCGATGGAAATACCACCGGTGTTTTCAGCAAACAGGCAGTTGTCAATTACGTTATGGCTTTCCACCAGAGATTCTATGAAGCCTCTGATGCGGATGGCGCCTCCTAAGGGGTGGTTTCCGTCGTTTCGGATAAATTTACAACGACTGATCCTACTATATAATACATTTTTATTTGAAAGGTTTACATACAACCCACCACCGCGGCCGATTGAAACATTTTCGGATAAAAGGCAATTCTCTACATTCAGATAGAAGACCGTACCTTTTAAATCAACGGATAAGCCTCCACCAGCAGTAGAAGTTGATAAATTTTTTGTAAAAGTAGAATGCCTAATATTTACTATCGCTGTATCTCTTATGGGGCCAAAATTCGCAATAAATAAAGCAATCGCCCCACCCATATTGCCTTTATTATTTCGGAAATGGCAGGAGTCCACTTCCAGCCAGCCTTTATTACAATAGGCAACCAGGCCTATCGCCCCCCCTTCAAGAGTAGTGGTGTCGTTTTCGAAGCGGCAGTTATTCAGTTTCAGCGGCTGACAAAAACTGTCGTAATAGACTGCTCCGCCACCCATCCAGGACGTGTTGTTCTCGAATGTACAATGTGCAAAGACGAGCGTATCCGTTTCGGCATTGGTTCCCTGCTTATAAAAAGCGCCTCCCTGGTTGATGGCCCGGTTGTTGAGGAACCGGCAATTGTAAAATTGGGGCAGCAGCGGCTGTTCGCCCAGGCCGTCGCTGCCGAAGGCCCCTCCGTTCCTGCCGGTGTTGTGGCTGAAGGTGCAGTTGCGAATGCTGAGGTAGGCCTGCTCTTCGGAACTGGAATTGGACAAGAAAACTCCGCCCCCATAGCGGCTGTCAAAGGCTGTGCCGTCCGCCTGCCCGTATGAAATGTACAGGCCATCAATAGAGGTGTTGCGGGCCGTGCCGGCGGCGCGGATGACGTGAAAGCTGTTGTCCAGGCTGTCACCGCTGATACCGATGTCTCCGCTGAGGGTGCAGATATGGGCCTGCCAGTCCCTTTGTGCGAGGCTGTCCTCATGGCCCGCAAAACCACCGTAGATATGCACGCCGCTTTTCAGGTTGAAGGAGGCGGCCCTGTCGCCATTGTCGGTGGGATAGTAAACCCCGTCGGCTATCCAGATGCTGTCGCCGTATTGCGCCTCGGCCAGAGCGTCCTGCAGGCGGGTGAAGGCCGTGACCCAGCTCCTCCCGTCCTGTGCAGGGCCGGGGGCGTCCCGGTCTACGTATATCCGGCCGGAGTAGCGGCAGCCTTCCTGGCCGGGCCGGGCATACCATACGCCCTCGTTGGTGGACAGGCATTGTACCCGATAATCTATATGGCAGCCTCCGTCCCCGAGGCAGAAAGCCGTTGGAAAAGGGTATTCCAGGTTGCCCACGCCTTCCAGCCAGGTGGTTTGATAGCGGCCAAAGGGCCAGTTGGGGTCAAAATCTTCGCCGAGGAAAACGACTTCCAGCGATTTTCTCCGGGTAGGGCCGTAGTACTGTTCTTGTGTCAATAAAACATGATAGTTTACAGTGTCTTCAGAAGTAAAAAGTACAGGCGGGGTAATGATGTAAGCCGAGTCCCGAAATTCCATCCCGAAATTGTAGAGCAGATATTCCCTGTTAGAGCAGTTGGCATCCCGCCGGTAGTAAACCCGGCGGCCTTCCACCCGGTAAAAGCCAGCCTCGGTGGTGTCGCCTGAGCTGAATGCTTCGAATACCGGCGTCCAGGGCCGCCCGCAGAGTTCCTGCTCCGGGCCTGCGAAGATGGTTATTTCTCCCTGGCTGAAGGGGAAGGTAGTATAGCCGGCCGTCCAAACCGGCTCCTGGCTGGCCAGGGGGAAGGACTGGGCGGCGGTGTAAAGCCAGGTGGCGCAGAGGAGAAGTATAAGTAGAGATCTTGCCATTTGAATAAGCGATTGGAAAAGCGCATGGCACTATAGTTTAAGGGTTATGAAATCCGTTACGCGCCTTGCGCTCCTCTTGGGAAGAGGGGAACAACTGCGATTCGCCACGGCTATGCAGAACGCTTAAAAACGGGGGTAGTTAGAAGCTGTTGTAGAATGGCACAATATAAAAGAAAATTGTATAC
>JAGFJE010000189.1 GCA_024103175.1 Phaeodactylibacter sp.
CAGCTTTTTGAACGCCTGGGGTTTTATCGTGGGCGGAACTTCTCCGTATTGATGGCCCAGCTCTGCAATATCAGCCAGCCCGATCGAGTTGAGCGGCAGGTTGATCTCAACAGATAGCTGCTGTATAAGTAGCAGGGTATGGTAGTATTCGTGTAACAGGCCGGCGGTAAAGCCGCCTTCGTCTTCTCCATTCTTTATCCTTTTTATTTCCTCTTTGAAAATGGGAATGAGGTCTTCTAGGAATCCCTGGTATTTTTCGGTTGCCATAGGCAATATTTATCAGGCTGCTGCTTTCAATTTCGCTGCCAACTTATGGACCGTCTTTTCCTTGATGAGAAGCAAGGACCCATAAAAACTCCCCTCCATAGCCTCCGGGTTGGCCTCCAGCGCTTCCTGGTATTTTTTCTGCGTGAGGGTGAAATAGAAAGTTCGGGCTTCTTCTTCCGTTAGTTCAACGGGCAGGACGTCATCGACATCGCAGTAAGCCTGTATACCTCACAACTGTCCAATTGCTCTTTCTCCCTTTCCTTTTTTGCCAGCCTTTCTTTGCTTGGAGAATAGGTGCCATTCGGGTTTCTTTCCAACCCCTCCATCCTGGCAACCACCTGTGGACTGCTTTCGCAGAACAGCAGCTCCCACACCGTTTCGACGCCTGCGTGCGAGAATAAGTTGGGTAGACAACCTGTTTTTTCGCCGGCAGGTTGCTGTTGCCAGGCTTGAATTAGCGAAGGCTGCCCTCCTCTATTCCGTCCAGAAATTTTTGGCAAAACCATTCGTGCGTACTATCTTGCTGTAAGCAAAAAACCAATCTACCCATGCAACAGGAGCTAGTGAACATAGACGCGAGGATAAAATCCTTCTGGCAGTGGTTCATCGGAATGGAAGACAATATCCGGGAGTATTTTGAAGAGGAAGAGATGGTGGACAAATCGGCCCTCATCGAGTCCATCAACAACCGGGTGCTCGACTTCGGCCTGTTCGCCTGGGAGATCGGCCCGGGCGCCAGCCGTTCCTTCTACCTGACCATCTCCCCCAACGGCGACAAACAGCGCCTCCGCATCAGTCGGCTGATCATAGAGGGGGCGCCCGACCTGCCGGACTGGGAGTTCTACTACGCCCGCCCGGCGGTCGCCGGAGGGCTGCAGTTCACCCTGTATGACGATTTTATGGTGGAACGCGAGGTGGATGCTTCTCCCTGGAAATACGTGTTGCTGAAAAAACAGGACGAGCGCCTCGAAGTCGTCCTGGAGGCCCCCAACGTCCACCACCTGGACCCGGATACGCAGCTGATCGCCGGCGAGCGGGTCGTCAACAGCCTGCTGGGCGAAGCGGCGGTGATCGAGAATATCCACCGGGTCAGGGTCGTGGAAGAGCTGGATCCGGAGCAGCGGGAAGACAGCGCCCCGGTCGCGGAGTTGAGGCTGGAGGGAAGGGGGGAAGGGGGGAAGGAATGAATGAATGATTGTGGGCAGGCGGCTAATCATTCCTTCATTCCTTCATTCCCTCATTCCCTCAATCCCTCATTCCCTCATTCCATATCAAGTATCCGGAAAATGGTCCAGCTCAATATCTAACGTATCATCCTCCTCTTCATCTTTGAACAGTATGTAGAAGGCGAAGCCGGCGCCTCCGAAGAGCAGCGTTCCCGCTATTATCATAACGAATATACCGGAACCGGAAAGCCCCTGGAAGCGCACCGACACGTTGCGCCCTTCCGCGGGAGTGCTGAGGCTGGCCACGCCGGCCTGGCGGGGCGTCCACAGGAAGGCGGTGGCAGGAGGCTCGGCCCGCAGGGTATCAACCCTTGCAATGCTGCTGTTGGGCCGGTAGGTGACGATCAGCTCGCTCACCGGCTCCGCCAGGGTGATGGTTACGGGTTCGCCCTGAACGGGTTGTTCGTCTGAAAGGCTGATCTGCGCCGGGGCCAGGGCGGGCCATACAAAGGCGATCAATAACAATGCTATCGTTCTCATGCTTCTTTGGTTTTGGCGCGGGTGATGTACAAAGCAAAGAGGAGGGTAAAGGCCAGCCAGAAGACAGGGATGAATATCGTCAGCCAGCCGTAGCCCGGCATGTCATAAGTGGAGCCGTACAAGGGCCATTCCTGCATCAGGGAAGTGACGATGACCACCAGCAAAATTACCGGCAGCAGGTACCGGATCAGCACTTCGAACCAGCCGCCCAGCTTGATGTGGGCGTTCTCGTTGAGGGCGGCCCTCAGCTTGCCTGCTCCGAATACCCATCCGATCATAAGCACCTCGAGGAAGCCCACGGTGAGCAGGCTGTAGTTGAACACCCAGTGGTCGGTAATGTCCAGCAGGGTAAGGCCCAGGGTGCCGTCGCCGCTCAGCCCCGGGTCGATGATCTGAGGCAGGGCAAAGAGGCAGGAACCCACTACGCAGGGTATGGCGATGAGGGCCAGGGCGCGGCGGCGGCTGATGCGGAACTTGTCGATCAGTGCCGAAGCCGGGGCTTCGATCAGGGAAATGGAAGAAGTAATGCCGGCCAGCACCACCAGCAGGTAGAACAGGAAGCCGAAGAGGCGCACGATCCAGGGCACGGCCGACAGCTCATTGATGCCCTGCGGTATGACGAAAAAGGAAAGCGACAGCGTCGTCCCCGCCGGGTTGAGGGCAAAAACAAAGAGCAGGGAGAAGATGGCCAGCCCGGCCAGGAATTCGAAGCTGCAGTTCAGAAAGGAGACCAGCATGGAATTGTTGACCTGGTCGGCATCCTTCGGGAGGTAGGAGGCGTAGGCCGTCATGGTGCCCAGGCCCAGGGAGAGGGAGAAGAACATTTGGCTGAAGGCGCCTTTCCAGACGGTGGGCTCTTTGATGCCGTCCATGGCGGGCGTGAACAGGTACATGACGCCGTCGAAGCCCCCGGGAAGCGTGAGGCCCCGGATGGCCAGGATGACCATGAAAAGCCACATCAGGGGCACAAATATGCGTACGGCCTTTTCTATGGTATGGGTGCCCTGGCGAAGGATGAAGAGGTTCACCAGCCAGATGATAATGATGTACACCAGCGGGTTCCAGGTGCTGATCAGGTTGAAAAAGTAGACCGTGGCGTTGGGTTCGGGCGTGGGCTCGGCGAAAGGAGCGAAGGGGGCGCTGACGCCGGGTTCGAACAACGAGCCGAAGGCGCCGATCATCATCCCCAGGGCCCAGCCCAGGATGGCGATATAATACATGGTAATGAACAGGGCGCTGCCGATGCTCCACCAGCCGACAAACTCCCCCCGCCTGCCGGCCAGGCGGCTCAATGCCATGGGGAAAGACTTCTGGGTAAGGGTGCCGATCCCGAATTCCACCATCATAATGGGCATGCCCAGGACGAAAAGGGCCACGAAATAGGGGACGTAAAAGGCTCCGCCGCCGTACTGGTAAGCATTAGAGCTGAAAAAAACGATATTGCCCAGCCCGATGGCTGAACCACTGGCCGCCAGGATGAACCCCAGCTTGCTCTGCCAGTTTTGTCTAGGTGCGGACATCTTGATCTTTTCGTTTTGGGTGACGACTGGTATTTTCGAGGGCTAAAATATAATCATATTGGCCCAATTTCCGGCATGCCGGGCCATTTGGTTGGCTTTTCCGAGCAAAAGGAGTACTTTGTTTAGCGACCAACGAAGGGAGCCAGGCCTTCGTCCTTATCCAAAAGAAATGCTATGAAAAGAGCAACAAACCTTATTGTCTCCGCCGCGGTTGGCTTCCTTCTGCCCGCCCTTTTCCTTTCCTGCGATAAAGACAGCGAAGGCCCTGCCGAGGGCGAGGTGGGCATCCGCATCGAGAACCTCAGCACTTATACGTTCGACGAGGTGCTGGTGGAAACCGGCGGTGGCGGGGAACAGGAGTATTTCGACATTTCTCCCGGCGGCAGGACGGGTTATAAGCCCTTTGATTTCACTTATCGTTATGCCTATATCCGCACCATTATCGAAGGCGATACGCTTACCCTGCAGCCCATCGATTATGTCGGGGAGCAGCGGTTTACCAAGGGCAATTTTACGTTTAAGGTCAATATTGTCGGGGAGACGGCGCCCTTGTATATGGTGTTTGAGTTTAGGGAGGATTAGTGCGCCAGGAATGAAGTTCCTGCGCAGTTATTGGTTACTGGTTCCCATCTCTTCGAGCCGGGTAAAATGGTTATGGTTCGGAGCCTGTCCCATTGGGTGTCAGTAATAACCAATGCCCCGGGCAGGCATGATAACTGCCCCGGAACTTCGCTCCAAGGGCATTAAGGGGAGATGGGGTGGTTTTTTCCTGTCAGATATTTTTTTTATCTTACCAAATATCCTTTCAGGCTGAAAGAAAAAGATAAATTTCTTTTCTATCAGGTTGCCTGCTGAAGGCCTTATCTTTTGCTCTTTCAGGAAACTGTAAACTTTCATTTGTACCGGATTTAAAACCTCGCGGTTTGCGCCTGTTGGTTCAGGGCGCTGTTCGTACTGATTTTTGAACACCCAATCCCGAGGTTTTATGCGGTATCTGTACATTACCTTTTTCTTCTTATCCATTTCAGCATTTGCCATTGCCGGCCCTTCTTATTACATGGAAGAAGAATCTTCCGTCGTCCCTCTTCACATTCGGAACAAGCTCATCCTGGTCGAAGGGCAGGCCAACGGCAGGAGCGGTTATTTCCTTTTTGATACCGGCGCATCCGAGTTGATCCTCAACGAAGCCCATTTTCCCCGGCACGAGCACCACAGCCCGAAGAAGTATTTCGCAGGCGCCGGGGGGTACGGCGTACTGCGGGGATATACCTATATTTCCTGCTTTAACTGGGGAGGCCTTCGCCGGGATACTTTCTTTGCACCCCGCATGGCCTTGCAGGCTTTGGAAAACATACTGGGCGAGAAATTGCTGGGTATCATTGGATATGATGTACTGCAGCATGTCGACCTGCGGCTCGATTATTACCGGGGGGCCATTACGCTGCTACGCCCGGGCTCTGCCGCCCGGGGAGCGGCTTCTTATGCCGAACCGGATTACATTTTCCACTTCGAAATGGACCGCCACCTGCCGGTGGTGAACGCCAGGGCCGGAGAGGCCGAGGGCCTGTTGCTGGCCATAGATTCGGGCTCCTCCGTCAATGTATGCGCGCGCCGGCTCCGGCGCCGGCTCAAAAGCGCGGCCCTTCAGAAGCGAACCGTCAGCATGCATTGGGCCGCGGGGCTGATCCGAAAATCTGCTTGCTACATCATGGAATCCCTGCAGGTGGAAAACACCTATTCGATCGCTTACTGCCGGGTAGCGCTGGGCAACCTGAAAGCCCTGGAAGATAACGGTTTCCGCATCGATGGCCTGTTAGGGGTGAATTTCTTCCGGATGGGGCTGGTATTTTTCAGCTACCGCTCCCGGCGCATCGCAGTGTGGCTGGAGCGCAATGATTACACGCTCCGGCACCGGGCCGTGCGGCCGGCGGAGGGGTTGAGTGCGGAATGAAATGCGCTTCTTTCCGGCTTCATTTTTCTGAAAACCTGAATTGCCCTCTTCATATTTCCAAAAAGGGCATAAATTTGCAGGAATTTCAAATCCGGGTAAATGAATATAGAGAAGCTTAACGAATATCTGAACCTCCTGTCCGAAATGGCCATCACTTTCCTGCCCAAGCTGGCGCTGGCCCTGCTGCTGCTCTTTTTCGGGTTCAAGGTGATCAACCGGATCGCCCGCCTGGCGGGCCGGGCGATGGAACGGGCGGGCCTGAGCGCCAACCTGTTGCCTTTCGTCCGCTCGCTGGCCAACGTCTCGCTCAAGGTTCTGCTGGTATTCAGCATTGCCGGGGTGGTGGGTGTCGACGTCACTTCCTTCGTGGCCGTGCTGGCGGCGGCCGGGTTCGCCGTGGGCCTGGCCCTGCAGGGCAGCCTCAGCAATTTTGCCGCCGGCATCATCATCCTGCTTTTCCGGCCTTACAAGGTGGAGGACTGGATCGAGGTGGATGGCAAATTCGGGCAGGTGGAGGAAATCCAGGTCTTCAATACCCTGATGGTGACGCCCGGGCGGAAAACCCTTATCATCCCCAACGGGCAGGTGGTCGACAATATCGTCACCAATTATTCCCGGAAAGGGTATATCCGCATCGAACTGAACGTGACAATGCCTTACAGCGAGAGCTTCCCCAAAGTACGGGACATCATCATGGAAGAACTGAAGCAGGTCCCCAAAGTGCTCCGGGAACCGGAGCCGGAGGTGGGTATCGAGGCCTACGACAGCCACAGCGTCCTGCTGGCCGTACGCCCCTACGCCATCCCCGACGATTTCTGGGAGGTGACCTTCGAAACCTACGAGCGCATCAAGGCCGCTTTCAACCGCCAGGGCATCAAGGTCGCTTACTCGGAAGGAGTGGAACTGGGGACGATCGGGGAGTGAAGTATTGGTGAGGGCGCTACGGAAAGTCCTTTAAGGGAATGAATGACTGGAGGACTGAATGATTGAATACGAATTCCATGTATTAAAGTCTTTTTTACAGGAATATAATAATATTCATTCCTTCATTCCCCCGTTCCATCATTCCTTCACTCATTAAGAGCGCTTTCACCTATAGAACCATGAACCCCTATCCCTCACCTCCGCTCCCTGTCCTGTTCATTCTCGGGGATGTCGTAGAATTCGGGAGGCGATTCCCGGCGTTCTACGCTCATGTTCTCCAGGTCGTCCATAAATTCAATGGAGTGGTCCCAGAAATCTTCGAAGATGGGCTTGGCCTTTCTTCCCCAGGCCCAGACTTTCTGCGGGTATTTTTCGAGGTAAGTAAAGGATACCGATTCTTGCTTGGTGGCCTCGCCGAGCAGGTGGGAGGCGTCGGCGAAGGAAAGGAGCAGGCTGTAGATCAGCACCATGATGGCGGTAAGGAAGAAGCCCCCGACGATCTGGTTGATGAAGTTGATATTGGCGGCTTCCAGGGCGCCTTCCAGAAAATTGGCGATAAGGCGGATGATGAGCATGGTGCCCACGAAGGTCAGCAGGAACCCGGCGACGAACATCAGCGGGTTCTCACTGAACAGGCTCTCCAGCATGCCGGTCACCTGCGGGCCAAAGCGAAAAGCCATCATCAGGCCGAAGATCACCGACAGGATGGTAAATATCGTCTTGATGATCCCCCGGGAAAAGCCGAGGTAAAAACCCCAGCCCGCCAGCACCAGTAATATGAGGTCTATTGCCATAATGGTTTCAAAAATAAGGGTTTAGCGGGAATATGACGAATATTATAGACTATTGGCCACATTAAGTGGATCAAAACTCCGGCTTAAGGGCTTTAAAGTTGCCTTTGGCTATACTTTAGCGCTCCTGATTTCCGTTTCGTTTCTTTCCTGAATTCCTGCCCCGGCGAACCCCTGAAGAGAAAAGGCTGCAACAAAATTTCATAATTTCAGTATACAATTAAAACAAGGCGGCCACCCGGTAAGATCACACACATATATAAAATCCGTTAAAAGTTTAATTCTTTCCCCCCGAGGGGCTAACTTTGTATAAAAATTTTGATCAAATGAAAGTTTTATTCACATTAATCCTGGGAACTACGCTCTTTGCTTCTACGCTGTCGGCTCAATCGGAAGAGATGCCGGAAGTATTCAAGCTGGGCGAAAACGAACGGGGCTATGAGGCCCTCAACCAAACGTACAGCCAAACGCTGCTGGAAGTCAGCGATTTTGACACCCAAAAGGCTTTTGACACCTGGATGAACATGATGCGGGAAATGGAGGACTATTCCAAAAAGATCCGCTTCGACATCAAAGGCGTGAAACTGTGGCTGCACGTTTTCTGGAATGAAGACGGCTCCATCAGCCATGTCGGTTACCTGCTCCGGCCGGATTCCCGCAACGTCAATCCGCTCGAACTGGCCGCCTTCCTGAAAACCTTCATGGGGCGCTATAAACTTCCGCTTACCAGCGGCAAGAAGTTTAGCCATTATACCGGGGCCAATTTCCCCATTTACAGTGAGAAGGTGGATTATTAGTGTACAGGTGTTCAGGTGCATGTGTGTATAGGTGAGGGGCTTGTGCTCCTTTGCACACAGCGGGTTAAAAAATAACTCCTTCGTTTACCCGGCAGGTAGCGAAGGAGTTATTTTTTAAAAGTCCCCTAAATTTGCAAAGCCCCTCACTCCGCGTATATTTGCACTTTAATTCGCATCATAAAAACTACTGGTTCGATGATAAAAATTTTAGCCAACGACGGTATAGACGCGGATGGGAAGATGCTGCTGGAAGAGGCTGGTTATCAGGTGGATACCGAGAAGGTAGCCCAGGAAGACCTGCCGAAAGTATTGCCGGAATACGATGTGGTTATCGTGCGCAGCGCCACCAAGATCCGCAAGGAACTGATCGACAAGTGCCCGAACCTCAAGATCATTGCCCGCGGTGGGGTAGGGCTGGACAATATCGACGTAGAGCACGCCGAGCGCAAAGGCATTAAAGTGATGAATACGCCGGCGGCTTCCTCTCAGTCCGTCGCCGAGCTGGTATTCGCCCACCTGTTTTCCCTGTGCCGTTTCCTGCAGCAATCACACCGCGATATGCCGGTGAAAGGCAATACGGAATTTAAACAGCTGAAGAAGGTCTATTCGGACGGCATTCAGCTGCGCGGCCGCACCCTCGGCATCATCGGCTTCGGCCGCATCGGCCAGGAGGTGGCCCGCATCGGCGTCGCCCTCGGCATGAAGGTCATGCCGGTCGACCTGGTGGTCAGCGAGGTGGACATCGACATCAACGTTTTTGTGAGTGAGAACGTCCGCCTGGAAGTCACGCTCGACACCTACGAATGGGAGGAAGTGATCCGCAACAGCGACTTCCTCACCCTGCATGTGCCCTTCAGCGGCGGCTCCCCCCTCATCGGTAAAAAGGAGATCGAAATGATGAAGAGCGGCGCCATCATCATCAATACTTCCCGCGGCGGGGCCGTTGACGAAGACGCCCTGCTGGAGGCGCTCAACAGCGGCAAGCTGCGCGGCGCCGCCCTGGATGTCTTTGATAACGAACCCACGCCCAAGAAGGCCCTGCTGGAGCACCCCCTGGTGTCGTGCAGCCCCCACATCGGCGCCGCCACCGCCGAAGCGCAGGCTAATATCGGACTGGAACTGGCAGACCGGATACTGGCGTTTTTCGGGGATGATAAGTAGGGAAAATCACCCCCGCATCATTTCATACAACATGCCCTCCTTCATCGCATAGGCCGAGACGGTGATCTGCCGGATGCCCGCCATTTCCAGTATTACATCGACCAGAATGAGGGCCACCACGATCATATCCACCCGGTCTGAAGGCATGCCTTTTATGTCGCGGCGCTGGCCGTCATCCATCCGGACTACCCGCTCGTAGAAAGGCAGGAACTTTTCGGCCGGGATGGTAGCGCTGAGCGGGTGGGCCTTTTCCTCGCTCAGGAAGAATTCCAGGACGTCGAAGGTGCCGGAGGCGCCCACCAGCCGTTGGGCCGGAAAGCGCCCGAGGGCCTCCGCCAGCGGAGCGAGCTGCCCGTGCAGGAACTCGTGGATCTCCTCTGTTTCTTCCGCCAGGATGGGTTCGTGCCGGTGGAATTGCTTATACAAGACGGCAACGCCCACCGGGAAGCTCTGCGCCCATTTCACTCCGGCCTTGTTGGCGATGATAAACTCTACGCTGCCGCCGCCAATGTCCATGATGAGCATGTGCTCATCGGTGGGCGGCACCGCCTTGATCACACCCTTGTAGATGAGTTCGGCCTCCCTGTCCCCGCTGATGAGCCGTACTTCAATGCCGGTGCGCTCCCACACATCCTGAATAAACGCCGGGCCGTTGCCGGCGGTGCGCAGGGCGGCGGTGCCGAAGGCGCGGGCCTGTTCCACCGGAACATCATGAGCGGCGAGGACCTGCCGGAAGTGGATCAGGGTTTCCAGCCCCCGCCGGTAGGGGGCGGCGCCGATGGTTTCTATACCTTCCTCGGCCAGCTTGACGAAGCGGCGCTCCCGGAATACCTCTTTGATCTTGCCGGAAGGGGCCTTCCCGGCGATGAGGAGATGAAAAGTATTGGTGCCCAGGTCGATAACTGCGTAGCGGCTCATTGTCCTTCCGGCGGCTGCGCCCCCGTGCTCATGATCTGGTTGAAAAACTGTATCCCCGCCGGCATTATGGTATTGGCATAGGCCTTTTCTCCGTTTTCATAAAAGACAAAGTAGGCGCAACCTTCCTGGAAGTACAGGTCGGCTTCCAACCTGTTCTCGCCCTGTACCTGGTAGAAGATGCGCCCGATGGGCTGGCAGGCGGGCTGAATGGCCGGCGCCTCGTCGGCGATATGCCGAAGGGAAGCGCGTATGTCGGCCTGCTGGTTCTGGCTGACGCTGAAATCCTTGTAGTAGAAAACGTAGTCAATGAAGTCGCACTTGTTCCACAGCATCTGAAGGGTGTCGAGCGGCAGGCCGGGGTAGCGCTTTTCTCCTGCGGGCGGTTGGGCAGCGGCCTGCTCCTGGCCCTGCTGCTGGCCCCCTCCTTCATCCTTTTGCCCCGATTGGCAACTGAATAAAGAGGAAAAAATGATAAGAAAGATCATTAAACGCATGGTATCGTCCTTTTTGAACGGGAAGATAGGAAATTGGTTGGTTTAGTTGGTTGGTTGATAGGGTTGAATAACCCCAATCAACCAACCAACCAATCAACCAATCAACCATCACGGCCTCACCACGATCAGCCTCCGCGTATTAATGGTCTTTCCCTGCTCATCGGACAGGCTGTACAGGTAGGTCCCTTTCCGCAGGGAGGAGATGTCTACCTTTTCCGTATGGCTGCCGTTGATGTAGTAGGTTTTTTGCCATTCCTGAATGCCCAGGATGTTGAGTATCTTGAGTTTGTAGCGGCCGGCGGGCAGGTTGGTGAATTCGAAGCGCACATTGACGATGGCGGGGTTGGGGTAGGCCCATACGCCCGGTTTCAGGGCGTCGGCGCTCTGTACGTTGCTGGCGATGTTGTTGGCCTTGTATTCCACGCGCAGGACCTGCGACTCGTCCTCATTGGCCACCACGAGGGCGATGGGCTGAACGGCCTCATTGCTGAAGTAGTAGTAGCTGACGGTGGTTTGGGCGCCCAGTTCGGGGATGTTCAGGGCCTGGATGGCGATGTCGGTGACGTCCTGCCAGCCGATGAAGCTCAGCTTGGCGTCCAGGCGGGTTTCGCGCACCTCGGTTCGTTTTTCCCGCAGCACGTCATAGATCCCTCCGGGGATGGTCATGATGCCCCAGGCGTCGGCCACATCGGAGCGCTGGATATTGAGGCGGATGCGTAGGGAGTCGGGGGTGATGGGCAGGTTGTCGAGCACGCCGGCGGGGAGGTCATCGGCGGAGAAGGCCAGGGAGAGGTTGGCCTGGGAATTGTTGTTGTCCTGGTATTCTAACGGGGCCCTTTGCTGGACGAGCGGCGGGTCGAAGCGGTAGGCGGCCTGTATGCCCAGCCCGAGGGGGTCTTCGCCGTAGAAGCCCAGCAATTCTACTTTGTTACTGCTCACCTTGTAGAAGGCATTGAGGTTTTCGGCGATGCCGGCAAAATAAGTGGCATTGGGGAAGGCGTAACTGCCCGGGCCCTGCATGGCCGGCAGCAATAGTATCCGCCGCGGAAAGGGCGCCTGCAGGGTGGTGAAGTCCCAGCTCTGGCTGCCGCCGGGGCCCGTGATGTAATTACCGGAGGGGAGGTTGTCTACGGCGGTGAACAGGGTGTCGCCGGCATTGGGAAAACTCGAGTTGGTTATGGTGGCCTGGGCCAGGGCAGTTGTGGCCCAAAGGCTGGCCAGTATGAAGCAGTGTAAAATCTCTTTCATGCCATGGAATTTGTGATTTCAGGGATACAATCCCTTAAAACGTTGTTGTACGGCTGACTGTAAAGGTACCTTTTTTGGAGGAAAGCCGCCAGAAGGGGCCTGGATTAAAAAACAAGCGGCCGGCCTCCTACACTGCGGGATCTCATGACATGGTGATCGCTGCAGCACTGAGAAACCAGCCGCTTGAAGCTTCCGGCTCTTACTCTTTCACGAATTCAAAACAGTGTATTCCGAAAAGGCATAGGTGATAAGGTCGAAGGTGGTGACGATCCCTATCAGCGTGCCCTTATCAACGACGGGAAGGGCGTGAAAGAGGTTTTCCCGGAAGAAGCCTGCCGCCATTTCGAGCGAATCCTCGGGGTTGAGGGTGGCTACCTGTTTGGTCATCACCTCGCCTACCAGGAGGGAACGCATGATGGCGTCGTTATATTCATTGCTCTTCTCCGTCTTGAAGAGCGTGAAGCCGTGCAGTAAACGGTAATAATCCGACTTGCTGATAATACCCACCACCTTGCCTTTGTCGACTACAGGAATGTGGTGGATATTGTTCATGCGGAAAATATCCTGCACCTTGCTCATCGTATCGTCCGGGCTGACGGTGATGACCGGTGTGCTCATGATCTGCCCGACGGTGGTGGTTTTATCTTTCATCGTAGGCCTTTTTATTGAAAAATTATTCTTCATATGCTTCTTCCGTCTTCTCTACTTCGATGTTGTTGAAACTGAAGTTGAGCAGGTCATGGGTGGTGATCAGCCCGACCAGGCGGTTGTCTTCCACGATAGGCAGGGCATGGAATTTATTGGCCAGGAAGATGTCGGCCGCCAGGCCGATGGTGTCATCGGGGTCGAGGGTGATGGGGTATTTGGTCATGATGTCAGCAGCATTCAGCCGGGTATACTCTTTTTCGGAGTAGGCTTTGCCGGTGGTCTGTAAAGACAGCACGTGCGCAACCTTGAAGATGTCCTCTTTACTGATGATCCCAACCAATTGTTCTCCTTTATCGACAACGGGTATGTGGTGAAAATCATTCTCCCGAAAGATGTCCTGAATGGCTTTTGCTGGCCTGTCGGGGGAAACCGTTACCAGCTTGGTGGTCATTATTTCCCGAATAGCTTTGTCCGGATTCATGATGGCCGTTTTTAAGGTTAGTCAATTACTTTAGTGCGAAATAGGTCTGTGAGGCTTCGAAGTTGCCGAACAGTTTCAATACTTCAAAGAATGCCGGCTGGAGGCTCTGGCTGGCGATGGCCAGCTGCCGCCGGTTGGCATTGCTGAATGTTTCTGCGAATTGATACAACACCGCTTCCATCGCGTCCTGTTTGGAAGCGAGCTTACGGAGCCGGGCCTCGTCGAACTCGTAGAGTTCGGCATCCAGCGGCTCCTTTCTGATGGCTTTCCAGTCCTCGATCGTTTGATAGAGGAGGTGTTCATACTCTCCCCATTCCATCAGGCACATCACCTCATCTTCGGCGGCTTCCGCCAGAAGGCCTATGGCATCCTGAAATTCAAAGAGGCCATCCAGGTAGTAATCAATACCGTATTGCCGGCGCAGCTCCATGAATTCGTACTTCACATGCTCCAACTGGTTAGCGGCCAGCGCCATATCATTGGCGTCGACGGCGTAATAGGCGTCTCCCAGCCAGCTGTTGATCCGGTTCAGAGAAATAGCCTCTTCCGGCAGGTAGCCCTGGTATTGTTTTTTCATCTTTTGCCACTGGAACTCCACATAAAATACCGAGCGCTTGGCCTGATGAATGTCGCCTTCATAGGTGTAAACCAGCAGGGGGACAAATGCCCGGTCAAAGTGCACCATGGCCTTCCTGACCTCCATAGTGTCACAACCTGTGAACAGTGAGGCTAAAATGGTTATGCAAACTACGCGAGCCAGAAATTTCATGGTGCACTGTTTTCGTGTGAAAATTGTCCGCTTTCCGGCCGGCCCCGCGACGGAGCCCCGGAAACCGCTTGAACTTACTTGATCTCGATCTTCTTGATCTTTTCTTTCTTGTCTACTTTTACTTTCGGTAACGTCAGGTAGAGGATGCCATCCTTGTAGTTGGCAACGATCGCATCGTCTTTCACATTTTCCGGCAGGTAGAAGGAACGCTTGAAGGAACTATAACTGAACTCTTTCCGCATGTAGTTGTCCTCCTTCTCTTCCTTCTCCGTTTTCGCCTCGGCGCTGATGTACAGCACACCTTCTTTGACTTCCACCTTGAAATCGTCTTTCTTCATGCCGGGAGCCGCTACTTCTACTTTGAATTCCTTTTCGGTTTCGGCTACATTAACAGCGGGAAGGCGGCCTTCTCTCCACCACTTGTTAAAGAAGTCGTCATCTGCGAAGAAACGGTCAACCCACGGCATCAGGCTGGTTCTTTTCATCAGTGACATAGTTCCTTATATTTTGGTTAAGTATTGGTTACTAACTATTTATGTTCAAATATATCCTTCTGTGAGGTTCTTTCCGTATGAGAAATATCATCCCGCTTCGTTGATTTTCATCAGCGCCCCGGGAAAAACCCAACTCTCAAACTGAGTGTGGTGTATATGCTGCTGTAACTTCCACACCCAACATCTTCAAGGTTTTCGGCGCCCCACAGCCAGCGGTAACCGGCAATGTAGGCCAGGCTGAGGTGGCGGGTGAGGGGAAATTCAATGCCCGCCTCCGGGCTGAAGGCCCGGATGTCCTCCTTTTGTATCCCCTCACTGACATGCTTGCGAACGGCTTCCATACCCGCCTCGCCGACCCCTGCCCTGAAACCGAAATTGAGGTTGAGCCGGGAGGTGATGGGGTACAGGAAAGCACCCTGAAAACCGTATTCTTCGAGGCTGGATTCATAAGTGGGGGTCTGGGCGGGAGTGAGGGCTCTGAGGCCGTAAAAGCCCAACATGATGCGGCCGGTGGAAACGCCCGCCGTCATGCCGGCAGAAACGGCGTTGGCGCCGTTGACCTCGCTCAGCTGCACCGTCGTGCCGGCGTGATAACCCCAGTTCCGGGGCTGCCCGTTCACGGCGCTGAGCAGGGCGAATAGCATTACCGGGAAGAGTATCCACTTTTTCATCTCACCGGGTTTTTGGTTGTACTCTTCAAGGTAATTGCAATGACAATGGAGCGCGATGATTAAGAATAGTGGAAAATGATGATTTTTGTCAGTGCATGTTGATGGGATTTTCTGGGTTTTTCTGCGATGGCGAGCCGTTTCATGGGCCCGCTGGCCCCATCAACTCCATCAACCCATCAACTCAATCCGCCACCCTGATCTCCGAAGCGGCCAGGCCCGATACCTGGAAGTACCCGATGGCCCCGCCTTCGATATTGGTGCGCAGGTTGGCCGGCTGGCCGCTGAACATGCCGCCGTCGTTGTTCACGTTATTGGTCAGGTCGAGGTAGTACTTGTAGCATTCGCGGGTGATGGCGTACATCTCCACACGGGCCACATCGTCTTTGGCGTAGTAAAAAGGCACGGGCAGGTTGCTGATGTCCTCGCTGAGCAGGAGGTCGTCGTAGGCGAAGGCCCAGGTGCCGTCCCAGTTCATGATGGTGTCGTTGCGGTAGAATTTCGCCAGGTAGTAGTCTACGGTGGCCTGCGGTTCTTTGATGTAAACGAGCACTTCGTAGAAGCGGCCTTCGTCCTCGGGGTCCGCCTGCTCTTCGGCATCGATGCGGATGCGGAGGCTGTCGAAGGGGGGTACGTAGTTCATGATCTCACTGGCGGTGTAGAGGTCTTCCCCCACCCGGGCAGTCAGGGTATAAGTTGCGCCCACCTTACCGCTGAAGGGCGTCTGGGGAACGTAGTAGCCGGGGCGCTGTTCGACGAAGGAATAAGCGTTGCCTTCATCGTCTTCCACGGTGACGGCGGCGCCGCTGACGGGCGGGTTCTGCCCGTTGGAATAGAATCCTGCCGACCGGCTGATCCGGATGTACTGCCTGCCGGGCTGATCGGTGACCAGGCCTTCGATGATGGTGGCCGGCTGGGTTTGTTCGAGGTCCAGCTCTACGGTCTTTTCGCAGCTGAATAAGGCTATAGTGCAAAAGAGGATGAAAAGGATATTTTTCATGATGCAATTTTTTTTGTTTAGAATAAATTCAAACCTGCCGGGTTTTCAGCCAGGCGCCAGTCCGGTTAACCCGGTAGTGTTTATCGGAGACGTCTTTCGACAAACGCTGCCGGGTTCCGCAAACCGGGGCTAACCAGCAACCCGGCAGGTTAAAACTTAAAATTCCAGCTGAAGTACGGCAGGGCGCCGAAGAGGTAAACCATGCGCGCCTCCTTCTCGGTGCCGTCGCCGATGATGTTGCCGTCGTCATCCTGTTTGGTGCGGGTGTAAATAGTCCAGGGGTTTTGCCGGTTGTAGGCGTTGTAGACGCCGACGACGAAGGAGTTCTGCCAGCGGCGGTTCTCGTTCTTTCGGGGTTCGTAGGTGGCCGAGAGGTCCAGGCGGTGGAAATCCGGCAGGCGGTAGCCGTTGCGGCTGGAGTACAGGTTGACCTGATAGCCGTCGAAGTCGTACTTGCCGGCAGGTAGGGTGATGGGGCGGCCCGAGGCGTAGGTGAAGTTGGCGCCGAGGCTCCAGCGGGGGCTGATGTCGTAGGCCAGGGCCAGGTTGAGGTTGTGGCGGCGGTCGTGGTTGGCCGGGAAGGCCTCATCCTTGTTGATGCCGGGCACTTCCATGGTGGCCCGCGCCAGGGTGTAGCTGGCGAAGCCGGTCAGGCTGCCCTTGCTCTTGCGCAGGTAGAACTCCAGGCCGTAGGCTTCGGATTCGCCCTGGCGGAACTCGGTGGCCAGGTGGCGGTTGAAGAACAGCTCGGCGTTGTCGGCAAATTCCGTCAGGTCCCTCGCCTTTTTGTAATAGGCCTCCACCGAGAATTCGAACATATTGTCCCGGAAGTTGCGGAAGTACCCCAGGGCAAACTGATCGGCCTTCTGCGGGTCCAGATAGGGCGAGCTGGGCGCCCAGGTGGCAAAGGGAATGGGCACGGTGGAGTTGGAGATCAGGTGCACATACTGTACCATCCGGTTGTAAGAGGCCTTGATCGAGCTCTGCCTGTCCAGCATATAACGGGCGGCAAAGCGCGGCTCGGGGTTGTGGAACAGCTTGATCGTCTCGAAACTCCTGTAGGTGGTGGAATCGCGGATGACGATATCGACATTATCCTCGGGGTCCTCGTATTCGTAAACCGTTCCCTCGCCGATGTTCTGGAACAGGCTGTACCGCAGTCCGTATTCCAGGCTGAGCCTGTCGGTTACCTGATGCTCGGCGCCGAGGTAGAGGGCGTGGTCCAGGGCGAACTGCTTCTGCAGGCTGGTGGACCTGAAGATGGATTCCGCTCCGTTGCTGGTGATCTTGCCGGGGGTGAACCGCCGGTAGATGCCCTGGTAGCCGAATTTGAGGGTGAACTCCGGCGTCACGAA
>JAGFJE010000214.1 GCA_024103175.1 Phaeodactylibacter sp.
CACGCACCTTGTTGAGCCGTTCCTCGCTGAGACTGCTTTCTTTTAGCCATTCCAGGCCTTTCATACCCAGGCGGGTGCCTTCGGGGAATTTGTCGAGGTATTTGGTAGTCAGCACGCCGGAGGCCAGCGGCGACCATATCGTCGTGCCCAGGCCCACCGTTTTGTAGATCTGGCTGAACTCCACTTCCACTTTTTCCCGGTGGAACATGTTGTACTGCGGTTGTTCCATGGTGGGGCCGATGAGGTTGAGCTGGCGGGCAACCATGTGGGCTTCCATGACCTCCTGCGCCGACCATTCGGAAGTGCCCCAGTAGAGGACTTTGCCCTGCTGGATGAGGTGGTTCATGGCCCACACTGTCTCTTCGATGGGGGTGTTCTTATCGGGGCGGTGGCAGAAATACAAATCCAGATAATCTACCTGCAGCCTTTTCAGGGCGGCTTCGCAGGCCTCGAAGATGTGCTTGCGGCTCAGGCCCGACTGGTTGGGCTTTTGGCCGCCATCGCCCCAGAACACCTTGCTGGAAACCAGGAATGAACTGCGTTCCCATTTTTGCTTGCTGAGGATGTTGCCCATGACGATTTCCGATTTGCCGCGGGCGTAAGTCTCGGCATTATCAAAGAAATTGACGCCGTTTTCATAAGCGGTTACCATCAGTTGCTCGGCGACGTCGTCGCTGATCTGTTTTCCGAAGGTCAGCCAGGAACCCAGTGACAGCGCACTGACCTGCAACCCTGATCTTCCAAGCCTTCTGTATTCCATAAAGTTGGTTTTTATGTTTATTAAAGATTCCTTTGAATAAAGGAAATAGGGCGCAATTTGTTTAGCCTTGAGGTTTTTCAGGCCTGCCAGGTTTTCCAGGCCTGGAAAATCCTTTGCTAATGAAACTTGACTCCCACCCGCACTCCTACGGAGTAAAGGTTCCGGTTGATGTCCGTTTCAACGAGCAGGGCCTGGAGCCAGAACTGGAAGGAAGGCTGCAGGACAAAGGAAAGGCCATCGCTTACCTGGCGCTCCCAGCCCATTCCGGTGAGAAAGCTGTAGCTGATGTTGTGGAAGTTGGCCTTGTCGGCCTTTTGGCTGTCGGCAGAGCTGGTATCTCCGGTATAATAGATGGTTTTGGTGGCATTGGAAATGTTATAGGCCAGGGCCAGCCCCATGGAGAAAAAAAAGTCATTTTTTTCATTCAGTTCATGAAAGAACTGCACTTCTGCCGGCGCTTCGATGAAGCGGTTCTGATAAACGATGCGCTTTTCGGTGGCGCCCGGCGGCGGGGTGTCGTCGGCCGATAAAGAGGTGCGGGCCGTGCGATATCCCGTATCCAGGAACCGCAGCCCTGTCTGGAACCCCGCCCGTTCTCCCCGCCATTGGGCAAAGAGGCCGGCAGCGTAGGAAAAACGCCCTGTTTCCAGCTCCTCCAGTTCTCTGGTTTCGTTATCCGAAACAGTAGATTGGGCGATCAGGCGGCGGTTGGAGAAGTTGGGGTAGGCTTCCAGCCCCCAGCCAAATTCGGCCTGGGCAAACATTTGCGTGCCGATACACATAAGAACGACTGCCAAAAAGAGTTTCATTTCTGTTAGTTTTCCAGAGCATGTTCAGGGGAAGCGCTTTATGGCATCTCCAAGCGTGCCCTCTTAAAAAAAAGAAGATGCGATGGCAACAAAACCATCGCATCTTCAATAATGGGCTGCCGGTGCATTCTATTGCCCGGGGCGCCATTATTTTTTCCCCTTGGTAGTGATAACTGGACTTTGGACGTACCGACGTCGAAGGCGGACACGAGCGAAGCGACTGACGCCTGCCTACCCGCCAGGCAAGCCTTGGCGGCCTGGCAGGCAGGGAGTAAATCGGAAGGCGGAAGGCGGAAAAGAAGGCGTTGAGCGCCCATTCTGGCCCAAATTCCGACTTCCGACTTCCGACTTTTTAACCGGCTGACCAGACGGTCCCACTTCCGACTTAAAATGGCTGCACGTCCAAAGTCTACTTGCCGGCCAATAACCCCCGGGTTTTGAACTCGATCAGGATGGTGCGGATGACATTTTTGGTGAGGTAGCCCGCCACTTTATCGGCGATCACCTTATTCCACAGTTTTTTCCCCACATCGGCGGCCACATCACTGACGAAGGCCTCAAAAGTAGACTGTTTGAAATGCTTCTCCATCAGGGCGTCCACCTCGCTGGCTACCATCCGGCTTTGTTCTGTCGAGGGGGCTGTTGTGGATGCAGCTTCCAGGCCGCCTTCCTCCCGTTTGGCGCCCAGGTTCAGCAACACGGTTTTCAAGCGGTGGTGTATTTTGTCCTTGAGGGCAAAAATATCCTCCGCGTCGACCGGCTGCCTGTCGGGAGTCGAAAGGGTATAGGCTTCATATTCCGAGGCTATTTTCTTTTCGTACCCTTCCGGATAGTAGGTCATGTCTGGAATGATGGGATAGCCGTTGACTTCCGGGCTGAAGAACCTTTGATGGCGTTCGTCCCCTTCTTTCCAGTCCTCAAAGGCCGACATTTCCCGGGCCCGGCCGATGGGGATGCAAAAGTAATTGCGCAGGAAGCTTTGGCAGTTCTTGCGCCCCAGCTGGAAATCGTGCTCCCGGAAATTGCGGCTGAAGAAGCCGCCGAAGCCATCCAGCGAACCGCAGGAGATGGGGTAGGGGTCTTTTTCCGTTTCACCCCGTTCATTGGTGAACCGGCGGGAGGGGAAGATCATGCGCAGGGTGTGGTCGTCGGTGAGCCCTTCCACCAGGT
>JAGFJE010000221.1 GCA_024103175.1 Phaeodactylibacter sp.
CCACCTGATCGCCGAAGAAGCACGCTGCCGGGCCGACATCCAGGCTCAAGGATTCCCTCAGATCGGCCCGGACTGGTTGCTGGGACTGACCCCCTTCAATCAACTGCTGGACGACTGGAGCGATACCGCTGACTGGCTGTGGAAAGGATCAGGCCGGATCCGGAACCCGGGCCTGCAAAGCCAATTGCTGCAGATCGCGGGCTGGCTGAAGCAATAGCGCCCCGAACCAAAAAAATTGGAAGGAGCATTAAATACGAAACCCTCGAAAAATTTCCCCTCGAACACCCCCAGGGGTAGGGCTTTCCCCTTTTTCCGCTCCCCCCCGACAGCTAAAAACGAAAACTATCCCAAAGAGGAAAAGAAATGTATAGACTGTTACTGGATATAGTTGAAGGCAAAAGGAATTGCCTACCGACTAAAGCACCACACAATTAGCGCCAATATTTCAGATTTGTGTTCCTATGCAGTGTCAATTATATTGAGTCCCTGAACCGCCGGGTGCACGAAAAAGTAAAATTCCACGCGCTGGCCACCAGAGGCTTTCGTACTCTGCTTACTCCGCGCACCCTCCGGTAAGAAAAGAAAAAAGCACAGCGTTTTGAACAGCCTCAGCACGCCTGGGCGCCCACTCCCGGGCGGGCCTCCGCCCGTACGTGTGGGGCTAACCACCACCATTGGGAGCATCACAACTTCACCTCCCTAAATGCCCTCCCCCACCGCAAAACAACGTGAAAATTGTCATACCTTTAGAATATGTCTCATTATACCTTCTGCATTTTGCTGTTAATAACCGGCCTGTGGCCACTGGCGGCCCACAGCCAGGCGTTTGATGCAGACACCACCATTACCCTGCGCTTTGAGGCCATCGGCCAGGAAGAAGGCCTGCCCGAACAAAGTGTCTTTGAGATCCTGGAAGACCACATCGGCTTCATTTGGCTGGGCACCTCGCGCGGGCTGTTCAAATACGATGGGTATCGCTTTGAGGCGCATCCATATATTCCTGAAGGCCCGGAGTTGGCGGCCCGGCAATACGGCGGTATGCGAGTGCTTGTCCTGGCGGAGGGCGCCTACGGCGACCTTTGGATCGGATCGGGCTTTGACCGGATCGGCAAACCGTCGGTCTCCCGCTTTGACCGGGAGACGGAAAAGATCATCCCTTACCTATTTGAGCCGGCCGACAGCACTCCGCTCATCCATGGCGGCGTCTCCTCCATCGTGGCCGACAGCCAGTATGTCTGGATAAGCGTGTTCCAGCCGAAGTCCCTGATCCGGTTGCATCCCGAAATGGAATATCCAGATGCCCGGTCCGCCCGGGATATCCCCTTTGAAATATTAGGAGCAAGCGCCGGCATTTTGCCTGGCGACTGGATCGTTAAACTCCACAAGGACCGGAAAGGCAGGCTCTGGCTGGGAGGTAAGAAGGGCCTCTACCTTTGGGAAAAGCACAGCGATTCTTTTCGGTATTTTGAATCGGAAGCCCTGGCCAGTATTGAGGATATTGAAAACTGTTATATGGGAATTAAGGAAGGCCCCGACGGGAAGCTATGGCTCGATACCTATCGCTGCGGAGGCATCCTCAGTTTTGATCCTGAAAAAGAACAATTTCAGTCATTTCCAATGGACGGGACGCCCGAAATTCTTGCCGACCGGCAGGGAAGGATCTGGGTGGGAGAATGGTTTGGTGCGGAAGGCTTAGGCTGGCTGGACCCGCAAAGCCGGAAATTTTCCCGGATCGATATTCAGCCGGACGGATTGAATTTCTTCCCGCTTTTAAGGGCACGGGAAATTAGACAGGATCGCTGCGGGATGGTATGGATCGGGAGTGAGGATGGGCCCCTGCTGAAATACAACCCCCAAAGAGCTGCTTTCAACTGGTTAAAAGCCGAGCCGGCCAATCCGAATAGTTTGAGCCATGATTGGGTAACCGCTATCAGCCAGGATGCGGCAGGCCATTACTGGATCGCTACACTTGGCGGCGGGTTGAACAAATGGGATGCGGACAAAAACCTGTTCACTCATTATAAGTCCGGCCCGGAGGATGGAGCCGATATCGGGTTTAATGACATCCTGGGCCTTGCCGTGGGCCGGCAGGGGCGGATATGGTACGGCTTCCCATTTCTTTCCCGCTTTGACCCGGCAACGAAGGAGGTGAAAGCCTACCGGGCAGGAAGCGGCGCGATCAATACCGTTTATTCAGATTCCCGGGGGCAGGTATGGGTGGGAAGATTTCGCTCACTTAGCAAATACCAGCCCGAAACCGATGATTTTAAAGCGTATTTAGTCATACATCCTTTGATGCCCAATTACCACCAGGCCGTTTCAGGTATTTTCGAAGATCGACAGGGCAATATCTGGGGTGGAATTATGGGCGGGACAGGTGGTTTTTTCCGGTTTGAACCACAGGAGGAAAAATTTGATTTTTTTGATAGTGCGGAAGCTACCTGTTTTCACGAGAGCCAGGCAGGGTATATCTGGGCCGGCACCCTCGACGGTTTGGTTCGGGTAGATCCCGGTAATGATTCCCTAAAACGATATAATATTGCCGATGGGCTGCCGCATAGTAGAGTGAACAGTATTTTGGAGGATGATCACGGCCGGCTGTGGATGGGCACGCAAAATGGCCTCGCCCGCCTCGACCCCGAAACGGAAACTTTCCGGAATTACTACCAGTCGGATGGCCTGCCCGCCAACAACTTCTCAAAGGCTTGTCACAAAAATGAAAACGGCGTATTGTTTTTCGGAGGGACGTTCGGCATCGTTTATTTCCATCCCGATAGTATTCAGGAGAATCAGGTTCCTCCCAAACTGGCCTTTACAGCAATGGAAGTACTGGGTGCGCCCCTGGAAATTGGTGAAGGGTCACCATTGTCGAAGCACATTTCAATAACGAAGGAGGTCGAGCTCCGCCACTGGCAAAACGACCTCACGATCCACTACGTCGCCCTGCACTATAAAAACCCGGCCAAGAACCAGTATCAGGTGATGCTGAGTAACTACAACGACGAGTGGCAGGCGGCAGGCGCCCGGCGGCAGGCCGATTACACCAATCTCGACCCGGGCCATTACACCTTTCGGGTGAAAGCTTCGAATAGTGACGGCGTCTGGAATGATGAAGGCATCGCCCTGTCGATCACGATCTTCCCTCCCTGGTGGGCCACCTGGTGGGCGTATTTGGCTTACCTGATCGCCGGGTTGACAGCCGTCTACCTGCTTTACCGCTTCCAGCTCAACCGTCGCCTGGCGATCCTGGAAGCCGGCCGCCTCAAAGAACTGGACCGCTTCAAGACAAAGCTGTATACCAACATCACCCACGAATTCCGTACGCCGCTGACGGTTATTATGGGGGTAGCCAAAGAAGCCATCGTTCAACGCAATGCGCAGCGGCTGCTGCACCTCGTCAATCAGATGCTCGACCTGTCCAGGCTTGAAAGTGGTAAGCTGAAGCTCCACCTGATACAGGCGGATATCCTTCCCTTTCTAAAATACATCACCGAATCTTTTCAATCGCTGGCAGGCCAGAAAGGTATCGAGCTCACCTTCCATGCGGAGGCCGAGGAACTGGCCATGGATTACGACCCGGAACGCCTGCAAAAGGTAGTGAGCAACCTGCTCTCCAATGCCATTAAGTTCACGCCCGAAGGAGGAAGCATAACCATTACAGTGGGCCGCCACCACAAACCACCTGCCGCCGACTACCTGCTACTAAGGGTACAGGACAGCGGGCGCGGTATTCCCGCCGATCAGCTCCCACACATTTATGACCGCTTTTATAGCCTACCCTCCCATACCGAGTTCAGGACAGGCTCTCCAGAGGAGGGAGAGTTTGCCGGCGCCGGGCAACAAAATGCAGCCCAGCGCTGGCACTCCTCCTCCTTTGGGGGAGGCTGGGAGGGGCCCGGGGCTGGCACCGGCATCGGCCTGGCCCTGGCAAAGGAACTGGTGGAACTGATGAAGGGGAAAATTGAAGTAGCCAGTGAAGTGGCCAAAGGAACCACCTTCAGCGTATGGCTGCCGATAAGGAAGGATCCGAAAACGGAAAGGCAGGAACCACCGGCCGGCCATACAGATCCGATGGGCGCCCCGGACGAATTACCGGAAGAGCATACAGAGAAAGGCGCTTTCCCCTCCGTTGCCGGCCCTGAGCGCCCCACGATCCTCATTGTCGAGGACAATCAGGATGTAACCCACTACCTCACCACCTGCCTGCAGGACAGGTATAACCTTTCTTACGCTGCCAATGGGCAGGAGGGCATTGACCTTGCGCTGGCGCACATGCCCGATATCATTATCAGCGATGTGATGATGCCGGTGAAGGACGGATTTGAACTGTGCCGCGTTTTGAAAGAAGAAGACCTTACCAGCCACATACCGATCATTCTGCTGACGGCCCGGGCGGACATGGACGCTAAGCTGGAGGGCCTGGAGTACGGAGCGGATGCTTACCTGGCCAAGCCTTTCCAAAAGAAAGAACTGGAGGTCCGCCTGCGCAAGCTGATCGAGCTGCGGCAAAAATTACAGGCCCGCTATAACGCGCCGGACTTCCAGCCGGACCCCACCACCCCAAAAGAGGACGCTTTTATCCTGAAAGTCAAAGAACACCTGCACGCCAACCTGGATGACGACACCTTCGGCATCGAAGCGCTGAGCGAAGCCCTCCACCTCAGCCGGGGGCACCTGCACCGCAAGATCAAGGCATTGACGGGAAGGCCCACTTCGCATTTCATCCGGCAGGTCCGCTTGCAGGAAGCCCACCGCTTACTGCAGGAAGGAACCCTCAATGTCTCGGAGGTAGCCTACCAGGTGGGGTACAAAGACCCCAGCTATTTCTCGAAGCTTTTCTCCGCGCAGTATGGCAAGCCGCCGAGCGAGGTGTAGCCGCCCGCAACAGAATGTTACAATATTTCATGGATTGGTGACAATATTCCATGCCGGTGTTTCCCTTTCCCGGGATATTGTGTGCAGCAATTTCTTCCACCAAAATTTATGGTTATGAACAAACTATCACTCCTTGCGCTTTTGCTGTCATTTGCCTTTTTCACCTGCAATAACAATGGCGGAGAAGAAGATCCCTCCCCGGCTTTGGATTGTGCGGTAGACGTAGCGGAATGCATCACCAATGGATCCAACCAGTCTTATCGCGTCGATAAGATAAACGGTGTCGTGGTCAGAGATAACGATTGCGTCGAAAGCCTTCAGGTAAATTTCAATATGGATGGAGGGTTCTCCTGGTTTCATGGCTGTCCAGCCGATGTGGGCCTTGATGCTCCTTTTACAGGGGGGGAATGGTCCCTTGAAAATGATAAGGCCGAGATCCGAATTAAACACCCTGACCCTGCTATCAATACAGATATGTCCTGGAGGATCCTCGAGTTGAATGAGGAGGAACTGGTTGTCCCTATGCCAGGGTATAGTTTAACCGGGCGTGACACCTTCACGTGGCGGCGTATTTGAGAGCTTGTATGGAGGCAATGGGATCCGGGATAAGATCTGCAAAACTTTCAAGGAAGTTATGGAGATCCCCGGAACCCAAACATCACTAACTCCTGTTAAAGCATTTAAAAAACGCCAGTATTATCCAATATGAACGCCCCAAAAAACATACTCCAACCGTTCAACCCGAACGAGCATTTGCTTTTGGAATTTCTGTGCCGGGAGGCCAAACCGGATACCCTCTGGTCTATTGCTGAGGCCGACTACGGTTATAGAGCCGAAGAATACCTGAAGGCCCTGGAACGCATCCAACGTGAAAAGCGCATCCCGAAGATGCAATTTGATACCGCCCTGTCCGAAGTAGTGGCCCTTACGCGGTGGCAGCGGCCGGAACAGACGACTTCCAGGTTCTACGACCAGGCACAGAAAGCCAACCTGGCGATCGCTTTCTCCTGTACCATCCTCCTGACGGTCCCCAGCGAATGGTATTACAACCGGGATAGTGAGCACCCCACCGTAATCCGCCTCATTCAGGTTAGCCGTCTGCTGTCCGCCATCCTTCCGGGCCTCTGGGAACGGGTGGGGTCCCTGCTGGCCTGGAGGATTACCGAAAATGAAACGTCTCTGGGCGACCTGCCTTTCTTTCTCTATGGCCTCCTGCTTTGTGGCCTGCACGGCAATCTGGCCGATGAAAGCGAACTGCTTGCCCTGGCC
>JAGFJE010000682.1 GCA_024103175.1 Phaeodactylibacter sp.
TTCATGGATGAGGCGTTTGTCCGCCCTCTGCTCCGCCAACGCCGCAAGTACGATCACAAAGGCACCTACGGCCATGCGCTGCTCATCATGGGCAGCTATGGCAAAATAGGCGCTGCCATTCTCTCCAGCCGCGCCTGCCTGCGCGCCGGAGCGGGGCTGGTGAGCGTGCACGTGCCCAAGTGCGGTTATCAGGTCCTGCAGATCGCCATACCAGAAGCGATGGTAAATGTAGACCGCCACCAGTACCTGTTTACGGAAGTACCGGAGCTGAACGGTTACGCCGCCATTGGCCTGGGCTGCGGGCTGGGGCAGAAAAAAGCTACCCGCAAAGCCTTGCTGGAGTTGCTCAAACAGGCCAACCAGCCCCTGGTGATCGACGCCGATGCCCTCAACATTTTAGGCAAGAACAGGGAATGGCAACAGTATATCCCCAAAAGGAGCATCCTCACCCCCCACCCCAGGGAATTCGAGCGCCTCTTCGGCAAAACCGCCAACGGCTTCGAACAGGTGGAGCGCGCCCGCGAAAAAGCCCGCGAACTGGGCCTCTACATCGTGCTCAAAAGAGCCCACACCTGCATCGCCGCTCCGGACGGCAACTGCTATTTCAACAGCACCGGCAACCCGGGCATGGGCACCGCCGGCAGCGGGGATGTGCTCACGGGCATCCTCACCGGTATGCTGGCCCAGGGGTATGAACCGCTTCAGGCAGCACAGCTCGGCGTATACCTGCACGGCCTGGCGGGAGATGCCGCGGCTGAGGAGATCGGGCAGGAGGCGATGGTGGCGGGGGATATTACAGCTAATCTGGGAAGTGCTTTTAAAGCCCTGCGGGAATAACTATTGTCCAGTACTGGCAGGATAGGAGCAATACGGCTTTTCTTTTCTATATTTGAAAGCAAATCCATATTCACCCCCGGCAAATAAGCTGACCGATGAAACACATTTTCCTAGCCTGCGCCCACGCTCCGGAGCAAACACCCCTGCCCGGCCTCGTTCAGGAACTGCGGGCCATTGAACGGGCCCTGGCGCCGCTCCACCAACGGCGCCTCTACGAGCTGGAATCCAACCGGGCCGCCAATACCGACGATATTTTCAACCAGTTCACCAATACCCCTGATATCGAGGTTTTTCACTACGCGGGCCATGCCGACGGGGAAGCCCTCTACCTGGAAGAGGCCGGCCACATCAAAGGAATAGCCGAATTATTCGGGCTCAATCGGCAGGAAGGCGGTGGGGCCAACCCCTTGCGGCTGGTATTCCTCAACGGCTGCGCCACCCGTGGCCAGGTAAGCAGCCTGCATGCAGTGGGCGTGGCGGCAGTCATCGCTACCAACGCCAAGGTCAACGACGAGGCGGCCCGACAGCTCGCCGGGCAGTTCTACAGCACCTGGGCCACGGAAGGGCGCACCCTTGAACAGGCATTCCAGACTGCCGTAGCCAAAATGCATACCCTGCCCGAAGCGGCCAGCCGGGGTTTCGATATGGACATCGCCAGCCTGCCGGACGGCCCCTACGAGGAAGCCATCCCCTGGGGGCTTTACCTCAACCCTGCCCTGCCCGATGAGGACATCAAACAGTGGGTGCTCAACCAGCCGCCCCCCCTGCCGGAGATGGTCCTGGAAGGCATCAGGCCTAACCCCACCCAGAGCCTGCGCGAACTGGTATTCCTTTTCAAAAAAAGCATACCGGAGCTCCGCACCAGCCGACAGGACCCCCTCATGGTGCTCATCGAACGGCTGCCCTGGATCGTGGGGACCCACCTGCGGCGCCTCTTCGCGGTAGAACCCGGCCGCACCATGGCCGAACCCGGGCTGGAAAGGCTCAGAGAACTCATCACTGCCTACTCGGAACTCACCCGCTTCCTGAGTTATCTCAGCCTCTCCATGCTCTGGGACGCCGTTAGTGAAGGGTTTGAAGTGGCGCCTCTACCCTTCCCCCTGATCCCCACGGAGGAGGACTATACTTCAACAGACTTCATTTTCCGCACCCGAACCCATTTAGAACGCCTGGAAAACCTGAACAATACCGACCCCCTCCACCTGGAACCTCATTTCAGGGCATTCCTGCAGGAAATCGACAATGAAGAGGGCCTGCGGCCCGGCTATCTCCTGATGGAGGAATGGAAACAGGCGCTCGCAACAGGAGATGAGCGGTTTGAAGCGCTGGCCCGGTCGCGGGCTGCCGGCAAGGCGAATGCCGAAAAAGGGCTGGCCCTGGAAGCAGAGGCCATCTACGCCGGCTTCCTGAAAGCCTGCCTTTTTCTCACAGAATACAAATTGCACACGGTGCGCTCCATCGTAGTCGATAAGATCCGGAAACTGGAATCCGAACACCCTTATTCTCATCACCTCATTGCCCTGCACGCCGCCTTCGAAACGCCGAAAACCGCCACCACCATGCGGGAAACCGCCACGGATAACTACTGCCTGCTGCTCACCCCCCGCAAAAATGCCGACGATCCTGCCCTGCTGAACGACATCGTCAACCTCAGCCCTTTCTACCTGGACCGCAGCTCCTTCATCGGCAACAACATCAACAGCTACCCGGCGGTCTTCACCCTGGACTACCAGCGCGGTGAAGGCTTTTACAAGGAATACGTGTACCACTACATCGACCGGGACATCAACCACGACTACGCCTTCGCTCAGGATAACGAGCTGGCCATCACCACCGACGGCGCACGGCTGCCGGAGCACATCGAGGCCGGCCCGGAAGCCATGGAAAGATTTGAAAAGGTCCACCTCCAGCTGGAACAATTAGAAATGGATATACCACAAACCAACTGAACATGCCTGCAACCATTCCCGCCATCAGCCCCTTCAGGCTTCTCCGTCCCTACCGAAAGGAGGACATCCCTTACTATTTCGGGCGGGACAAGGAAACGCGACAGCTGTATGACGCTCTCATGCGCTCCAAGTTCATGATGGTGTACGGCGCTTCGGGCACAGGCAAGACCAGCCTCATACAGTGCGGCCTGCAGAGCATGTATTCGCCCCGCGACTGGATGCCCGTACTGGTGCGGCGCAGCACCGACTTCCTCACGCCCATACGCGAAGAGCTTTACCGGCGCTATCGGGAACGCTTTGAAGAACACCGCAAACAACAGATGGAATGGTACCCGGAGGAGCTCGCTCCCGAGCCGGAAACCTTTGATGGCCTGCGCGGCCTGGTCAAGGCCCTGTTCCACCTGTCCTACGTGCCCATCTACCTCATCCTTGACCAGTTTGAAGAGATCTTCACCCTGGGCAGCCGGGAAGAACAGGATGCCTTCTTCACTGCCCTGCAGGAGCTGGGGCTCTTCTCGGAGGACCTGTTCTGCAAAGTCATCATCGTGACGCGGGAGGAGTACATTGCTCATTTCTATCGCTATGAAAAGCAGTTGCCATTCCTCTTCGAGCATCGCTTCCGGGTAGAAAAAATGCGGCCGGAACAGCTGCTGCAGGTAGTCAACGGCACCCTTACCACGCCCTATCCGGAGTACCCCGAGTTTGAGGTACAACCCGGCGCCGGCGAGCTGATCCTCCGCAACCTCACCGACGAGCGGGGGGAGGTAGACCTTACCACCCTGCAGGTCTACCTGGACCGCCTCTACCAGGAAGACCGCGAGCGGCCGGGAAACAGGGAGCATATCCTGATCGATAAACCTCTGGTGGAAAACAACAAGCTGGCCGATGTGATGGCTGATTTTCTGGGCCGACAGGTGGAGCGCGTTTCCGGCAAGGTTTTTCAGGAATACCCCAATCTGAAGGAAAAAGGCGCCAACCTGCCCCTGCAGATCCTTTTCCAGATGGTGACTGTGCAGGGCACCAAGCAGAACCGCAGCGCCGAAGAGATCTACAAGGAATTGCAGCTCGGCAAGGCCGCCCCTCCCCAACCTTTCGTGCAGGCCTGCCTCGACGAGTTCGCCGGCCCGGAGAGCCGCATCCTCAACCGGCTGCGTTTCGCTCAAACCGAGGCCGAGCGCTACGAAATCATGCACGACCGCCTGGCGGAGCGGATCTTCTCCCGGTTCAATGCCGAGGAGCTGCGCCGAAGGGAGGCCGTGACAACTATTCGCAATAAGCTGAAACGCTTCCGGGAAGCATCCCCGGCAGAAAAAAAACAGGAATACCTGAGTATCGGCGAGATCGAACTGGTAGATCAGTCGCTGAATACGGCGCGCCTGGAGGAAGAGCTGAAAGGCTTTTTTGAAGAAAGCCAGGCGCATCACCGGGCCAGGCGGCGGCGGGAACGAATGATCACTATGGGCGCCGTCATTGCCGCCGGTATTTTTCTGATGATCGCCGTCATCGCCTACACGGCCACTCAACGGGCGCAGAGAGCAGAAACCAAAGCGGAAGAAAACCTGAAGGAAGCCAGGTCTAATGAACTGGGCGCCCGGGCACTGACGGCACTCCTGAGTGAAAAAGACCCTACCCGGGCCTTTCGCCTGGCTCAATATGCCTTTTGCTACGACACGACAAACGCCGAAGCCGTACGGGTGCTTTATAACCTGTATTTTTCACCTCAACAGCCCGGAGAGATATCCCCTCTCCCCATGCACTACAACCGGCCGGGGAGCTTGTGGGAGGCTGTCGTTGAATTCAGCAGGGGGCTTTATGGAAGCGGCAGCTTTTCTATTTTTTCCACTTTTGATTCCCTTTTCCAACAGGTTGACCCGGATTATTTTCCCTCCGGCTCCTACTATTCCACTGTAATGCCGGCCGGTATTTTCTTCTCCACCACAGAACTGTTTAAAGTTGACGCCGGCAGTTCGCCCCCCCGGCTGTTCATCAGAAAGGATAAAGCTTATGAAGAAATTTTCCTGCCTCATAACGAGGAGAAGGAGTTGGTTTGCGTCAAAATATCCAATGACGAAAACTTTATCTACACCGAATGGGGAATGCAGGACAAAGTGCTTTTCCATGTCCGCGGCCATTCAGGAGAACGGAAGTTAACTCCGGTTTTTTCACCATCAGGGCCTGAAATATGGCAAGTGAAAGAATTCAATTTCAGTGAATACAAAAATCCTCCTTTTTTAATAAGCACGAATCCTTTAGGCCCGTTCCATAACTTTTATCGCTTTGACTGGGATAAGTTTACCCCGGCCTCTTATCTGGAAGGAGAGATCGATATGGAAGGGCCGTACCTGCACCATCAGGATAACTATGGAATTTCCACCATTTCCAGGTTTGACTATGGCTTGGGTAACATCTGCGCCATAAAAAGCCGGCCATTTCAATACGATGTAAGGGGACTGGAGCTCCAAAACGCTGTATCCGAACCGCCGGAAAAGGCAGTAACTCCCCGGAATTTCTTACTGGATGGATACAGCATCAAAAACAAGCAGGGGAAAACCGTACTCCACATCGAACAGGATACCCTCAATTGTGTCCTCCAGGAAACCCATTGGGCCGTTTCTCCCAGTGAAAGATATGTAGCCCTTATTGCGGAAGGCGACTCCGGGTTTGAAGGTGGGGGTGGCTGCCTCGACGGATTAGCCATAAAGATCTGGGATAATCAGCTTCAGATGGCCTACGCCCTTCCTGAAAATTTCATGGGCATCCGACAGTTTTCCGAAGGGCCTGTCTACTTCCCGGACAACAACCATCTCGAAGCTGCCGGCTACCGCTGGATGCTGAATCCCAAAGACATCATCAGCACTTTTCATCAAAAAGGCTACTGGGATTTTTCGGCGGAGGACAAGGAACGTCTGGGGATCATCGAGGAGGAGATGCAGTGGAAAGCGAAATGACAAACCTCATTGTCCTCCCCATCAAAAGCCTGCAAATTGAGCGTCAAAAAAAATTCGCAACTCATGTCCAACCTCTCCTGGCGCTTCTTTTTCACCACCCTGACGACAAGCCTTCCCCTGGAGGAGATCGTCGACGAAGTACGCGATTTTGACGAGCGCTTCGGCATCATCCTTCAGAAGCACCTGGCCTTGCTGGGCTGGTGGTGTTTCATCAACCTGGCCATCGGCGTGCCCGGCCTGTTCCTGTTCAAAGGCTGGCTGTGGTACTTTATGTTGATGAACATGACGTGGGGTGTTATCAACTTCGCCGTCGTGCTCTGGATCTTCGACCACGTTTTCCTGCGCCGCTTTGTGGAAGGTAACGTCTTCCAGCGCTTCGAGGTGCAGCGCCACGTCGAGCAGATGCTGCTCCTCAACATCGGGCTCGATACGGCCTATATCTTTGCCGGCCTGTGGCTGAAGGCCCTCTCGGCCATTCCGAATATGCCCCACCCCGAGCTGTGGCTGGGCTTCGGCTGGGCGGTCATCCTGCAGGGCGCTTTCCTGTTCGTGCACGACAACATCTTCCATTACCTGCACCGGGCCAACTTCCGCAAGTGCAAGCCCTTCCTGGAGGATGTGATGGAAACGCAGATCGCGTTGAGGAGGCAAGGGGTGTGAAGATAGGTTCATTGTTGGATGGTCCTGGACTTTGGACGTGCAGCCATTTTAAGTCGGAAGTGGGACCGTCTGGTCAGCCGGTTAAAAAGTCGGAAGTCGGAATGGGGGGCAAAATGGGTGCTTAGCGCTCATTATGTGCCCCGTTCCAACTTCGCACTTCCGACTTCCGACTTCCGCATCAGAACGTCCAAAGTCCAAAATGGTCGGATTATTTCATTGTCGGGGGCACTGCCAAGAGCCCGAAACAAATATCCCATCTTTTGGGTGCAATCCAAAACAACCTTTACCTTGCCCTGGTTTGTTGATTAGGTTAGTTGGGTTAATTAGGCGGCCCGCCGGTAGTCAGGCTGGCGTAGGGCACCGCCCCCGGCTCAATTAACGCATCAACCGAATCAACCAGGAATCCAATGAAGATCAACATCCCCGAATCCAGCAAGAAGCGCATCGTCATCGTCGGCGGCGGCTTTGGCGGGCTGAAGCTCGCCCTGAAGCTCGCCCGCCGGAAGGAATACCAGGTGGTGCTGCTGGACAAAAACAACTACCATCAGTTCCAACCCCTGTTTTACCAGGTGGCCATGGCCGGGCTGGAGCCCAGTTCCATCTCCTTTCCGCTGCGGAAGGCTTTCCGGAAAAACAAGGACGTTTACATCCGCGTCACGGAAGTAAAGGCCGTACATCCGGACAGGAAGCAACTGGAAACGTCTCTGGGCATCTGCAATTACGACCATCTGGTATTGGCTATCGGCGCCGACACCAATTTTTTCGGCAACGAAAAGATTGCCCGCCTCGCCATACCGATGAAGTCGGTCTCCGAAGCCCTCTTCCTGCGCAACCGCATCCTGTCCGACTTTGAAAAGGCCCTTTCTATCACCGACTTCGAAGAGCGGCAGGGGCTGATGGACATCGTGGTGGTGGGCGGCGGCCCTACCGGGGTGGAGGTTTCCGGCGCGCTGGCAGAGATGAAGCGCTATGTCTTTCCCAAAGACTACCCGGAACTGAACACCGATGAGATCGACATTTACCTGGTGCAGGGAGGGCCGCAGTTGCTGCAGGGCATGTCGGAGGAATCATCGCGGAAATCGCTGGAATTCCTCACCGAACTCGACGTCAAAGTCCGGCTCAATACCATAGTCACCGATTTCGACGGAGAGTACGTACACATGAACGACGGGGAAACCATCCGCGCCCGCAAGGTGATCTGGGCCGCCGGCGTCACCGGCGCCAGGATCAAGGGTTTGCCGGATGGCGCCCTCACCCGGGGGAACCGCATCCGGGTAAACCGCTTCAGCCAGGTGGCAGGGCTGGAAGACGTATACGCAGTAGGCGATATCGCCTATATGGAAGAAGAAGCTTATCCCCAGGGACACCCCCAGGTGGCGCAGGTAGCTATGCAACAGGCTGCCCAGCTGGCGAAAAACTTCAGCAACCTGCACCGCGAAAAGGAGCTCCTCCCCTTTTCTTACAAAGACCTCGGCTCCATGGCCACCATCGGCCGCAACCGCGCTGTGGTGGACCTGCCGAGGTGGAAATTCCAGGGCGCCTTTGCCTGGCTGGTGTGGCTGTTCGTGCACCTCTTTCAGATCCTTGGCGTTAAAAATAAAGTTTTTATCTTTCTGAACTGGGTCTGGAATTACGTGACCTACGACCAGTCGCTGCGCCTGATCATCCGCCCCCGCGTGCCGAAAAGCGGGGATGTGGAGGTGGAGCCGTAAGGTATGGCTATGTGGCTATCCTGGTAAATGGTTAAATTGTTTAGATGGCTATATTGTTGGCAAAGCTTCTATCGAAGTTGGGAAGCCATGAAACAATCAAACCATTCAGCAATTCAGCCATCCAGCAATACAACAATTTAACAATCGAACAATACCAGCATGAATAAACTACTGATATTCCTGGCCTTCCTGCTCACCACTCCGCTTTACAGCCAGCAGCGGGCCAAGCCCGAACCGGCCGACGTCGAGTCCGTCGACGCCATTATCGGCGCCCTCTACGACGTCATTAGCGGGCCGGCGGGGCAGGAACGCAACTGGGGCCGCCTGCGCAGCCTCTTCACCCGGGAAGCCCGCCTGATGACCGTCTACCGCAACCCGGACGGCCTGACCGGCATGCTGACCATGACCGTGGAAGACTACATCAAGCGAGTAGAAAAACCCTTCCTGGAAAAGGGTTTCTTCGAACGGGAACTCAGCCGGAAAACCGATGAGTATGGGTTCGTCACCCAGGTTTTTTCTACCTATGAGTCGCGCAATGAGAAGGGCGGGCCCGTCGTCTCCCGCGGCATCAACAGCATACAGCTGGCTGAGCACAGCGGCCGCTTCTGGATCGCCAATATCCTGTGGAACGGCGAAACGGAGGAGTTTCCCATTCCCTCCCGCTACCTTATGCCGCTCAACCAAAAAGTTGTCAACCATGAGGAGGAAACCATCCTGGTGGGGAAGATCAACCGGGCGGGGCTGATGGAAGAACCTTTCAGGGAATGGTTCAACGAAAGTTACGCGGGGTATGAAGTGGATGAGGCTACCCTGGATGGCGTAAAACCTGCCCTTCTGGACGTCGAGATCTTGCTCTTTATGGGCACCTGGTGCTCCGACAGCCAGCGGGAAGTGCCGCATTTTATCAAAATAATGGACCACCTGGACTATGGGACAAGCGGGCTGCAGATCATCGCCCTGAGCAACCACCCCGACAACTACAAGCAGAGCCCCCAGCACGAAGAAGAAGGCTGGAACATCGAGTACGTGCCCACCATCATTTTCGTAAAGAACGATAAAGAACTGGGCCGCATCGTAGAATACCCGGAGGAGAGTTTGGAGAAGGATATGCGGAAGATCCTGGTAGGGAAGTAGGGCTGCTTGGCGGCAGTCGCCTGCCCACGGCCTCGCCGGGATGTAGAGTTTCCGGCGCTGTTCGGAATTTTTACCCGGCCGAGGTGCGAGGACTGGCGCTGTTCGCCAGGCCGCTCAAAACAAAGGATTTTTGCTTTTTAAGACACGGAATAGTTCATTTTTCTTTTTCTTCTGAGGCCACCCGTCTAACGTTGGACACTATTGATAGCCAAGATGTTGCGGAACGTCCCAAGCCATTCCGACTTCCGATTTACTCCGTCAGTCGCTTCGCTCGTGTCCGATTTCCGACTTTGTCCAGCGC
>JAGFJE010000241.1 GCA_024103175.1 Phaeodactylibacter sp.
CCCTCATGCCGGTACTTGTCGGCATAGCCCTTTTCGCGGATCTGATCCAGGGCCTCCCGGGCGCTGCGGTCCAGCTTGAACTCGAAGATGTAGATGTGCGTATCGGTTTGCACCACGGCATCCAGCCGGGCGTCCGACTCGTTGACTTCGCTTTCGATGTAGACGCCCAGGTACCGGAAGGTGAGGTAAATGAGGGAATGGTAATAGGCTTCCGCCTGGGCGATGAAGATATGGGAAGGGATATTTTTGAAAAGCGTTTTGATGATGGAGACAACCTGCTCCAGGTCATTGGCAACAAAAGCATGCCGCAACTGAACAACCATAGGGGTGGAAAGCGAAGGCTCTTCCTGCCGAAAAGCCCCGATGAGATAGCTGTACATGGCGTCCCGGACCTCCTTATTGGGGTAGTCGAGCGTTATAAGCCCAAACTCATCGGTGTCCTTTACGGTGAGATAACCGGTTTGAAACAACAGGGAGTGGCTCTCCAGATTGTCCAGCGTGTAGCTTTCAAAAATGATGGGGCTAACCTTAATTTTTTCAATTTTGTAGAAACGCCGCTTCTTGAGCAGATCGATCAGAAAAGTAGGCGTGCCTGTGGCAAACCAGAAATTCTGAAACCGGGTGGCCGAGAAATAGGAGAGAATGGAAAAGGGATTGTACAGAAAAGAATCCCCGCTCCAGCTGTAGCCATTGTACCACTCTTTGATCTGGTCGAGCAAGCCGTCTTTTTCCATGCCCATTTGCCGGCAAATTCCTTGAATGCGATCTTCAAAATAGTGCTCCAACTCCGGCTGAGTGTAACCGCAAAGCTCGTTGTAAGCTGGGTGGACGGTGATATCCTGAAGATTATTCAGGTCAGAGAAAATAGATACTTTACTGAATTTGGATACCCCCGTAACCAGTAAGAACCGAAGATAGGGGTCGCTGTCCTTGATGATGGAATAAAAGGATTTCAGGATCTTCTGATTCTCCAGGGCCTTGTCCAAATCGTTAAGGTAATCGATTAGCGGCTTGTCGTATTCGTCGATCAGTAAGACAACTTTATTGTTGATCGCTGCCAGCTTTTCCAAAAGCTCCTTAAACCTCAGGCTGATGCCTTCCCGTTCAAATTTTATCTGGAATGCTTCGGCCTGTTGCTCCAGCATAATGTCAATGGCTTTCTCCAATCCATGTTGCTGGTAGCCGATGCTGCTAAAAGAAATATGCACTACCGGATACTTCTCTGTCCAGTCCCACTGATCTGCAACCCACAGCCCTTCGAACAATTCCCGGCTCCCACCAAACAGCTCTTTTATGGTGGCAAGGGTCAGCGACTTGCCGAAGCGGCGCGGGCGGGAAAGGAAATAGTACTTACCCGACTCGATGAGCTTATGTATATACGGTGTCTTATCGACATAAAGGTACCCGCCTTCCCGAAGCCCCCGATAATCCTGTATGCCGATGGGTAGTTTTTTCATGCCGCAAAGATACGAGATATTAAGCATATTGGGCCGATATTCCGATACACCAAAACACTAATGCACCAAAACACTGACACACTAACACCCCCTCACACCTCCTCCACCAACCACTCCTCCACCGTCTTCTGCTTACTGCTAAAATTAATCCCCACCCCAGTGATAGTTTTGCCCTTATGCCGGTACTTGTCAGCGTAGCCCTTATCTCGGATCTGATCCAGGGCCTCTTTGGCGGTGCGGTCCAGCTTGAACTCGAATATGTAGATGTGCGTATCGGTTTGCACCACGGCATCCAGCCGGGCGTCCGATTCATTGACCTCGCTTTCGATGTAAACGCCCAGGTACCGGAAGGTGAGGTAAATGAGGGAATGGTAATAGGCTTCCGCCTGGGCGATGAAGATCTGGGAGGGGATGTTTTTGAAGAGGGTTTTGATGATAGAGATAACCTGCTCCAGGTCGTTCTGCCTGAAGGCATTCTGAAGTTGGACGACCAGGGGCGTAGTGGCGGAAGTGTGCGTATGCCGGTAGGCGCTGATCAGGTGCCGGTACATGCTGTCCCGCACCTCCCGGTTGGGAAAATCCAGCGTGAACAGGCCGTACTCATCGATCTCCTTGATCGTCAGGTAGCCGGTTTGAAAGAGCAGAGAACGGGTCTCCGTATTGTCCAGGCTGTAGCTTTCGAAGAGAGACAGGTCGGCCTTTACCCTTTCGATGTGATAATGGTTCCGCTCCTGAAGCAATTTGATCAGAAAGGTTGGCGTACCGGTACTGAACCAGAAATTCTGAAACCGGGTGGCCGAGAAGTACGAGAGTATGGAAAAGGGATTGTACAAAAAAGAATCCCCGCTCCAGCTGTAGCCGTTGTACCATTCTTTGATCTGATCCAGCAATTCGCCCTTTGCCATGCCTTTTTGCTCACAGAGCTGCCCGATACGATCATCAAAATAGTCCTCGAGTTCCTGCTGAGTATACCCGCAAAGTTCATTGTAGGCCGGATGGACCGTAATGTCCTGGAGGTTATTCAAATCGGAAAAGATGGATACTTTGCTGAACTTGGATACCCCGGTAACCAAGAGGAACCGCAGATAGGGGTCGCTGTCTTTGATGATGGAATAAAATGCCTTTAATATTCTCTGGTTCTCTTTGGCCTGCTCCAGGTCGTCGAGATAATCGATCAAGGGCTTGTCGTATTCGTCGATCAGTAAGACAACTTTATTGTTGATCGCTGCCAGCTTTTCCAAAAGCTCCTTAAACCTCAGGCTAATGCCTTCCCACTCAAATTTTATCTGGAATGCTTCAGCCTGTTGCTCCAGCATGATGTCAATGGCTTTCTCCAGGCCATGTTGCTGGTAGCCAATGCTGCTAAAGGAAATATGCACCACTGGATACTTTTCCGTCCAGTCCCACTGATCCGCAACCCACAGCCCGTCAAACAAATCCCGGCTGCCCCTGAACAACTCTTTAATGGTGGCAAGGGTCAGCGACTTGCCGAAACGGCGCGGGCGGGAGAGGAAATAGTAATTGCCGGCCTGCACCAACTGCAAGATCTCTCTGGTCTTGTCTACATACAAAAAATCTTCTGTTCGCAGTTTTCGAAAATCCTGTATGCCGATGGGTAGCTTTTTCATGGTGCAAAGATAGGGAAATTGGTTTTGTGGTGTTTGGTTTTGCGGTGTTTCGGTGGCTCATTTCCGCCAGCCCCTGAGTCAATACTTTGTCAAAGTGCGACGACAACAATAAACAGAACAACATACGTGGCACAAAAAAAGCCGCCCCGGAAATACTCCCGGGGCGGCTGTCCTATTCAGTACTTAACCATATTTCTTGTCAGTCTCTCGGCACGCTGGTAAACTTGCCATTATTCAGTTCCCAAACGCGGCGGTCGTTGAAGTTCGTATCGCCGTTCAGGTTGTAGTCTCCTATGCGGTACTTCGCAATGTCGCCGTTCTCGGCCTCCCAGTAGGTGCGGTCATCGAAGTTGATGTCCGTATCGGAATCGCCGGACAGCGTCTGGTTGCCATTGCCGCCGTGCATCGCCCAGACACCGGGCAGGATCTCCTTCTGGCCTACATAACCGAAGCCGAATGGATCCACCAGGTAGCTCTGCTGTACGCGGAAGTCATAGCTGATCACCCCACCTACGATGGCGATCGGTTCATGCGACATCACGATGAGGTGGTTGCGGTGCTCGATCACCAGGTAGTAGCTCTGGCCGAGGTCAATGTTACAGCACTCGAAGTCATCGACGAACTGTATGCTTCCATCTTCGTGCAGCAGGGCTGCGGCCTGACAGATCGGGCCGCCGGCGCCGTTCGGGTTGTCTCGCAGGGATACCAGTACCCAGTCGACAACCGTCGAGGGATAACCAGCATCGCCAAACAGGGGGTCGCCGGCGGAATCATAAGCATCGCCTTCGGTACCGAAGTAGTTCCAGGGAGCGATATCGTACGGCTGCCCGGCAGGCGTATACTGTACGCCCAGGAACAGGTCTTCCAGCGTCTGGCCCGGCAGGAGGCGCAGGTCGTTCAGGCCGGTGCGCATGGGTAGCGCGTAGTTCTCCGAACCGTCTGAGAAGATAGCGGCGCCTTCCAGGTATACCCAGGCCTCGATCGTCACACAGGGCAGCTCGGTGATGGTCGGGTCGTTCGGGCCTTGAGTATCCGGGTCGTCCGATTCGTCCGTTACCGGCTGGCCGTTCGGGTCAATGCCGTTGGCAAAAGCCTGGTTAGAAATTATGCGGGAATCGATATCTGCCTGCGTCAGGGTATGGATGGCAGAACAGGTCGCACTCTGCCCCGGAGCCAGCGTAAACGCCTCAGCAGGCGAGCAATTGATGCTACCCATATCGGCATTCGGATCGCTGATAGTGATCCCGCTGACCGTAACATTACCGGTGTTCATGACGGTAATGATGTAAGTGATTACATCGCCTTCATCAGGCAGGCCATTGGGCCCCAGGTCAAGTGCATCTGTTTTGGTAACGGTCAACTCCGGGTACTGAGGCAATGGAGTCACCGTCGGGTCGTCCGCAGCTGGCGTCGCCGGGTCGTCCGAAGCGGTGTCTTCTACCGGGCTGCCATTGGGATCGTCGCCCGTGGCCGTGGCCTGGTTGCTGAAGCTGCCGGCATCGATATCGGCCTGCGTCAGCGTATAGCTGGCGGTGAAGGTGCTGTTGTCGGAAGCGCCCGGAGCAAGGCTCGCCAGCGGGCCGCCGCTTACCGACACGCCCGGCGTCGGGTCGCTCACCGTGATGTTCGTAAGCGCCACATTACCCGTATTGGTTACCGTGAAGGCGTAAGTGATCGTCTCCCCTACTTCGGCAATGCCGTCCCCGTCGTCATTCCATGTGCCGGCCTTCTCCAGGCTGATGGCAGGGTTCTGCTGTAGGGTTGTCACCGTCGGGTCATCCGGCTCTCCATCACCGTTGGCGTCATTATCGGTAAGGTCGCCGGGGTCATCGGAGGTGTCGGTGACGGGATTTCCAAAGGGGTCTTCGCCATCGACAGTGGCCTGGTTGGTGAAACTGCCGGCGTCCAGGTCGGCCTGAGTGATGGTATGGGTGGCCGAGCAGGTAGTGCTTTCGCCCACCGGCAGCGTAGTGGCCAGGCAGGTGATGGGGCCGTCGGCGCCGGGATCGCTGACGCTGAGGTTGTTGATCGTCACATCACCGGTATTGGTTACAGTAATGGTATAGTTGATCACATCCCCCTCATTGAGGGTATTATCCAGCCCCAGGCCGATGGAAATGTCTTCTTTGGTGACGCTTATGCTGCCGGAAACGGGCGTAATGACCACACCGTCGCCATCATCCTCGTCTCCCGTTACCGGGTCATCATCGTTTTCTACAATCGTATTGCCGTTGGTATCCACCCCGTTGCCAGGCTCAGAGTCAACATCCGTACCATCGTGGCTGATGACTTCGGCCAGCACAGTATAAGGGCCGCCGCCCGAATAGGTGGCGGTGATCTGCAGGACGGTAGTCGAACCACTGGCCAGAGAGGATACGGCCCAGGTTCCGGTACCTTGATCGTAACTGCCGCCGCCGTTATCAATCAACGAGGTGAAACCCGATGGCAAGGGCACATCCACAAGGATGTTTTCCGCATCGTCGAAACCGGCGGCATTAGCGAGAGTCACGGTAAATACAACCTGGTTGCCCGAGGCAGGCATGGCATTATCCACTTCTATGTCAATCGATACGTCAATGCAACGGGTCGAAATACAAACGTCTTCGGTGAGGAACCCAAAGGGCGGCACCGTAGTCTGGCCGGGATCAAAATATTCCCAGTTGAATTGCTCCACATTCTCGATGGTGGGCGAAGAGTCGAAGTTGGGGTCGGGGTTGACCACCGTGATCACCAAACCGTCGTCGCCGGCGGGAAAACCGCCGTTGGCCGGGTCAAACTCAAGGTCCCAAACGATATTCGGGCAGAAGTTATCCAGGTCGGCGCCGGGGTCATCCACGCTGAAGCACACCTGGAACAGCTTGGTCCAGCCGGTGGTCGACACAAAGATGGGCGTCGCGCCGCTATTGGTCTTGGAGATGGAGCCGTTCACGAAGGTGGCGGTGGGATGGGTAAAGTTAAACAGGACAGGGCCTGCGCCGGAAGCCAGGTTGTTGGCCGGCGGCACGTAGGGGTTGGCGCCGCCGGCGCCGGTATAGCCGCCCTGGAAGTCGCGGGTATTGATCAGGGTCAGCTGGCCCTGGTCATAGAAAAAGCGAAGGTTGATCCCGAAGATCTCTTGTCCGGGCGTGTCTGATTGGAACTCGACGTCCAGGCAGTATTCACCGTTATCGCAGTTGTATTGCGGATTGGCAAAACGGGCGGTGATCACCGGCTGGGCAGAGAGGGCTGCTCCTACAAACAGGAACAACAATAGCGGGAAGAGGGCTAAACACCTGGTTTTTATAACACTTCGGATAAAGTTCTTCCTCTTGTAAATGGGTAAGCACTGATCCATTTTTTCGTTCTTTTAGGTTTGAAAAGAGGTTCGTCTTATTGTTTTTGGCGCTATCGATTCACCAGGGTCATCTTCCTCATCCCTGAGGTGTAGTCGTTGGTTTTCAACTGGTAGAGGATCACATTGGACTGCCCCATCCACTCCTGGCGGTCCAGCTTCACGGCATTCAGGCCTTTGGCGTAATCGCCTTCAAGCACCTTGAGCAGT
>JAGFJE010000684.1 GCA_024103175.1 Phaeodactylibacter sp.
GCGCTGGACAAAGTCGGAAATCGGACACGAGCGAAGCGACTGACGGAGTAAATCGGAAGTCGGAATGGCTTGGGACGTTCCGCAACATCTTGGCTATCAATAGTGTCCAACGTTAGACGGGTGGCCCACTGATACACTAAAACACTAAAACACTGATACACTAAAACACCCCCTTTACTCCCGGATGCAACGAAATCTCCAGAAACGCCAAATCAGAAACCTGACTTTTAAAAAAAAATGATGCCTTGGAGAGATCCTTAATTCCTATTTTTGAGGTTGGATAACCGGGATTTTTCCAGGATGGCCCCTTATTAGGATGGCGCCTGATCCTTCTGGGCCGGGTTTTGCGGCCTTTTTGGGGGCAAATGATTTTTTTTGAAAACAACGTTTATTTTTTTTAACATTGCGCATTGGCCTGAGAACTTGTGTGGAAGCGGCGCTGAAAACACTTCAGGAGATCGCCTTCAGACAGGTTCAGAACCCTTAGTCGAAATTTTTAAAACAGGAAATTTATGGCACGTTATTTACTATTGTTTTTCACACTCCTGATCACTGGAGCGGGAGCACATGCTCAGACCACGCTTCAGGGGAAGGTTACCGACAAGGAGACGGGGGAACCCATCCTCTTCGGTTCGGTGGCCCTCTATAAAAACGGAGTGCTGACCACCGGAACGGAGACCGACTTCGACGGTAACTACAACTTTACCGAGATCGACCCCGGCACCTACGATGTTGAGGTGACCTATGTGGGGTACGCCAAACAACGGGTCACCGGTGTGAAGGCTCTTGCCGGTAAAGCAAATAGACTGGACATCGAATTGTCGGCAGAAGGCGTCGTGCTCGATGAAGTCGTGGTGACAGAGTACCGCGTTCCTCTGGTCGAACAGGACAACACCACGCAGGGGGCGGTCATCACCAGTGACCAGATCAAGAACCTGCCGACCCGGAACATCAACGCCCTGGCGGCCACCACGGCCGGCCTGGCGTCTGCCGACGAAGGCGACGCCATCGCCATCCGGGGCTCCCGCGATAACGCCACCGACTATTATATCGACGGTATCCGCGTGCGCGGCAACCTCATACCGGAATCGGAGATCGACCAGCTGCAGGTGATCACCGGCGGTATCGAAGCCCAGTACGGGGACGTTACCGGCGGCATCATTTCCATTACCACCAAAGGCCCTTCCAGCCAGTTCTCCGGCGGTATCGAGGCGGAAACATCCCGCTTTCTCGACCCCTATGAGCAAAGCCTGGTCGGCTTCAACCTCAGCGGGCCCATCCTGCAGCGCACCGAATCGGACGGCAGCAGGACTTCCATCCTCGGCTTCCGCCTCGCCGGCCGCCTGACGGACCAGCTCGACGATGACCCCACCGCGGTGAATGTCTACCGCGTTAAGGACGACGTGCTGGCCAACCTGGAGGCCAACCCGGTCATCGAGCGCGGCGGCAACCCCTTCGTTGCAGCCGACTTCCTGACCGATGAAGATATAGAGGCGCTCGACTATCAGCCCTTCGAGCAATATCGGCGCTATGACCTCACGGCCAAGATCGACGCCCGCCTCAGCAACGCCATCGACGTGACCTTCACCGGCGCCTTCAGCCGGGAGGAAGACCAGTTTACGCCCGGGGAAGCCTCGGCAAGCGGCGCCAACTGGCGCGTGTACAACAGCCACAACAACCCCATGGATTTTGACCGCACCTACCGCGGTAACTTCCGCTTCCGCCACCGCCTGGGCGGCACCTCCTCCGAAGAGGACCGCTCAAGCAAGGGGGCGCTGATCCAGAACGCCAGCTATACCCTGCAGTTCGGCTACGAAAAGCAGTTGTACGACCTCTACGACCCCCGGCATGAGGACAACCTGTTCAACTACGGCTACATCGGCCGCTTCGACCAGCAATGGGTGCCGATCTATAACTTTTCCCAGGATTCGCTGCTGCAATGGAACGCACAACACGTAGACTACCAGCAAGTGCTGACCGGCTACGAACCAGACCCCAACATCAACCCGGTGCTGGCGGCTTACAACAACCCGCTCGGCATCCAGGACGGCGAAGGGCTGCCCTTTACCCTCGACGGCTTCAACGCGATTAACGGCCGTTCGCTCGACGTTTTTGACAACTCCTGGAACTTCCATACCAACGTCGGCCAGGTGTACGACCTGTTCCGCAAGCGCGACAACGACACCTACACCTTCCAGGCGCGGACCTCCTTCGACCTGGTCCCCGGCGGCTCCGACAAGGGGCGCCACAACATTCAGCTGGGGGTATGGTACGAGCAGCGCACCAACCGGCAGTACAGCGTCAACCCATTTGATTTATGGGTGCTGGCCCGCCAGCTGGCCAACAACCACATCCAGGGTATCCCCTTTGATGACGAGGGCAACCCGCTGACCAACCCGACTGGCGAGGTCGATTCACTGGTCATTAACCTCCCGGGACTGGGGAACATCCCGATCGTCGGCCAGCGCTACGAAGTATCCATCGCCGAAGGCGCCGACGACCTGTTCTACAAACGCATACGGGAGGTGACAGGAGACGCCCTGACCGACTTTGTCAACGTCGACGGCCTGCGCCCCGAAGATCTCAGCCTGGACATGTTCTCCGCCAAGGAACTGAACGACTTCCAGTCGCTTGGGTATTACGGGTATACTTACCTGGGAGACAACTTCGACGGCAACTTCGAAGACTTCTTCACCATGACCACTACCGGGGACCCCAACACGGGCATTCGCACCTTCCCGGTAGCGCCCAACCGGCCGATCTACGGCGCCGCCTACATCCAGGATAAGTTTACCTTCAAGGACATCATTTTCCGCCTCGGCCTGCGCGTCGACCGCTACGACGCCAACACCAAGGTGCTTAAGGACAATTACAGCCTGTATGAAATTCAGGGCGCCGCCGATTACCACGGCGAATTCGGCGGCGAACGCCCCGGTAATATCGGCGACGACTTTAAGGTATACGCCACCGACGAATCCGGTGAGCAGGTCCTGGCCTATCGCGACGGTGACCAGTGGTACGGGTCCAATGGCAACCCGGTCAACAACCCGGCCCTCATCTTCCAGGGCGGCGTGGTCAACCCGGTCTACCGCGACCTGAATGTGCGCGAAGATGTGCAATACATCAAAAAGCGCGGCTTTGATATTAATGCAGCATTCGAGGATTATGAAGTTCAGGTAAACTTTATGCCCCGCCTGGCCTTCTCTTTCCCGATCTCCGACGAGGCCAACTTTTTTGCTCACTACGACATTCTGGTGCAGCGGCCCCCGTCCAACACCATTGCGACGCCAATCGACTATTTCTACTTTACGGAGCGCACCGGCATCCGGAACAACCCGAACCTGAAACCGGAGCGGACGGTAGACTACGAGGTCGGCTTCCAGCAGAAGCTGTCCAATACTTCGGCCCTCAAGATCGCCGCTTACTACAAGGAGATGCGGGATATGATCCAGGTTCGCACCTTCTTCCCGGTGCCCATCGTCGGCCAGTATACGACCTATGACAACCAGGACTTCGGTACGGTCAAGGGTTTCTCCTTCCAGTATGACATGCGGCGCACCGGCAACCTGTCTTTCAATGCCAACTATACGCTCCAGTTTGCCGATGGCACCGGTTCTGACGCCGACTCCCAGCGCGGCCTGAGCAGCCGGGGTAACCTGCGTACGCTCTTCCCGCTCAACTTTGACGAGCGCCACCGCATTGTCGCCACCATGGATTATCGCTATTCCAGTGGCAACAAGTACACCGGCCCGCGTTTGTTGGGCGCCGATATTTTTGCCAATGCCGGCCTCAACCTGCAGGCCATCGCCGTTTCCGGCCGCCCCTACACCGCAGCCCTGCAGGCGCTGCCGCTGGATGGCGCCGGTACGATCGGCTCGCTCAACGGCGCCCGCAAGCCCTGGAATTTTACCCTCAACCTGCGGGTGGACAAGAACTTCAACCTCAGCAACCAACTCGGCCTGAACGTTTACGTGCGCGTCTCCAACCTGCTGGACCGCCGCAACGTGATCAACGTATACTCGGCAACCGGCTCGCCGGAAGACGACGGGTTCCTGCGTACTGCGGATGGACAGGACCAGATCAACAGCGTCCTCAATTCCCAGCGCCCCCTGGAATCCTTCCTGGCTTCGTACCAGTGGCGGATACTGAACCCGAACTTCTTCAGCTTGCCGCGCCGGATCTATGTAGGCGCCATTTTTGACTTTTAATATTTCGGAATTCCGGCCGGGGGAAGCCCATTCGCGTCAGAATGCGCTTCCTCCCGGTTACTTCCGTAAAATCATTCATTAAAAAACTATTGTGCTATGCGTAAATTCTTACTTAGCTTGTTGGGTGTGGCTTTCGCAGTGGCCTTTGCCTCTGCCCACATCAACCCCAACAGGTCGCAGGCCGAACCAGCTAATAACAATAATAGAGTTAGTTTTCGAGAAAGTTGCGACCCGGCCAAAGCTCAGCGTGACCAGGCTGTAAACAACATCCGCGCCCGCCTCACCACCGGTGGTGATGTCTGGTGGGATGGAAACGACGGCCGTTACGTCGTGCCCAAAGTTCCTCCGGGAGTGCCCGAAGTGTCCTCCATCTTCGCCGGCGCCGTATGGCTCGGCGGGGTGGATGAAGCCGGCAACCTGAAGGTAGCGGCCCAGACCTACGGGCGGGGCAGCGGCACGACCGACTTCTGGTCCGGCCCGCTCTTCCCGGAAAAGGAAAATGAAGATGACCCGGATCCCGGTACTACCGACCAGGAGGTCTGCTCGAAATGGGATGTTTTCTTTGTGGTGACCGGCGGGGAGATCGACGAGCACCTCCGCAATTATGATCAGTCGGTGAATGAGGGCGTGACCTATGAGCCCACCTCCATTCCCAAGGGCGTCCGTGGCTGGCCAGGCAGGGGCAACCCCTTCTTCCTGGATGTGAACGGTTTCGAACTGCCCAACACCAGCCAGGGCCTCGCCGGTTTTCACGATGAGGACGGCGACGGCCTGTACAACCCCCAGAACGGGGACTACCCGGTCATCGAGATCCGCGGTTGTGAGACGCCGCAGTATCCGGATGAGATGATCTTCTGGATCTACAACGACAACGGCAACATCCACACCGAGACCAACGGCGACCCCATCCAGATGGAGATCCAGGTGCAGGCCTTCGGCTACGCCACCAACGACGAACTCAACGATATGACCTTCCAGCGGTACAAGCTGATCAACCGCGCCGTGGAGCCGATCGACAGTACGTTCTTCGCCATGTGGGTCGATCCGGACCTGGGCTGCTATACCGACGACTACATCGGCTGTGATACCCTGCGCAGCCTGGCCATCGTCTACAACGAAGATGTGCTGGACGGCCAGACCGGCTGTGCCTGCCCGGGTGGTGTGAACACCTATTGCGACGAGGTGCCCATCCTGGGTGTCGACTACTTCCGCGGCCCGCTCGGCCCGAAGGTCTTCGCCCCCAACGGCGCCCTGGTCAACCCTGCCCGGGACCAGGAACCGGACACGATCGTGGAGTTGGGCATGTCTTCCTTTACATATTACAATAACGGTTCGGTAGGCGGCCCCTGGCCGACCGGTATGACCGACCCCAACAACGCTTTGGAATACTATCGTTACCTGACCGGTTCCTGGCGTGACGGCAAGCCCTTCACTTTCGGCGACGACGCCTTCGAAGACGGCGACCCCATTGAGTTCGCCTTCACCGAATCGCCCGACGACCCCAACGGATGGTCCATGTGTACGGCCGGCCTGCCCTATGGCGACCGGCGTACCATCCAGGCTTCCGGCCCCTTCCGCCTCGACCCGGGGGCGGTGAACGAGCTGATCATCGGCGTGGTCTGGGTGCCCGACCAGGAATACCCCTGCCCGAGCATCCGGAGGCTGCAGGAAGCGGATGACATCGCTCAGGCCCTCTTCGATAATTGCTTCGACATTACCGACGGCCCGGATGCTCCGGACCTCGACATCATCGAACTGGACCGCGAGCTGATCATCGTGCTGACCAACGACACCACGGCGTCCAACAATGCTTATGAAGCCTACGAAGAGGTGGGCCTGGAAATTCCCCCGCTGGCGGAAGACAGCCTCTACCGTTTCGAAGGCTACAAGATCTACCAGCTCAATGGCCCCAACATCGGCCTGAGCCCCGAGAATGTCGCCGACCCCGGCCGGGCGCGGCTGATCTATCAGGTTGACCTGCGCAATGGCCTGGCGAAGATCTTTAACTGGGCTCCGGTAGAGGCGCCCACCGAGGAGACTTATTACCTTCCCTCTCTCATGGTGGACGGCGCGGATCAAGGCATACGGCACACCTTCCGCGTGACGGAAGACGCCTTTGCCGATGAAGACCGCCGCCTGATTAACCATAAGAAGTACTACTTCGCCGCAGTGGCCTACGCTTTCAACGAGTACGAGCCATTTGACCCCAAGGAGATCATCGGCCAGCGTAAACCCTACCTGGAGGGCCGCCGGAATATCGGGCCCAACGGAGACGGCCTGCCCTATACGGCCATTCCCCGCCCGATCGTCGACCGCCAGGTCAATGCCGGTTTCGGCAGCGGCGCTACCGTCACCCGTATCGATGGCATAGGGAATGGGGGCAACTTTATCGACCTGAGCGAAGGCGCCCGGGTTGCGGTGGAAGAAGCGTTCCGCCAAGGGAATAAGACGCTGGGCGAATTGACCTACGCCGATGGGCGCGGCCCCATCAATGTGCAGGTCTTCAACCCCCTCGATGTCAAGGATGGCAATTTCGAACTGCGGTTTGTCGATGACAATATGGAGGACGACGTCCTCGGAACCAATGCCCGCTGGGAAATGACCCTCTTCCCGGACGACGGCAGCTACCGGGTCGTTTCCGAAAAGACCATCGAGCAGCTGAATGAGCAGATCATTCGCGATTACGGGTTTACGGTCTCTATCGGACAGGTGGATGAACCCGGCGCGAAAACAACCAGGAATAATGGATACATCCCCAGTGAGATCTCTTACCGGGACGATGCCGCCGAACCCTGGTATTTCTTCTTCCCGGAAGGGTTTGACCTGCTCCCCGGCCCTGGTTTTGACGATGCGCTGTTCGATTATACCTCCTTGAACGCGACCGAGGCCGACGCTACCCTCGACCCGGATGGCGGCCTTGCCCAGTATGGCAATTCGCCCTTCCTGCCGTATTATCTGCTGGACTGGAGAGACCGGAACGGCAATAATCCCGGCGACCCGATCTTCATTACTCCTGCCTGGACCAACAACAGTGCATCCGGTATTGTACGCAACCAGATGAGGCTGTCGAACCTGAACAACGTCGACGTGGTATTCACTTCCAATAAGGACCTGTGGAGCCGCTGTGTGGTGGTAGAAACGGCAAACCGCTTCTACACGGACGCCGGTTGGCCAACCGAGGGCGAACGCGAACAATTCGACCTGCGCGCCGCTCCGTCTGTAGGTAAGGAAGCTGGCCCCGACGGCCTGCCGGTTCCCGATGGCACGGGCGAAGGCATGGGGTGGTTCCCGGGCTATGCGGTAGATGTGGAGACCGGCCAGCGCCTGAATATTTTCTGGGGAGAGAACTCCGTCTACGACGGCTCGCTCCTGTCGGAATCTTATAACGACGCTCCTGCCGGCCGCGATATGATGTTCAACCCGAACAGCCAGCTGACCCTCGGGGACTTGTTCAGCAGCTTCCCCTTGCCCTTCTACCTGGGCGGCCAGCACTTCGTCTATGTTTCCAGGATGCCGTACGACTCCTGCGCCATCTTCCGCGACAACCTCAAGCCGGGCCCCAGCCCGCTGACCAAGGTCAAGGCGATGCGGGAACTCACCTGGGCGGGTATGGTGGTTCCGCTGCCGGATGCGCCCATGCTTTCTTACGAGGAGGGCCTCATCCCGGCGGATGTAGTGGTCAAACTGCGGACGAACAACCCCTATCAGGTTGAAAAGGATATAGACTATGGCAACGACTACGATATGGGTGACGACCGCACGGGCTCGGGAGAGAACAATTACCATCCGCTCTACCGCTTCAGCATCGTCAACAAGGAAGCTTCGCCTCTGGACGAAGCGCAGGTTGAAAATGCGCTGGATATGATCGATGTGGTCCCGAACCCGTACTATGGGTTCTCCGACTACGAGACCTCCCAGTTCACCAATATCGTGAAGATCACCAACCTGCCGGCCAAGTGTGTGGTGACCATCTACACCCTGGAAGGGAAGTTCATCCGCCAGTACGTGCGCGATGAGGTAGGCGCCGTTCCGGATGGCAACAACCGGGCGCTGAACCGCAACCAGATCATTCCGGCCCTGGAATGGGACCTGCGCAACAACAAAGGCATTCCGGTGGCCAGCGGCGTATACCTGATCCACGTGGCGGCCGAAGGCCTGGGTGAGCGTACCCTCAAGTGGTTCGGCGTCAACCGCGAGTTCGACCCGTCTGGCCTGTAGGGGTATTCACATAACTCGAAAACAGTAAGAAGTAGCGCTTCCGGAACCTGAAGTTCCGGAAGCGCCTTCTCCAAACAAAAAATGACTGTATGAATAAGCTTATATACTTTATCCTTGCATTCGCCATGGTGTGCGCCGCCGCTGCGCCCGCCTCGGCCGGTAACCCCGACCGGCAGGGCGAGGCCGGGGCCGGGCAGTTGCTGCTGAACCCCTATCCGCGCAGCGCCGGCCTGCACACCATGACGACCTCATTCGTCTCCGGGGTCGAAGCCATGCACCTCAACGTAGCAGGGATTGGCCGCATCAACAAAACGGAAGTGCAGTTTGGCCATGCTTTATACCTTCAGGGCACCGATATCCGCCTCAATGGCGCCGGCGTCGCCCAGCGGGTGGGTAAAGGCGGGGCGATTGCCGTCAGCCTGATGTCCATCGATTTTGGAGACATCCGCGTCACTACGGTCGACCAGCCGGAAGGGACGGGCACTACTTTTTCGCCCAACTTCTTCAACATCGGTTTCGGCTATTCCCAGACCTTTGAAAACAAGGTCTCGGTAGGGGTGCTGTTCCGCGGTGTTTCCGAGTCGATCCAGGATGTCAACTCCTTCGGCTTTGCCATCGATGCCGGTGTACAGTACGTTACCGGCCCGCAGGACAACTTCAAGTTCGGTATCTCCCTGCGCAATATTGGCTCCCGTATGGCCTATGGCGGGCAGGGCCTGTCTACTCAGGGCCCGGCGCCCAACGGCGGCACTTATGAGCTGACCTATGCCCAGCGTTCCGCCGATTTCGAATTGCCTTCGATGCTGAACATTGGCCTGTCCTACGATTTCCTGATCGGCGAAAAGCACCGCCTGACCGCTCTGGGTAACTTCACCTCCAATTCCTTTTCTCAGGATCAGGTAGGGGGCGGCCTGGAGTATTCCCTCAGCGATATGTTTATGCTTCGGGGCGCCTACCGCTATGAGTTCGGCTCCGATAATGAAGTGGAACAACCGATCTATACCGGCCTGAGCGCCGGCGCTTCCGTATCGGTTCCGCTGAGCCGCGAAAATAAGGACGTGCGTTTCTCCATCGACTATGCTTACCGCAATACCAAGATCTGGGACGGTACGCACAACATCGGTATTCGCTTTAACATTTAGGGCCCGGCCTCGCCGGCCTTGAATTTTTCGGCGAATATCTTTACTTTTGCAGTACAACTACGGCAAGAACGTTTCCGCAATGCCCCGCGGAAGCGTTCTTGCCTTTTATGCTAAAAAGGGGTGCTACCGCCCGCTGGGCATAAAAATGAGAGAAAAGGAAAGAGTTTCGCATCAGCATTGATACTGCGAACGATCCGTTTATTTTTCCTCCACTCAGGTTGATCAGAAGTTAGCTCTGGTTTGAATATAACCAGAGGGGGGAGAATTGACGGTTCATTATTCATGAAAAAAAGATCTATTATGTCTGGATTCAACTATCTGACCCGCGAGGGCTATAATAAGCTGAAGGCCGAACTGGATGAAATGAAAACCAACGGCCGCGAAGAAGCAGCCCGCGCCATCGCTGAAGCCCGGGAGAAAGGAGACCTTTCGGAGAACGCGGAGTACGATGCCGCCAAAGATGCCCAGGGCATGCTGGAGCTGCGCATCAATGAACTGGAAAAAGTGCTGGCCAATTCCCGCATCCTCGATGAAAGCCAGCTGGACTCGTCCAAAGTGACGGTCCTGTCCAATGTGACCATCAAGAACAAGAAGACGGGCAAGCAATTGAAATACAAGCTCGTCTCCGAATCGGAAGCCGACCTCAAAGCCAAGAAGATCTCCGTGAGTTCTCCTATGGGACAGGGCCTGCTTGGCAAATCCGTAGGCGACCTGGCCATTGTGGAAACCCCCCGCGGCAACCTCGAATTTGAGATCGTGGACATTTCTCTTTCCTAAAAATTGCGCCCTAACCATGCCAAGTATTTTCAGCAAGATCGTCAGCGGAGAGATCCCCGCCCACAAAGTTGCCGAAACGGATGATTTCCTTGCCTTTCTGGACATCAACCCGCTGGCGGAAGGCCATACCCTGGCCATCCCCAAAGAGGAGATCGATTATATTTTCGATATTGATGATGACAAACTCGCCGGCCTGATGGCCTTTTCCAAACGCGTGGCCAAAGCCATTGAGGCGGTAGTGCCCTGCGAGCGGATCGGCGTCTCCGTCATTGGGCTGGAAGTCCCCCATACTCATGTCCACCTCATCCCCATCAACGATATTGGGGATATGAACTTTTCCAAACCGAAATTGTCGCCCACCCAGGAAGAGCTTTCGGAGCTGGCGGAAGCCATACGGAAGAACTATAAGGAATGAAGGCCCGCCTTCGCTAAGAGCATGTTGGGAGGCTGCTTTTGGAGATAAAAAGCGTCGATTTTTTGGTGAAACGAGGCGCTTTTCGAAGGGCATACCGTTCGGCTGATCTCACGCCGAAGCCTGGAGGTAAGGCCAAGGAAAGCAACGAAGCTTGCCCGGCCGAACGGACGGGTGTCACCGAACCTGCCTGCGTGCAGAGCACTTCGGCAGGCAGGAAAGTGGCCTTTTTTAGCCCAAAGGCTGGCCTCCAAACATGCTCTAAAGCTTCGGACGGGTAAAAATGAAGGAATGATGGCGAATTTTTAATCCTTTGAAAATATGTTATTATGACCCCATCAATTAACTTTTTTTGTTTCGCCTTCTGCCTGTTCATTTTCCGGCCTGTTTTCAGCCAGGGCAACCCCGGCGATTGGGTGTATTATCACACAGCGAACTCGGGCATCCCTGACAATAAAGTCAAATCTGTCGCTATCGACGGATCCGGCAATGTATGGGTAGGTACGCATACGGGAGGGTTAGCCCGGTTTGACGGAAATACCTGGACGGTATACAATACAGGTAATTCGGATATCCCTTACAATAACATTCAGGATATAGCTGTCGTGGGAGAAGATGTTTGGTTGGCCTTCCTGCTTCCTTCACAGCCCCTTTTCTTACTGGCCCGGTTTGATGGAGAAAACTGGTCGGTTTGGGACGATTTCGGTTATATCAACTCCCTTTCCAGCTGGCAGGACGGATCTGTCTGGGTTTCCAGTTCCATCGGCCTCATCAGGTTTAATGGAACGGACCGCGTGGATCTTAATGATCTGAACTCCTGCCTCTATCAGAATACTGTGACCGCTCATTTGATCGATCACGAAGCCGATATAAAGTGGGTTGGATTGTCCAATTTTCAAATTACGGGGGGAGAAGAAGCCGGTTTGGTGAAAATGGAAGGGGACGGCAGTTGCACGAATTTTACTTATTCCAATTCAGGTTTCCCCACTGATAATGTCGTTAATCAAATCATCAAAAATTCTGCAGACAGCAGCTCCATATGGATAGCGCACAATAAAGGGCTCACGGTTTTTGACGGGGAAAACTTTACGTTCAACGGCCCATCTGAACCCGGAAATTCTGGCCCGGAGGCCATTGTGATGGATCAGTATGGCCATTTGTGGGCTGCTACCCCGTTTACGGGTACGGCCCGAAACAAGCTGGACGGAAGCGGCTGGGAGAGGTTCTTCGGGTTGCCCGACTATTTTGTTTGGGATATGGCTGTAGGCCCGGACAACAGGATCTGGGCGGTGACCGAATCGAAAGGCCTGGCGGTTTTCGGCAATGAGCTGACCGCAACCGCAGATCGGCCTCCCGAGGAAAGCAAGCTGGAATGTTGGCCCACCGCTACCAATGGCCAGATCAATGTTGTATTGAAAAGCGATGATTTTCAGGTATGGGCTTTTTTGGTTTTTGATTCCCTGGGAAAAAAAGTATTGGAGGAAGATATTTCAACCGGAAAGCAGGTTATTACCCTGGATGGCCATATTCCCGGAGGTGTATATTTCTACGTGGCATTAAACGAAGAAATGCAACTGGTCGCGAAAGGCAAGTTGGTACTGCTCCGTTGAGTTGGCCGGAGGGAGGCTTTTGCCTCACTTTGCCCGGCCCGGATGGTCTTTGAGGAAACTGCTCCAGTCATTGTACCGTTTTTTTCCACTCAGGATACTGCCGGACTGGTAAAAATGGCAGACGGCGGTGGCCAGGGCGTCGGTGGCGTCGAGGTAGTAGTCATCGATTTTGAAGTCCAGGATGTTGGACAGCATGGCGGCCACCTGTTCTTTGGCGGCGTTGCCGTTGCCGGTCACCGATTGCTTGATCTTTTTGGGGGAGTATTCGGTGATCCGGACCCCTTTGGTGATGGCGGCGGCGATGGCCACGCCCTGTGCCCGCCCCAGTTTGAGCATGGACTGGGGGTTCTTGCCGTAGAAAGGCGCCTCGATGGCCATTTCCCGGGGCTGGTAGATCTCGATGATGCTCTGCAGGCGCTCGAAGATGTGCTGCAGTTTATCCTGGTGGTCCTCCATCTTTTTCAGGTAGATCACTCCCATGTCGAGCAACTGCAGTTTCTTCTGTTTCACCTCTACGATAGCATACCCCAGGATGTTGGTGCCGGGGTCGACGCCAAGCAGGCGGTATGTATCTTTTTCGGGTTTCAAACGTCAGTTAGGATAGTTTTCTTTAAATTCCGGATGGGGGAGCCCTCCGGCTTTAATCATCATTTTCGTACAAAGTACTTCAAAACCTTGGAAAAACAAAGATGTTGAAAATTTTTGTTTTCTTCGCCATTGGCAAATAGTGAACTTTTTCATCGTCGGTTGGATAAACGCATGCAGAAAGTTTGGAAAAAGAGAGGGGCCGTATTGATCAATTGGTTGCTGAAGGGCACAATTGCGGCACTTCTGTTGTTTACCATATACGAGCAGGCCTTTGGCGAAGAGGGGGGCTTGGGAGCAGCCCGGCGGGCCGTAGAAGCATTGCCGGGAATGGAAAACTGGCCGTGGCTGGCCGTGGCCTTTTTGCTGCTTCCCGTCAATTGGTCATTGGAAACGCAAAAGTGGCGTTACCTGCTTTTCCCATTCTACAGGCTTTCCTTCGGGCGGGCTTTTTCGGGAATAATGGCGGGCGTATCTCTGTCCCTGTTCACGCCCAACCGGGTAGGGGAATACGGCGGGCGGTTGTTGGCGGTGCCGTCGCGGTATAACGGGCACGCTGTGGTGTCGGCCCTGGTGGGCAACCTGGCGCAGTTGTTGGTGCTCATCGGAGCCGGCCTGGTGGGGGCGCTTTACGTAGGGGGCCTATATTTTCGGGAAATGAGATTGCTGTTTGACAGCTTTTGGTGGTTGGCCATGGCCTTGCTTATTTTGATATATCTGCTGTTCTTCAACATACGGTGGCTGGGTGCGGCGGCGGGGGCCCTGCCGTTGCCGAGGAAGGCCCTGCGCTTAGTGCTGATGCTGAACCGCTACCGCCCGCGCCGGCTGGGGGTTGCCCTGGGGCTGGCGGCAATGCGTTACGGCGTGTATTGCTTTCAGTATTTCTGCCTGTTGTCGTTTTTTGGGGTAGAGGCTCCGGCTGGGGCAGCGTTGGCAGGGATCGCAACGATATTTTTAATACAGGCCAGCATCCCGCTGCCCCCTGCTTTGGGGCTGCTGGCACGGGGCGAAGCGGCATTGCTGGCCCTGGGCCCTCATGGCGGGCAGGAAGTGGCGATCCTGGCGGCTACCTTCGCGCTTTTTATAATAAACCTATGCCTGCCCGCGTTAGTTGGAATGGCCGCCATCTTCAAAATAAATGTCTTAAAATCATTAGGTTATGAAATCGAAGTTGCTCAGGATGAGCGTGATAGGCACTACGTTGATGCTCCTTATGGCGTTCACCGCCCCGGAAAGGACTGAATGGAACAAGGCAGAACCCCCACAAATGGTAGAATCCGTATCGCCCTGCAGTATCTATAACAACACCTTCCTGCACGGGGAAACGATCACCTACAAATTATACTACAACTGGAACTTCATCTGGCTGGCCGCCGGCGAGGTCACCTTCCGTGTACGGGAAAAAGAGAACCAATATCATCTCTCCGCCTACGGGAGCACCTACAAGTCTTACGAATGGTTCTACAAAGTCCGGGACAAGTACGATACTTATGTCGACAAGAACACCCTGCTTCCGGTCATCTCCATCCGGGATGTGCAGGAAGGGAAATACCGCCTGTACGACAAGGTGACATTCGACCAGAATCGCGCCAAAGCCTATTCCCTGCGTGGGAAGTCAAAAGAAACGGCGGAACTGTCGGAGTACGATATCGAAAACTGTATGCACGATGTCCTTTCCATCATTTATTTTACCCGGAACATAGAATTTGAAGACTATCAGGCCGGCGCCAGAATTCCCGTTAAGATCTTTATGGACAAGGAAGTCTGGCCCCTCAAGGTAGAATATCAGGGTAAGGAAAAGGACGTGAAGGTCAAGGGCCTGGGCCGTTTCAATACGATCAAATTCAGCCCCGAAGTGATCTCCGGCTACGTCTTCGGCGAAGGGGGCGCCGCCATGAATGTCTGGGCCTCGGATGACAAAAACAAGATACCGCTCATCATCGAGTCGCCGGTATCGGTAGGCTCGGTGAAGGCCGTGCTGAAGGAATACAACGGCCTGAAATATGACCTGGCCTCGGAGCGGGAGTAGTGATTCGTGATTCGTTGATTCGTGATTCGTTGATTTGTGGCCTCCGAATAACGGTTATACGAATAACGAAAACACGAATAAACAACCCCTCTTTCAATTCAACCTCATGATGAAAAGGATCTTTGCCCTCATCGGCATCATTGCCGTCTTCGCCCTGGGTTTCTGGGCCGCCAGCTGGTATTTCCGGCAAAAGGCCGACGAGGAGGTTCGCAGCCAGGGCACGGTGCTCCTGGAGAAGGTGAGTAAGGTGCGGAAGCTCGTCACCGTCGAAGGCAATTTCGTGGAACTGTACGATGAGACGAATATCCGGAAATTCACCCTCTACATGCCCCTGCCCAGCACCTGGAGTTTTTCCAAGCAGGCCATCCTCAAAGTAACGGGCAAGGTGCTGGTGGGCTACGATATGGAGAAGATCGGCATTTCCGTGGACAGCCTCCAGCGCCGCATCATCATCAGCAACCTGCCCGAACCCCGCATCCTTTCCATCGACCACGAAGTAGAATACAAAAACCTGGAAGAGAGCTTCTTCAACAGCTTCACTCCTGAAGATTACACCCGCATCAACAAAAATGCCAAGGCCGTGCTGAGCCGGAAAGCCGAAGAAAGCCGCCTGATCGACGAAGCCCGCCGGGAAGGCAACCAGATGCTCGACGTCATGCGCTACATGGTGGAATCGGCCGGCTGGGAGCTGGTGGTGGAGAAGGAGGGAATAGAAATTCCGGTTGATAGCTTGTTGAAAAGCTGAGCCTCATCATTTATATTTTTGATCTGCGACGTTTGATTTTTGATGTGCGACGTGACCCCGAGAGGGCGCTGTTCGAAATTTTTACCCGGCTGAGGAACGAGGACGGGCGGTGTTTTTACCCGGCTGAGGTAAGAGGACGGGCGCTGTTCGCCGCTGAAAACAAAGGATTTTTGCTTTTTAAGACACACATTTCTGAACAGTCTCCCCGAAAGGGCCGCCCCTGTTGTGCCGCCTCCGCTGAACACATCAAAAATCAAAAATCAAAAATCAAACATCAAACATCAAACATCAAACATCAAACATCAAACATCAAAAAGGCAATCTCTCATTTAAACACCAGCCCCACCGTCACAAAAAACGACTGCTCCGGCGTCATCCTGCCATCGAACGGCTCTCCGTTTCTTTCCACCAGTATCCTGTCGTCCAGAGGCAGGCGTTCCTTTTTGTTGAACAGCTGCCGGCGCTCCTTCAGGTAAAGGTGCTGCTGCCGGGCGAAGGGCAGCATATAGCCGCCGCGGATGAACAGCTCCCGCCCGGGGTGGAGTTCGAGGGCCATTTCCAGGGTGAGTTTCAGGCTGTGAATGCGGCTGCCGTAGTACAGGTTGATGCGGTCCGCGTTGAAGCGTTTATTATCGGCTTTGAACTTTCCGAATTCGTTCTCCGCTGCGGCGATCTTGCGGGCGTACTTGTGGTGGCTGTGCTGGGCAACGGCCCGGAGGAAGAAGGGCCTGCCTTTCGACAGGTTGAGCTGGGCGCCCAGCCCGAGGGAGCGCTCCCGGTAGATGCTGTTCCACAGATCGCGCGACCAGCCGCCGCGGATGAAGAAGTTGGGGCGGAAGAAGAGGTTGAAGTCCAGGTGGGCGATGGGCTCGAAGCTGCGGGTGTCCCACTCGGCCTCGGTGTCGAGGATGGCCGGGCCGTCGGCATGCTCCAGGAAGGCGGCGCGCATGGCGGCGGGCCCGGTTTCCAGGAAGTGCGAACCCATTCCGATTGCCGTTTGGAAGCGCCACTTGAACCCGTCGGGTTTGTCCATGGCGGGGGTGGCCTTGCTCATGAATTCGGAGCCGCCGCTGGTGGCGCGCAGGACGGAGTCGCGCCGCGTCTGCAGGCGGGCGAGGAAGGTGCTGTCGAATACTTCGGCTGCTTTTTCCTGGTTGCTCAGCTGCACTACGGTCTGCTGCAGGCCGGTGTTTAGTGGGGTGGTGTTGTAGTTTTTCCAGAAGTCTTCATCATAGGTTCCGGTGATCTCCAGGAATTCATCGCCTCGTTTCAGCCTTTCGAGGTAAGGAACCGGTTTTCCTCTGCCGGGCTCTATTTCCGTGATGGCGATCTCATTGCTGTAGATGCCGCCATCGCGGTATACGCCTTCCCGCAGGGCGTTGCTGAAGTGCCATTTGTCGCCCACTTTGCGGTAATTGACGGTGTAGCGGTTGGCTTTCCAGTTGCCGGCATAGAGGGGGTAGTCGTCGATCTTGCGCAGGCCTTCCGGGAGGATCTCGAAGCGGGCGCTGAGGAAGGCGTAAGACAGGGTGTCTATGTAAATGGAGCCTTTCATACGCCCTTTGCCGCCTTCCGCGCGGTTGAAACCGATCACGTAGACCGGCTTGCCCTCATAGGAAGTGATCGACTCTATCCAGTACCTGTAGTCGTCGAAATAAGCTTCGTCGATGAAGTCTTCCCGGTTTTTCACGAAGTCGAACCGGTGGGCGGCCATGTGCCCGGAGGAGAATCCGGAGTGCTGCTCCACCTCTTCCACCGAAAGGATGACCTTGCGGCCCTGAATGAGTCCTACCTGCCCTTCCTTGGTGTTGCTGTAGCTGGTTTTGTAGATGTCAAGCACCCCTTCGGCCATGTAGAGGTACTCCTGAACGGCGTTGGTGCGGGATTCCCGGTAGAAGCCGGTCACCGACGACGGTTTATCCGGGTAGTTGTCGGGGATGCGGCGCACCGCCCGGCGGATAATGTCTTCCACGGCCCGTTCATCCATCACGACGACTTCCTGCAGGCTGGACGGCACTGCCTTGATCCGGATCGTAACCGGGCTTTGCAGGGCGCTCAGGGGCCGCTCGTAGGTGGCGTAGCCGATGAAGGAGACCGACAGCCTGGATCCGGCATACGCCTGGGGAACTTTGAGGGTGAACCCTCCGTCTTCTCCCGTAACCGTTCCGATGCCCTTTTCGGGAATACCTACGTGGGCATAGGCGAGGGCTTTGCCGTTGTCGGCGTCCTGTACTTTTCCGGTGATGATAATAGATTGGCTGTGCGCCAGGCTGCTGAAGAGCAGCAGAAAGGTGGCTGTTAACAGTCGCATGATCCTGGTTTAGGTGAATGATGTAGATTATTTTCGCAGGGGTGACGATGAAGGCAGGGTAAAGTTACAACATACTTTTTTTTTAACGAATTCTTAGGATTTTTGGCCTATGGAAGAATATAC
>JAGFJE010000272.1 GCA_024103175.1 Phaeodactylibacter sp.
TCGAACAGCAGAATGCCATTGACATCGCTTCCGCCGAAGCGGAACGCAAAAAGGCCCGGGCCGACGGGCAGGTGGCCATTGCCAAGGCCGAAGCCGAAGGGCGCCTGCAGGACATCAAGGCCCAGACCGAAAAGAGCCGCCGCCATAGTGAACTCGCCAAAGCGGAAACCGAAGCTCAGATTACTAAGCGAAAAGCCGAAGCCGAAGTGGAAAAACAGCGCTTGCTGGCCCAGGCCGAACTGGAAAAGGAACATAAGCGCATGCAGATCGAATTGGAACGCGAGGAAGAAATGGCCCGCGTCGATTTCGAGAACCAGCTCGAACTGGCCCGCCTCTGCCAGGAAAACCCCACCTACGCTTCCTTCCTGGTCAACCGCGAGCTGGCCTCCAAAGTGGAGATCGCTGTGCTGCCCGCCGGGAATGATATGGGGGCGCTGGGCGGGTTCCTGAAAGGGGGGCTGAGGGACTGATGGTTTTGGACTTTGGACGTGCCGCCATTGAAAGTCGGAAGTGCGAAATCGGAAGTCGGAACATCGAAGACGATCAGCAGTCAGAAAAATATTTTCAATATAAAAATACACAACCATGAAAATGCTCCAAAATATATTGCTTGGGCTGGCCACCCTTTTTATTGCCGCCCACTCCCTCACTGCACAACCCGCGCTCTCCGAAACCCTGTACGTATCGGCTTCCGCCCTCAACCTGCGGGAGCAGCCGCATACCGGCGCCGCCATCCTGTCGGTGGCGGAATACGGTGAGGCCGTCCGGGTAACGGAAACCGGGCCTGGCTCTTCCGGAAAGTGGCTGGAAGTGCAGTATGGCTCTTACGAAGGCTATATGCACAGCGATCACCTGACCACCGGCTACGCACTCCTGATGCCCTGGGCAGAAGCTCCCGCCTCCCTGCCCAACCTGAACTGGTACGCCGTCATCAGCACCGACGGCGGGGATAGCCTCCGCCGGGTGGAGCTTCAGGTCGAAGGGGATACTGAACCGGGGAATTTCGTTACTGTAAAGGGACCTTACCGCTACGACGCTTTTATGATCATCGGCTCCATTCACCCTCTTTCGGAAGGGCTGGTAAGCAGCAACCCTGACCTGTGCCCGCAGACGGAGGCGCTCTACCCGGGTATGTCCCGCCCGGTAAACTGGACGGACCCCACTACCCTAGAGCAGTACCAGCTCAATATTTACGGGACATACACCACCAGCCCTGAGGGCTATTCCATGTACCTGGATTACCGCATAAACGCCTCCTGTTATTCCTTCTCCACCCACTCTACCTGCGATCAGCTTATCTTCTCCGTACCGGCCGAGCAGGCCCTCTGGGAACCCGCTTACCTCCTCTGGGAAGGCGACCTCAACCGGGACGGCTGGCCGGATTTCGTCCTGATGAACAGCCAGTCGGAATATTCGGGAACTTATCATCTGTACCTGGGCCAGGCGCCGGATAAAGGTAAGGTGGTGCGTAAGGTGGCGAGCTTTGAAGAGCAGGACGGGTGTTGAGGGAAAGTGTATATGTGTAAATGTGTAAAAGGCGCTGTTCGGAATTTTTACCCGGCCGCATGGACGGGCGGTGTTCGCTGTTCGCCAGGCCGCTGAAAACAAAGGATTTTTGCTAAGACACATATTTCTGAACAGTCTCGTGTAAAAGTACCCGGCAGCCCATCTTCATTTACACACTTACACATTTACACGATCAACCCTCACCCCAACCCCTCCAGCGCCTCCAGCACCGCCTGCCGCTTGCGGAAAGACACCGGCACCAGCGCTCCGTCCTGCATCTGCAGGTAGCCGCCTTCGGCCTTGAGGAACGCCTTGACATGCTGCAGGTTGGCCAGGTGCGACTGGTGGACGCGCAGGAAGGGGTGGTCCTGTAGCAGCTTTTCGAACTCCTTCAGGGTCTTGGAGACGAGCAGCTTGCTGCCGTCGGTGAAGTAGAATGTGGTGTAATTGCTGCTGGCCTCGCAGCGGACGATGTCCTCCACATTCACCACCTGTATTTTCTCCTGGGTGTGCAGGACGATGCGCCGGGGGGCGGTAGGCTGCTTCACCACGTCGAGCAGCAGGCCAAGCTTGTCTTTGCCTTCTCGCCCCACCATCTGTGCCGCCTTTCTGACGGCTTCCTTCAGCTCCTCCGGGTCGAGCGGCTTGAGCAGGTAGTCGATGGCGGCGTAGCGGAAGGCGCGGATGGCGTGGGCGTCGGAGACGGTGGTGAAGATGACCTGGAAATCGAGATCGTCGGGCAGGATCTCCAGCAGGTCGAAGCCTGTGCCGTCCTTGAGCTGGATATCTATAAAGAGCAGGTTGGGCCTCAGTTCCTTGATCAGGCGGGCGCCGCTGACCACGCCTTCGGCATCGGCCAGGACATTTACCTCCGGGCAGTACTCCCCAAGGTCGGCGCGCAGCAGTTGCACCGCCTCGGGCATGTCGTCTATGATGATCGCGCGTAGCATAAAGGGTCGTGATTGGTGATTCGTGTATTCGTGATTCGTGTATTCATCATGAGGCTGCTCCGGAAAATATCGAAGGCGAAGAATATTTTGTCCACCCCCTAAATCCCCCGCCAGCGGGGGACATTTCCTCCGATTCGGAGATGCGTTTTCTCCCGCTGGCGGGGGCTAGGGGGTGGAGCCCAAATAAAATTTCACGTTTTCAATACTGGGGATCGAAATCCGGACTTTCTGGAGCGGCATCATTCGTGATTCGTTGGGGCTGAACTGCAAAATTAATCCTCCTCACAATTGATTGAATTTTCTCAGTTCACAAATGCTACCCTTACCACTACCTCGGTCCCTCCAATTTCCCCATCTTCCGTTTTCCATTCTCTAACCTCCAGCGGCTGGCTGATGTGGTGTTTTTTACCCAACACTTCCAGCCGTTCACGGATGGCCTGCAGGGCGGTGGACTGGTGCCCGCTGTCCTTTTTGCGGCGGCGGCTCTCTTCGATGCCGATGCCGGTATCCCGGATGGCGATCTCCAAAATAGGGCCTTTTTGCTGAAAAGCCATCCCGATGTGGCCTTTTTTGCCCGAAGGGGCGATGCCGTGGCGGATGGCGTTTTCCAGGAAGGGCTGCAGCAGCATGGGGGGGAGCATTACACTATCCTCTTCCAGGCCGGGGCTCAGGCGGATGTCATAATCGAAAAGGCCGCCCCGGATGTGGCGCTCCAGTTCCAGGTAATTGCGCAGCACCGTCAGTTCGTCCTCCAGGCTGACCAGTTCCTTGCGGGAATTGTAGAGGATGGCGCGCATCAGGCGGGCGAACTGGGCCAGCAGGCGGCGCGCGGTGGCCTGGTCCTGCTGAACGATCAGGCTCTGAATGGAATTCAGGGCGTTGAAGATGAAATGTGGGTTCATCTGCAGTTGCAGGGCTTTCTGCTCCAGTTCGAGCAGGTGCTTTTCCATCTCCAGGCGCTCCCGGTCCCGCCGGGCCTGCCGGCGGACCCGGCGGATACGCCATCCGACGAAGAGGGTGATCAGCAACACCCCGGCGCCGATAGCCGCGGAGCGGAACCACCAGGTATCCCAGAACGGCGGTTCGATGGTAAAGCTGGCATCCAGCGGGGTGGGGGAGGGTACGCCGTCCTCGTTGAAGGCGCGCACCTGGAAGGTGTATGCGCCCGGCGGCAGGTTGGAATAGGTCACGTTGTTCCTCGGCGTGGGGGGCGACCATTCCGTTTCCTGCCCCAGCAGCCTCCACTGGTAAGTAACCTTTTCCGGGTTGGGGTGGTTGATGCCGAGGAATTCGAACTCGAGGTGGTTCTGGTTGTAGGGCAGTACCAGGGAGTCCTTCAACTGGTGCCAGGGGCCGAGCAGGCCGGCGTAGGCGGTGCTTTCCAGGGGTTCGTAGAACAGGCGAATGTCGGTGAAGTGCAGAACAGGAGGGATGGGGTTGGTAAGGCTGTACTGCGGGTTGTATTTCATCAGGCCGTTGACCGTGCCGAACCAGAGGTTGCCTTTTTCATCTTTGAGGGCGGCATTCTGGGAAGTTTCTATACCGGTGAATCCTTCCGCCCTGCCGAAGTGTCGGATGGCCTTGACGTTGCCTTCGGCGTCCAGCGTCAGGCGGTCGAGGCCGAGCTGGCTGCCGGCCCACAGCTGCCCGTCGGGGCCGCAGGCCAGCAGGTAGATGTTATTGGAGGTGAGCCCTTC
>JAGFJE010000275.1 GCA_024103175.1 Phaeodactylibacter sp.
AGGCGAAGGGAGTTGCCAAACCTCCTCCACTTTTCCGCGTCGCCGTTCAGGAGTATATCGCCACGGATAGAGCCGGAACCGGAAGCCAGCAGAGCGTCGGCCTCGGCCAGCGCATTGAGCATATCGCTGTAGATGTCCGGCTGCGGGTCGTAGGGCGGGGTGAAGACATTATTGGCCCCCTGAATGGCGCCGAAATACGGGATGTCGCCATAGGCGTTGGTCAGCGTGGAGAATATCCACGTCCTCAGAATGATGGCGGCGCCCTGCAGGTTGCTGTTGCCATTTTCCACAGCGATCTCCTCCACCGCATAAACGTCGGTAAGGCTGCCGTAGAGCCCCTCCCAGACAGTAGGGAAGGCGTTCCAGTTGTAGGCGTCCACCTCGGTGCGGAGGGTCTTCGCCGTCAGCTGGGCGGCATTGTTGCCCAGCAGGAAAGATTCGGTGACCATGGTGTTCATGCTGTTTCGGATGGCGGAGGTCAGCAGTACATCCGGAGAGACCGTCGTGGGCTCGTTCGGGTTGGAATTGTATTCGTCAAATTGCTCGCAGGACAGGAGCAGGAGCATCCCGGCCAGAGCGGTTATGGATAAGCGTTTATATAATTTCATTAGTCGTTTTTTTTTTTTGCAAAAAGTTGCTGGTTACTGGTTGTTGGTTGTTGGTTGTTGGTTGCTGGTTGTTGGTTGTTGGTTGTTGGTTGCTGGTTACTGGTTGTTGGTTGCTGGTTGTTGGTTGTTGGTTGCTGGTTGCTGGTTGCAGCAAACAATCAGCGGACAACAGACAACGGACAACAGACAACAACCAACGAACAACCGCTAACACGCCGATCAAAAGCCCAGGTGCAAGGCCACGCCGAAGCTCCGGGTTGATGGCAGTTGGGTACTTTCAAAGCCGTTTACGAACAGGCCGTTCCGGATGGAATAGGTTTCCGGGTCGATGGAAGGCACATCGGTGAAGAGCAGCAGGTTGCGGCCGATAAGGGACACCCGGGCGGAGGCGATGCCGGCCCCATCCAGCAAACTGCCGGGCAGGGAATAGCTCAGGCTCACCTCGCGTAGTTTCACGTAAGTGGCGTCATAGGTTGCCGCTTCGATGTTGTCCCGGTTGAAACCGTTGCCGTAGTAAGTGTAGAAATACCCCGTATAGCCGGCGCCTCCCGGTTCTACCGCTACGTTGTTGGGCGCCAGGTTGCCGTTGTCGTCATACATGACCCCCGGGGCGATGATGCCGCCCTCCTGTTCGAGGGTATAAACCGGTTCGCCGGCCGCATCATAGCTGACAGAATAGACCGTACGGCCGTCGGTCGTCCTGATGGGCAGGTTCGGGTCGTCTTCGTTGGTGATGGTGCCTCCGGTGGCCATCAGGGCGTGGGTCCGGGAATAGATCTTGCCGCCGAACTGGCCGTCAAACAGGAAGCCCAGGCTGAAGTTGCCCACCGTGAGGGTATTGTAAATACCTGCCCGCAGGTCCGGCTGATAGGACCCGGCCGAGATCTTCTCTTCGGTCAGCAGGGGCAGGCCGTTTTCGTGGATGATCTGGCCGTCGGCAGCCCGCTGGAAGCCCAGGCCGTAGAGCTGGCCCAGGAGTTCTCCTTCTTCGGCGACGTATTCGAGGTCGGCGCCGCCTTCGTCGCCGGGGAATATGTCGGCGACGATGGAATAGCGGCCGCCGCTGACCACATCGGGAAGGCTCTCGACGATGGCGCGGTTATGGCCCAGGTTGAGGGTGACGTCCCAGCTGAAGTTGCCGGTGTTGACGGGCGTGGCGCTGAGCAGGAGTTCGATGCCCTCGTTGCGGATCTCGCCGCCGTTGGTGGCCTTGAAATCATAACCGCTGACGGAAGCCACCGGCAAGTTGATCACCTGGTCGAAGCTCAGCATATTGTAATAGGTAGCGTCCAGTCGGAACAGGTCGTTGAACAGGCGCACATCCACGCCGAATTCGAGGGCGCGGGTACGCTCGTTCCTCAGCCCGGGGTCGGCAACGGTCCGGTTGGTGGTGAATACCGAGTTGGAGCCGAAAGCGGGGCGCGGAGTGAAGGTGGTGCCGAAGGCGTAGGGAGGCGCTCCGTTGCCGACTTCAGCGTAGGCGCCCTTAAGTTTCAGGAAAGAAATAGCCGAAGTGGTGGGAATGCCCAGCGCCTCGGAGAGGATGGCGCTCAGCGAAACCGAAGGGTAGGCAAAGCTGAAATCCGACCCGTCGAGGCCTTTTTCCGGGTTGACCAGGGTGCTGTTCCAGTCCTGGCGCAGGCTGGCGTCCAGGTAAAGAAAATCCCGGTAGGAGAGGGTCGCTATTCCGAACAGGCTGTTGATGGCGGCCTCGGTCTTCTGCGATTCGACCAGCACGCCGGAGCGGGCGTTGGCCAGCGTGTAAATGCTCTCGTCGGTGCCGAAGAATTTCAGTTCGGGGTTGTTCGCGACCAGGAAGTTGGCGTTCTGCTTCATGAGGTTGCCGCCCACTTTGAGTTCCAGGTCGAAAGCCGAGCCGGTGGTGCGGTCGGTATTGTAGCTCAGCAGCATCTCGGCGTTGGTCTCCTGGAAGGAGATCTCGTCTTCGCGGTAGCTGCCCTGCAGCACCGCTTTGGTGGAAGGCGCCCGGCGGTATTGCCGTTGGTCGTCCACCACGTCGGCCCCATAGCGGAAGCGGGCGCTGAAGTTTTTACTGAACTCGTATTCTATTTTAAAGTTGCTGATCAGGCGGTTGCTCTGGAAAGAGTTGGTGTTCTCATTGGCCACCAGCCAGGGGTTGTTCACCCACAGGTCTTCCACATAGCGCTGCTGTACGCCTTCCAGGCCGGGTTCCCAGTACTGCCGGAGGTCGTCGATCTCTACCTGGCGCGGATACCACAGCCAGCCGTACATGACCGATGAAGATTCGTCGTAACCGGCGTTCGGCACGTTGCCGGAGCCGGAGCGTACGTACATGGCGTTCAGCCGCACCTTGAGGCGTTCGTCGAACAGCCGTTTGCCGATGCTGGCCTGGAACGTGTTCCTTTGCAGGTCGGTGTTGGGCACGATGCCGCGCGAACTGAGGTTGGTGTAGGACAGGCGAAAGTCGCCGCCGTCCGAGGCGTTATTCACCGCGATATTGTTGATGCTGGTGATGCCGGTGCGGAAGAAGTTCCGGATGTTGTCCGGAGCAGGAGTGAAGGGCGCCGGTTCGCCGTCGGAGTTGAACTGCTTGATGAGCTGGCCGTTCATCCGCGGGCCCCAGTTCTCACCGTAAGCTTCGTAGTATTCGTTTTCGCCGATGTAGTTGGTCCCGTCCTTGTAGCTGTATTTGCCGCCGCCGCCGAAACCGAACTCATTTTGGTAATTCGGCAGCTTAAGGATTTCCTCAAAGGTGGTGGTGGAGTTCACTTCTACACCCCAGCCTTCGGCCTCGGTGCCCGTTTTGGTCTCGATGAGGATGACCCCGTCGGCGGCCCGGGAGCCGTAGAGGGCCGAAGCGGCCGGCCCTTTGAGGATGTTGATGGACTTGATGTCGTCGGGATTGACCACCTGGGCGGCGTTACCGAAGTCGATGGTGGTCGAACCGTTCAGCCCGTCATCGAAGCTATACAGGTCGTTGGTGATCGGCATGCCGTTCACGACGAACAGCGGCTGGTTGTTGCCCAGCAGAGAGGCCGCCCCCCGTATGTTGATGTTGGCCGATGCCGTAGGGCCGGCCGAGCTTCCCGTGACGTACACGCCCGATACCTTACCGGAAAGGGCGTTGGTGACATTGGTGGGCTTCACCCCGGCGATCTGGTCCGCCTGCAACTGCTGGACGGAGTAGCCGAGGGCTTTTTCTTCCCGTTCAATACCCAGGGCGGTGACAACGACCTCCTCCAGGGCTACCTGAGAACTCAATACGATATTGTATTCCGCCTTATCTTTTTTGATGGCGACTTCCTTGGTGGCGTAACCCACATAAGAAAAGACCAGCGTTTTGGCCTTCGCCGGGATGGACAGCTCGAACTCACCGTTGAAGTCGGTCACTGTACCTACTGTCGCCATGCTTTTAACATAAACATTGGCGCCGATCAGCGGCTCTCCGGATTTATCCTGGAGAGTACCGGAGATCGTGCGCTCGGCATCCTGTGCCTGAACGGGGTTGATGCCGAACAGCAACAGGCTTGCCAGAAACAATCCTGATAATCGTAATATTCTTTTCATAAACTATGTGATTGGGTTTAGTAAATCTGAAGGGCAAAGGTAGTAAAAAGAAAAATAGTTTCTACAGGAACTAATTCGTCTTAAGCCTGTTACATCTAGTTGACCAAACCTCAGCGTATTAAACTTATGGGAAATAAAAAACTGTATTTCGCTTTAGCATTGAGCCTGGTAATGGCCATTTGCAGGGCTTCCGGGCAGGAGGTAGCCCAGCCGCCCCTTCCCGATACCCTGGTTGTTGGCATTAAGGAGGCTCCTCCGTTCATTTACCGCGATGAGGCGGGGCAATTACAGGGCATCAGCATCTGGTTGTGGGAGCAACTGGCCGAAGAACTGGGGTATGCCTACCGGTATCGGGAAATGAGCCTGGAAGAGGTTCTTTCCGGTTTGGAAGGCGATAACATTCATTTGAGTATCAATCCATTAACGGTGACTAGTGATCGAATTGAGCGGATCGGCTTTACACAGCCCTTTTTCGTTTCCAACTCGGCGGTCGCCGCGCCGAAAGCCAGTGAGCTGAGCGCCGGGCTGGCCTTCCTTCGCAAGTTCTTTTCCCTGAATTTCCTCAAGGCGGTCCTGCTGCTGTTCCTTGTCATCTTCGCCTTCGGTTTTGTGGCCTGGCTCTTCGAACGGCACAGGAACCCGGAGGAATTCCCCGGCGGCTGGCGCGGCCTGTGGGAGGGCATCTGGTGGTCGGCCGTGACGATGACGACGGTCGGTTACGGCGATAAATCCCCAAGGTCAGCTGGCGGCCGGATTGTTGGGCTGGTGTGGATGTTTACCGCCATCATTATTATTTCCGGGTTTACGGCCAGCATTACGTCTTCACTGACTGTCAATCAATTAGGGGGAAGTGTCGGCAGCCTGAGCGAACTTCGGGAACTCGATGTGGGGTCAGTTGCCGCCTCGGCGTCGGAAAGTTTCCTTAGAAATAATTTTGTGAACGCCAGGCCCTATCTCAACCTGGAAAGCGGCCTGAAAGCCCTCAATAACCGGGAGGTTGAAACTTTCGTTTACGACGAGCCTATCCTCCGTTATGCCATCCTTCACGACAGCCTCACGGAGCAGGTAGAGGTGCTGCCTTTTCGCTTCAACCCCCAGTACTACAGTTTCGGCCTGCCGAAGTACAGCCCGCTGGCAAAACAACTCAACCCGCCTCTGCTGCGCATCACGGAGAGCAACCGGTGGAAGGTGATCCTCTCGGAGTATGAGTTGCGGGAGTTTTGAGGAAGTCGGAAATGCGACCGTCTGGTCAGCCGGTTAAAAAGTCGGAAATCGGAAGTTTACCCGGAAGAGGGCAGCGAATACGGGGCGGAAGGCGGCAGCTTTTCAAAACTTGGAAGATATTACAGCGCTGTTTCCCTTCATAAAATTTGCATTTGGCTGTTTTTTTTCTTAAAATTGTACTAAAAGAACTAAAATAGTACAAATCGTATAAAATGGAGAGGCCCAGCCTGAAAGAACGGATCATCAATACCGCCAAGCAGAAGTTTTTAAAACACGGCTTCTACAAGGTGTCTATGGATAGCCTGGTTCAGGAACTCAGAACGAGCAAGAGCAGTGTATACAACCACTTTTCTTCAAAAGATGAATTGATCAGGGCCGTGGTAGATCGGCTTAACCGGGAGATCAACAACAGGTTGGAAGAGATCTTGAATGACGACAAACTCAGTTTTAAAGGTAAACTGGTCTCCATTTCAGTGTTCACAAAAAATTTGCTGTCAAGCGTAAGCGAGGAATTCCTCAAAGACCTCGAGATCAATACGCCGGAGATCTGGGAATATTATCAGGAAAGCAGGCGTGAACGGATCAATAAATATTACAGGCAGTTGTTTGAGGCCGGGGCCCGGGAAGGAGTGGCCAGGAGTGATATCAGCATTGACATGATCCTCGCCGTTTACCTGAACCTAACGGAATTGCCGCTTAAGGCCGAATACATTGCATTTTTGGGCGATGAGAATCAAAATATTTATGAAGAGGTTACGGAAATTTTTCTCAACGGGATATTGAACGCGTAAATTTTTTTTCAATTACTGTACTATAAAAACTAAAATAGTACAATTAATTCAAATTGCCAAGGCCATGAAAATTCACAGAATTGAAACCGGAAAAGTACGGATCAGAAGAAATCAGGTCACGAAGGCGGATGGCATCACTCCAAAGATGCTTAAAGTGTTGTTCGACAAAAACTGGTCGGACTGGCTGCCCATATACGCCTGGGCCATTGAACACCCGGAAGGCGTCATCGTAGTGGATACCGGGGAGACCCACAAAACCGGCAACAAGGGTTATTTTCCCCGATGGCACCCCTACTATTTGCTGGCTGCGGAATTTGACGTCAGGCCAGAAGATGAGATCGGGCCACAGCTGCGGAAAATAGGAATTGACCCGGACAGGGATGTCCGGAAGGTAGTCCTGACCCATTTGCATACCGATCATGCCGGAGGGCTGCGCCATTTTCCCAATTCGGAGATTATCATTGAAAAAAATGAATTTGAGGCTGCATCCGGATTTACCGGTGTACTGGCCGGTTACCTGCCGCACCGCTGGCCCGGCTGGTTGAAACCGAACCTGATCACCCTGCCCGATGCCCCGTACCACGGTTTTCCTCAAAGTTTGCCTTTAACCTCCGACGGGAAGGTGATGATCGTAGGCACTCCCGGGCACGTGGCCCATCACATATCGGTAATTGTGGAAATGGAAGGTGTTTATTATTTCCTGGCCGGAGATACTTCGTATACCGAAGAGAACCTTTTGAAGCTGCAGCCGGATGGCGTAGGAAACAGCCAGAGTACAGGCACCCTGAAAACCATTCTCTCCTTCGCGGAGGCCAACCCAACCGTCTATCTTCCATCGCATGACCCGCGGGCGCCGGCCAGGATGGAGAATAAAGCGGTTGTGCCGGTTTACCGGGAGGCGATCCCTTCTTAAGTTTGCCGAACGGCCTCCGAACATTTCACCTGAAGTATTGGATCAGGCGGTATATGCCAAAGGCCAGAAGAAATACCAAAGAGGAAAGCACGATGAAATAGATGTAATTCCAATATCGTAGAGAAGACTGAGGGTCGTTGGTGAAGTTGAAAGCCCAATTCCCCGATAAGTAATAACCGACGAAACCCCAGGCGGCATTCAACAATATAATAAGCAGGATAACCGCCCGAAACCCCTTTTGTATCTTTGTCTTCGGGCGGTATAGCTCCTTAATGCCCGTATAAATGGCCAATGGAAGGCTGACAAGCCCTATCCAGGTGATCAGGTTGCCAAGGGGAAAACTGGCGCCCGGAACGATGGGCCTTACCAGCAAGGGAGAGGCTGTAAGAATCAAAACAAGGGTGAAGGCAATCATGAAGAGGGAAAACCCTAAAAGCGCTTTTCTGGTCATTTGTAAATATTATCTCTGATTGCCTCTTTGTCTGCATTCTCTACGATAGCAATTAGGGCCGAAGTTGTTTCCTGGGCAACCAGAATTCCCGGCACAGGAAATTCTGAAAGGTTTTTTCGTTCGTTCCTCCGCATATTATTTTCACTTGGATTTTAGAAGCCTGCTCAATTCTTCTTCTTTGTCCGTGCCGAGGAAGGACTTTAACTCTTCAATTACTTTATCAGTAAATTCGGCCTCTTTCTGCGTATCTTCAGTTCTGATTTTGCTTCTCTGAAAATCACTTGCCTAATTTACAAACTATTTCAATAACCTCAGAGTTGTGAAACTTCAAAGGCTTGTCCTGCACCTCGAAGCGAGTGTGCTCTCCGCCCTGGCGGCCACGGCAAAGCCTGGAATGAACAGAGGGAAGCCCATCTAAAGCCTGGACTTCCGCCCCGTCTTCGCTACGCTCTTCCGGGTAAACTTCCGCTTTCCGCTTTCCGCTTTCCGACTTCCCTAGATCATCTCCTCCGCTCTCACCCACGCATCAAACTGCTCCCCGGTCAGGTACCCCAGTTCCAGCGCCGCCGCCTT
>JAGFJE010000308.1 GCA_024103175.1 Phaeodactylibacter sp.
TAGAAAATTGTAACCTTCTTTCCATCAGGTTGTTAGTTTAGGGAAGAAACACCCAATTGCTATGAAAAATTTCTTCCGGCCTTTCCTGTTTTTTGCCCTTATCCTGTTCTCGGCGCTGGTCAGCGCCATTGCCCAGCGCCCCTCCATCGAAGACTTCACCATGTTCGGGGATACCTACCGCACCGAAGACGATTGCTTCCGCCTGACCGAGGAGGAAGACTACTCTTCGGGCTCCATCTGGTACAAGCGCCCCATCAGCCTGAGCGCCCCCTTTTCCATCGAGCTCAGCATCCTGGCCGGCTGCAAGGACACGGACGGGGCCGACGGCATGGTCTTCGTTTTTACCAACCGCGCCAATACCGTCGGCTACCGGGGGGAGGGCATCGGCTTTGGCGGCCTGCGCCCCTCCATCGGCATCGAGGTAGACACCTGGCTCAACTACCACCTCAACGACCCCGCCGAAGACCACGTGGCCATCATGGCCAACGGCATGGTAGGCCACTACAACGACCTGGCCGGCCCCAAGCCCATTCCCAATATCGAGGACTGCCGGCGCCACCAGTTGGCCATCCGCTGGGACCCTGCCGCGCAGCGCCTGTCGGTGGAGATCGACAAGCAGGAGGTGATCGCCGCCCGGGCCGACCTGGTTAACGCCATCTTCCAGGGGAATGACGTCGTCTACTGGGGCGTCACTGCCGCTACCGGGCGTTACAATAATTTCCATGAAGTATGCTTCGACCGGTTGTCGATGAACGGCCCGGCAGAGGAAGAGAACTGGCTGCCCGTTGAAGGGCCGCAGGAGTTGTGGGCGGAAAGGAAGTGAACCGCCGCCGGTAAAGAGGCAAGGGCAATAATCCCCCAAAAAATGTATATTCGGGCTATATGGGGATTGACGCTATCATCACAGTATCGGTTATTCTGCTGGCCATTGTCCTGTTCGCCACCGAGTACTTCTCCGTCGACCTGGTGGGGTTGTTTCTCATTGTGATCCTGGTGGTTACCGGAGTGATCACGCCGGCCGAAGGGGTGAAGGGCTTTGCCAACAACGCTACCGTGACGGTGGGCGCCATGTTCGTCCTCAGCGCTGCGCTGATCAGGACCGGCATCATTGAGACTATAGCTCCCAAGCTGAGCAAGTTGATCGAACGGGGGTACAAGCGTTCTATTACCGTGATGATGGTTGCCGTTGGCAGTATTTCGGCATTCATCAACAACACGCCGGTTGTGGCGACTCTGATCCCCATCGTTTCCAATGCTGCGCAAAAAGCGAAAGAACAGCCTTCAAAATATCTCATGCCGCTGTCGTTCGGCGCTATCTTCGGCGGCGCCTGTACGCTCATCGGCACTTCGACCAACCTGCTGGTCAGCGGTATCGCCGAGGAGAACGGCCTGTCCCCCTTCGGGCTCTTTCTCATGGCCCCTTTTGGCCTGGTTATCTTCGGCGCCGGTGTCCTGTATATGCTGGCGATCGGCCACCGCCTGATCCCTGTCAGCAAAGCGGGGATGCCTTTTTCCCAGTCTTACGAAATGGCCGAATACCTGACTGAAGTGGAAATTGTCCCCGGCTCGGAAATGGTGGGAAAGACCATTGCCGAAGCCCTCCTGGAGGATGGGCTGGACATAGACATTCTGCAGGCCCGCCGCGGTGAAGGCCTCATCGACAAGCCCGGAAAGAGTTTGGTATTAGAGGCGGAGGATCGTTTACTGGTGCGGGGAAATATCGAACACATCAAGTCGGTCATTAAGCAGGAGGAAATACGGGTTGCCAATAGCCTTCAGGATACCTCTTTCAGCGAAAAGCAGATCATACTGCTCGAGGTGGTGGTGCTCAACAACTCCACCCTGGAGGGAAAGACGTTCAATCAATTCAATTTTTCGGGAAAATACTCGGCCAATGTGCTGGCCATCCGGCAGCGCGGCCGCCTGAAACACGACCATCTCCAGGACGTTAAACTGCAGGCCGGCGATATGGTGCTGCTGCAAACCAACCAGACGGGATACGATCAGCTCCGGCAGATGGAATCCGAACGGCAGGCGCCTTTTATTTCTATCAACGAAACGGCCATAAATGGGGTCGACAAACGAAACCTGGCCATCGTAGGTATAACCCTGGCGGCAGTGGTACTGCTGGCCTCGATGAACATCATCAGCATTATGATCGCCGCCATCGGCGGGATAGTGGCGCTCAACGTGCTTGGCGTCATCAATATGCAGGATGCCTACGAGGCCATCGACTGGAAAGTGATCTTTCTGCTGGCAGGGGCGCTGAGCCTGGGAACCGCCATGGAGAGAAGTGGAGTAGCTGATCAGATGGGCAACTTTCTGGCCTACTCCATTGGCGAAAACTACGGCCCCGTAGCTCTGGTTTCCGGCCTGTACCTGCTAACCTCCCTGCTCACGGAAGTGATGTCGAACAATGCTGCGGCCGCCCTACTGGCGCCCATCGCTATTTCCATCGCCGGGCCGATGGGGGTAGACCCGCTTCCCCTCCTGCTGGCCATCACCTTCGCCGGCTCTGCTTCTTTCATGACGCCGATAGGCTATCAGACCAACACCATGATCTACAGCGCAGGCAATTACCGCTTTTCTGATTTCATCCGGGTGGGCGCTGCGCTGAACCTGATCTTCTGGATACTGGCGACCTTCCTGATCCCCTTTTTCTATCCTTTCTGATGTTCTGCCACCCGCAGCACCTTCGCCCCCCGTATCTTCTGGTTCTTCAGTTCGTGAAGGGCAGTATTCGCCTCCTCCAGCGGAAACTCCTGATAGTCCGGCCTGATGCCTGCCTCGGCGGCCAGCTGCAGGAACTCGCTCACATCTTTGCGGGTGACGTTGGCTACGCTTTTGACCTCCCGCTCCATCCACAGGTGGCCTTCGTACCGGATCTTTTCCAGGTATTTCTGGTCGTAGGATTCCTTGCGGATGGCGTTGATGACCAGGCGGCCGCCCGGCCTGAGTTCTTTGAGGGCTTCCACCACCGGTTTCCAGACGGGCGTGGTGTCGATGATGGCATGCATCTTTTCGGGGGCGGCGTCGGTGGTGTCGCCCGCCCATACGGCGCCCAGCTCGCGGGCGAAGGCGCGCTCGTCCGGGTTGCGGGCGTAGACGTACACTTTGGCGTTGGGGTATTTGTAGCGCACCATCTTGATCACCAGGTGGCCGGAGCCGCCGAATCCGGTAAGGCCCAGGTTTTGCCCGTCTTCCAGGTTGGCCAGGCGCACCGAGCGGTAGCCGATGGCGCCGGCGCAGAGCAGGGGCGCCGCTTCGGTATCTTCGAGCGTATCGGGAATGGGGTAGGCGTAATCCTCGGGAACCGTCATGTACTCGGCGTAACCGCCGTTGGCGTCGCGGCCGGTGGCCTGGAAATCGGGGCACAGGTTTTCCTGCCCGCTGGTGCAGTATTCGCATTCCCCGCAGGCGTGGTAGATCCAGGCGACGCCCACGCGCTGGCCTTTCTGCAGGCGCTCACAGCCTTCGCCCAGTTCTACTACCTCGCCCACCACCTGGTGCCCTAATACGACGGGCAGCTCCGGCGGCGGGGTGCGCCCCTCGATCTCGTCGAGCTCGGTATGGCAGACGCCGCAGACGAAGACGCGGAGGAGGGCTTCCTTTTTGCCGGGGCTGGGTTTGGGGATATCGGCGCTTTCCAACGGTTGGGGATTGTCTTTGAAGGAACCGAGTTTTGGGAGGATCATGGCTTTCATGGCGGAATAGTTTTGGGGAGAATATAGAAAAGTGTCGGGAGCGGTGCAATGAGATTTGGCAGAGAGGTGACAGGTGAAGCCGGGAAAACCTTTGAGGTTTCCAGTATGTGTTTAGCGCGGGAGGGCCGATGCCTCGGCTCAGCCCGTAGGGCTGGTATATCAAAGAAATTGGGGGCAGGCTATTGGCGGCGCCCTGAAAGGGCAACACAATTGCCGGGCCTTTATATTATTCTGCCCTTTCAGGGCGCATCCTGCGATTTGGCGCCCTCAACACGGGGCGAATGCCCCGTGCTGAGTCCTTTTGGCCCTTCAGGCCGCTAAACACATAACCGAAACCTCTTTGCGCCCCCGGGCTTTGGGCAGTGAAAAAAATGCGCTATTTTGCCCACTGCACCAACTGGCAAAAGCGCATAACGATGTTTTATACCATCCTCTACCTGGCCATAGTGCTGGTCCTGGTATTTCTGCTGCTGCTGACCGGGCTCCGGCCAACGCGCACCATTGGCTGGGTATTGGTCATTCTGCTCATACCGGTCGGAGGTATATTGTTGTATCTTATGTTTGGCGTCAACCGCCGCCGCTATAAATTCTACCGCCGCCGGAAGACCAGGGAGATGGTAGAGTACCAGGAGCGGGTGTCGCGTTTTTACCGGGAGTTTGAACAAGAGACCACTACCTATCCGCCGGAGGTGAAAAAACACCGGCATTTGTCGAAACTCATCATACAGAATTCCAATTTTCTACCCCAAACCGGCAATAAGGTGAAGCTCCTTAAGGATGGGCCGGCCACTTACGCCGCCATGTTCGAAGCGCTGGAGCGAGCCCGCCAGTTCATCCATTTTCAGTTTTACATCTTCGAAGAGGGAGAACTGGGCAACCGGTTTGCGGATATATTCGAGCGAAAGGCGCGGGAAGGGGTGGAGATCCGCATGATCTACGACGGGGTGGGCAGCCGCAGGCTGAGCCGCAAATACCTGCGGCGGCTGGAAGCGGCGGGGGTGAAAGCTTATCCCTTTATGCCGCTGCGCTTTGGCTGGCTGACTACTACGCTCAACTACCGCAACCACCGCAAGATCATCGTCATTGACGGAGAGGAGGGCTTCACCGGGGGCATCAATGTAGCGGACAAGTACATCCGGGGCGACCGGCTGGGCATGTGGCACGATATGCACCTCCACCTGCAGGGGCCGGTGGTCAACAACCTGCTGGCCGTCTTTGCCGTCGACTGGCACTTCGTCAGTGGGAAGGAGGACCTGCTCAACCAGGCTTATACCTCCCGGCAGGCGCAGCGCGGCCAATCCACCGTTCAGCTCGTCAGCGGCGGGCCGGATTCGGACTTTCCCGCCCTGCGGCAGCATTATTTCTCCCTTATCAATCACGCGCGGGAATACGTTTACATCACCAACCCCTATATCATCCCCGGCGAGCCCCTGCTGGAAGCGCTGCAGTCGGCCGCCCTGGGTGGGGTGGACGTGCGTATCCTCACACCGGCGCGGTCCGACAACCCGGTGGTCAAATGGGGCATCCGCTCCTATTTCCAGTCTCTGCTCGACGCCGGCGTGCAGATCTTCCTCTACCCCCACGGCTTCCTGCACAGCAAGACCATCGTGGCCGACGACTCGGTGGCCTCCATCGGCACCGCCAACCTGGATATCCGCAGCTTCGAGCAGAACTTCGAGGTCAACGCCGTAATCTACGACTCCGGCATTGCGCACCAGCTGAAGTCCCTCTTCCAGCGGGAATGCTGGGTCAGCGCCCAACTCGACCCGGCCTCTTACGCCGAACGGCCGTGGACGGACCGACTGAAGGAGGGGGCGGCCAAAGTATTTAGCCCTATATTGTGAAAAACGGAGTGAATATGCCGGAAAGAGATATACAGGGCCGCCCGGATATCGAAAAGCTCATCCGGGCCTTTTACGCCAAGATCACTGCCGATGAAGTGGTGGGCCATTTCTTCACCGAAGTGGTGGATATTGACTGGGAGGCTCATTTTCCCATCATGTTCGACTTCTGGGAGTCGGTTTTGTTTCACCAGCCTACCTACCGCAGGAATGCCATGGCGATTCACCTCCAGCTCAACGAAAAAGAGCCCCTCCTGCCGGAACACTTCGAACGCTGGCTGGCCCTCTTCGAAGAAACGGTAGACGAGCATTTTTCCGGGGAGGTTGCTCACAACGCCAAAACGCGGGCCCGGTCAATAGCCACTATGATGCGGATAAAAATCGCTAACCAATAGACTTGTTATAGAATGACCTACCACGAGCTGGAATTACAGATCAATAACCTGGTCGCCAAAGATGAGGTCGAAGCGGCCATCGCCCTCCTGTCCCGTTATTTTCACGGCGATGAAAAGCTGCAGGCTATCGTGCTGCAATCCGGCCGTTTCCATTCGTTGAAAAAGGACCAGATGAACGGGGTCATCGATTACGCTACCGTGCAGCAGCACCTGAACCAGCTGCGGGCCAGTATCCTGGATTTTGTGCGGGCGCACAAAGGCAGCCCGCTTCCGGAGGAAAGCCCGGAAGGAGCAGCTTCCGGAAGTGAAGGGGATATTAAAACGGCCTATCGCGCCTCCCTGGCCCGGGTGGCCGTGGCGCTGGCCCTCAGGGAAGCGCCGGAAGGAATGGCCATTACCGGAATCCAGCGGGTTGCGCAGATCAAAAGCAGGAAGTACGTCGTACAGGCGTTACAGGAAATGGAAAAAAGCGGCTGGGTGGAAAAACGCAAAGAAGGAAGAGCGGCTTACTGGAAGTTATCGGAGCGGGGAAGTAAGATGGCGGAAGAGTTCGGACGTTCATTACAGTTGGTCCCTGATGAAGCGTAAACAAGAAAACTTACCATCCTACTCCTGTTTTTCGTCCTGAGCTAGACGGTTGGATGGCAAGCCTTCCCGTCGTTGGATTGATTGGTTGGGGCTTCGCCATTTTTCCGCACTCCGGAAAAGTTCAGGAGGGGCCTTGGCATGGCGACAATACCCGTTCTCAAATGACCTGGTATCCATAACCAAAAGTTTTGAGGTGAAAAAATAAAGAGCTTGCGGAGGCCCGGGCAATACAACCCGGAACAAAATTCCATCAAGTTCATTCGGCTTATCAAAACCAAAAAATTGGTTTGATGCAGCCTTTACAATATCATAATGCAACGAATATGGGATACGTTACATTTTTTTCTTTTAAAGATATGTTAAAACGGTATATTGCTCTAATCATGAAACATTATCTAACGCTTTTGCTCTGCCTGTTCTCCCAGTGCCTTTTGTCCGCTCAGGTGGAGGAACGATTCGCGGATATTCGGATCGTCACTACTTCGAATAAGGGCTATGAGGATTATTCTCCGATATTGTTTGAAGATGGGATCATCTACGTTTCGGAAGACAAAGACGGCGGGCTTTTGGACAAAAACCACTTTTATTTCAGCAGGATCGTGAATGAAGAGGAACTCTCGGAACCGGAGGCGATCGAGCTGGAAGGATACTCAGGCCAGGTAGGGCCGGCTAGTTATTGCGAGAAAACAAAGGAATTTTTCTTTACAGGAAGTGTACTGGAGGGATCTACCTTAAGGCTATGCATTTACGTGGGAAAAATAGAGGGCCGGACAGTAAGAGATATAAAGCGGCTCGATCTTTACCAGGAGGGAGAAAATATTGCACATCCCGCCGTGTCGGATGACGGTACAACGATGATCCTGAGTTCCATCAGGGATGGCAATGCCGGCCTGTATGTATATACGCGGAAAAAGATGAACTACAGATGGGTATTTGAACGGGAATTAAGGGAGTTGAATACGGAAGACATGGAATTGTTCCCCTGCTTCGCAGGAGACGATAAACTGGTTTTCTCGAAGGGTAGTCCAGCGGAGGGAAGGGCCCCGGAGCTTTATTTCAGCGCGAAAGAGGGAGCGTATTGGTCAGCCCCCCAACCCCTTGAAGCGCTGAACAGTGAACATGACGAGTATGGAATTGTGCGTACCGGGCCATACCGGGGCTATTTCTCTTCCACCAGGAATGGAGATGGTGCTCATTTGTATTACTTTTGGTTATCAGAAAAATTCTGAGCCGGTTGATGCACCAGGGCTTCAATAATAAAAAAAGAAAATGTCCGTAGAAACCCAAAGCGACCTCCATGGCCTCCAGGAAGCCGCCCGCGCCGTGGCCATCACGCTGAGCAAGATGCGGGATTACGCCCGCCCCGGCATGTCCACTCAGGAGCTGGACGAATACGGCTATCAGCTGCTGCAGTCCTTCGGGGCCAGTCCTGCGCCAAAGAAAGACTACAACTTCCCCGGGTATACCTGCATCAGTGTAAATGAGGAAATCTGCCACGGCATTCCCAGCGCCGAAAAGATCCTGCAGGAGGGCGGCCTGGTCAACATAGACGTCTCCGCCGAAAGGAATGGCTTTTACGGCGACAACGGCTGCTCCTTTATCCTGGGGGAAGACCTTCAGCAACTGTCCCCCCTGGTAGAAGCCTCCCGGGAGATCCTCCACCTTGCCATCAGCCGGATCAAGAGCGGGGTGCGGATCGCCGACATCGGCGGGTTCATCGAAATGGAGGCCCGCAAACGGGGCTTCCGGGTGATCAGGAACCTCTGCGGGCACGGCATCGGCCGCCGCCTGCACGAAAGCCCGAAGGAGATCCCCTGCTTTCGGGACCGCCTCAACCGGGGCCGCTTCCGGAAGAATTCCGTCATCGCCCTGGAAACCTTTATTTCCACCGGAGGGAAATACGCCTGCGAAACTTCCGACGGCTGGACGATGATCGCCGAAGGCGGCGGCTTCGTCGCCCAGCACGAGCATACCCTCATCGTGACGGATGGCGAACCCATCATCCTCACCAAAGAAAATGGGATCTGATACATGAAAAATACCATTGCCCTGTCCTTTTGCCTGTTCCTCGCCGGCTTCCTCTTCGCCCAGGCGGAGGAGGATTCCGAACTGTTCCAAACCCTCCGCGTCAAGGACAGCCTTCTCTTCAACGCCAGTTTTAACACCTGCGACATCAGCCGGTTGCAGGCCCTGGTGAGCGAGGACATGGAGTTCTACCACGACCAGTCGGGCGTCACCACCTCAAAGGCCGATTTTATCGCCGGGACGGAGAACGGCCTGTGTAAGCTGCCCTACAAAGCCCGCCGCGAACTGGTACCCGGCAGCCTCCGGGTATTTCCCATGAAGGACAACGGCCAACTCTACGGCGCCCTTCAAACCGGCGAGCACCGCTTCTACGCCAAATATCCGGACAAGGAGGAGGTGCTGACGTCTACGGCAAAGTTCACGCACCTGTGGCTGCTGGAGGAAGGGGAATGGAGGCTGGCCAGGGTGCTGAGCTATGATCATGCGGCCCCCAAGGAATAGAGCCTTGCAGTGGTTATTGATCCCGCTTCGGCCCCGGCGCAGTTATGAGCGTCAGTATGTTGTGAGAATTTTCCAAAAAGGGCTATCTTCATGCCCGGTTTCGCGCCCTCTGTCACCTCCGACACGAAAGCAAACTCAATCATTTTCCTCAAGTTGAAAAACCTTGAGGAAGGAATATCCTATTGCTAACCTCTATACTTAAAAAATGAAAAGGATTACGCTTTCCCTGATCTTTGCCCTGGCCACACTGGCCCTCGCCGCTCAAACCGGCAACTGGGCCCGCACCGAATCCATACCGTTCTATTCGAACTACATCGGGGACACCATCGACATCGGGGTCCACATTCCGGAGGGGTATTACTACAGCAGCCCCCAAGCCAGCTTTCCCCTGATCGTGCTCATGGACAAGCAGAATGCGCAAACCTACGCCTACAATGTACACACCATCGATTTCCTCTCCGGAGTAGGCGGGCAACTGCCCGACTGCATCGTCGTGGGTATCCCCTTCGACAATGAGGAGCGCTACTACCTGACCTCTCTCCGGAAGCGGGAGGGGGAATCGTTGAGCGGAATAGAAAAAACGGAAAAGTTCCTCTTCGAAGAGCTCATTCCTTACCTGGAAGACAACTATCCGGGCATTGCCTATAAGGTGATCGCCGGCCATTCCCGCACCGGTTACCTGGCCAACTACCTGACGGCAAAGCGCACCGGGGAGTTCGACGTTGCCCTTTCCCTCAGTGGGTTTTACGACGACGGCGGGCCGGTGAGCCAGGCTTTTGAGAACTTTGAATTCGAAGGGCTGCCGGAGCGGAAGTATCCCTTTAAATACTACATGTCCGCCGGCATCAGCCGGGAGGAAACGACCTATAAGGAGGACTTCGACGCCATGAGCGCCCGCCTGGAAGCGATGGGCCCCCGGGAAGGCTTCTACTGGCGATACCTGTTGAATGAGCACGCCAACCACATCACCAACTATTCCCAGGCCTTGTTCTTGGCCCTTTCCGACGCCTTTTCCGATTACCCCCGCATCCTGAACGACTGGCTGCATGTCAAGCTGGACTCCGTGCCGGCCGATCAGGCGCTGGCGGCCTTCCAAGAGGACCTGGCCTCCGCCTCTTACCCGGCCACCCCGGATATCCTTTCTACCTATTCCATCGTCAGCCATTATTTCAACCAGCAAAACTACGAGGTGGCGGCCCAGTTCCTCAATTATGGAATCGGATACCTGCCAAAGGAGCCGTCACTGCGGCTTCTTCTTGCCGATACCTACAAAAAAATGGGCAATGCCGCAGGGATGGAACAGGAACTGGCCGCCTACAGGGATCTGATCGAAAAAGATGAACTGCTGGATGATGCGGGCAGGGAAGAACTGGAGGCCTGGTATGAGCAAATAAAGCCATAGCTCTCACCACTCCAGCTGCAGCACCCCCTCTTCCGTCAGCCTGGCCCTTGTGCCCAGCTCCGCCCCCTCGCGGTTCAGCCTTTCCTCGATCCACCGGGCGTCTTCCCGGCTGGCGCGGTTCAGCCGGAAGTTACGGATGATCATGGGAACCATTTCCAGGCGGGCGAGGCGGCCGTCGGCCGGGTTGACGGTTGGGAAATACATCAGCGCCAGCTCTCCCCGGTATTCTTCGTGGCCGCCGATGCCTTCGTAGTCGTTGATAAAATCTCCGCAGCCGTAGAGGATAAGCCTGCCGTTGTACACTTCGATGCCTTTGAAATGGTGGGAGGAATGGCCGTGGATGAGGCCCACGCCCGCCTCGTCGATGAGGCGGTGGGCAAACTCCCGGTGCGCGGGCGGGATCTCATAGCCCCAGTTGCCGCCCCAGTGGATGGAGAAGATCACCACGTCATTCGGCCCCTTCAGGGAATCGATCTGGGCTTTGATCTCCCGGATACTCTGGCCGGAGAGATCATCCAGGAAGTGGACGCCCGGTTTTGCCTCTTTGGCGGCCCAGGTACCCGGCACGCCGCTATAGCGGGAGGCCATCGATATCAGGAGCACCCGGCTGCTATCCTTCAGCTTCCAGGCGGCGGGGCGGGCGGCGGCCGCTGCGTCCTGTCCGGCGCCCGCCGTTTTGATGCCCAGGCTGTCGAGCGTTTCCAGGGTTTCCGTCAGCCCTTTATATCCCCAGTCGAGGACGTGGTTGTTGCCCAGGGCGCAGCCGTCGATCCCGGCGGCCGCCAGGCAGGCGGCGTTTTGGGGGTGCATGCGGTAGTGCACGGCCTTGCCCGGCCAGTAGTGCCCGCTGCCGGTGGCGGCGGTTTCCAGGTTGATGATCCGCAGGGCCGGCTGCCGCTTTTCCAGCTCTTTGAGGGCGTCTCCCCAGATGTAGTCGAAGGAAATAGGTGAGGGAATGGGGTCGTTCTGTTCTTCGGCGAGCTGGAGGTAAGCCCTGGCGTCCTTGATGTACGATTCATACAGGATTGGATCGACGGAGTGGGGGAGAGCCTGGTCGATGCCTCTGCCCGTCATGACGTCGCCGCAGAGGAAGAGGGTGAGGAGGGTGGAGTCAGTAGGCATAGACTGTGTATTTTGATGTCCGGGTTTTTCCTGCGGATCGCCCTGCCCCTGGCCGGAGGAACATCTGAAGGAAAGGAAAACCAGGATAAGGGCCGGGAAAAGCGTGAATAATCCTGAAGTTTTTTGCATCGTTTTTCTATTTTGCTTTCGGCAATTCCTGAAGATGCAGCCCGGCGCCATTCGGAAATAAGATACAAAACATAATGGAATGCTTCCAAAACATCTGAGCCCATGAGAACCGGAAAATCCCCGGCCGAATACCGCTTTGACGACAGCCGCAACCTGTTTTGGGCCACTATTGTGGGTAATCTGTTACTGGCGGCATTCCTGGCGGCGCCCAACCTGGCGGACTTCCCCTACAGCATGCACGTACAGGTCAGCTTTTACACCGCCTGCCTGGCCTTCGCCGTCCACCGCCTGTATGATTGGGGATCTCAGGGAGTGAACGCCCTCATTCTTGCCCTTTACCTGGCGGGCTGTGGAGTAGAATATGGCGTCTGGGGCCTGCCCGGCCCGCCCGTTCCGCCCGATGGAGGCGAGTATATGGGTAAGGGGTTGTTCTTTGAGATCGTGATGTGGTCTTTGCCGCTGATCTATATGGGGCTGCGGGTGTTGCTGGGGCTGCCGGTTGTGGGGATCATGGCCAGCCGGCGGCGCCTTGTGCAGCAGTGATCCTGCCGCCGCCCGTACAGGCTCTGGTAAACGCAAATTCGGCCCGCCCTGTGGAATAAATATAAATTCCACAGGGTGAACCAAAATTTTTTGGCGTCGAAGACGAACGCAAATTCGGTTCGCCAAAATTTTTTGGCGTCGAAGACGATAAACCCAAAAATGTTAATTCATGGATGAGGCCGTTTCACAAGCAAAAAATGTCGATATACGCCTGGAGAACAACCCGGCCGTCATCGCCCGCCTGAACACCCACGTGCACGGGCCCCATTACGAAAAGCACCCCGATCGGTACGCACCCTACGATTACGATAAATTTGTGGCCTGGTACCAAGCCGTCCTGGCCAGGGAAGGGGCCTACGGCCTGGTGGCTTACCTGGACGATGAGCCGGTAGGCTATGCCCTGCTGTTCCACAAAAAGAACAATGGCGAACACACCATGCTGGCGTACGATTATGAATACGTACACGTCGAAGAAATGGCCGTCGCCGCCGGGCATCAGCATAAGGGCATCGGCCGGCAGCTGATGGTCCACATCCGCGAGTTCTGCCGGGAGAAAGGCGCCAAACGGGTGCAGCTCAGCGTCTGGCTGGACAATGAGGCGGCCAAGGCCTTCTACGAAAAGGAGGGCTTTGAAGGATATTTGCTGTATATGGAAATGCCGGTGGAGTAGAGGCTATTCGGGCTTTGGACAAACCTGGGGAAAAGGCGGAAGGTGGAAGGGGGAAATCGGAAGTCGGAAATCGGAAGTCGGAAGTTGGAAGTCGGAAGTCGGAAGTGGGAAATCGGAAGTCGGAAATCGGAAGTTTACCCGGCTGAGGGACGAAGACGGGCTTGCCCGGCTGAGTGCGGCGAAGACGGGGCGGAAGGCGGAATTTTTCCGGTGGAGTGCTGCCTGGATGGAGTGGAAGCCCCTTTCGCCCTCTTTCCGCCGCCCCCGGCGAGACAATGTTCCTACTTCCGATTTACTCCGTCAGTCGCTTCGCTCGTGTACGACTTCCGACTTTATGCCGCCGCTTGCACCTGGAAGCCTTCCGATTTACTCCCTGCCTGCCAGGCCGCCAAGGCTTGCCTGGCGGGCAGGCAGGCGCCAGTGGCTTTGCCCGTGTCCGGCTTAATGAAAGACTTTAAATGCAAACAACCGCCTTTCCGGAACTTTTCCCGCCTTCCTTCCTTTTTAAATCAGTATCAAAAAGCAACCTGCATGGAATCAACACCCCGGCTGCAGCTCGGCAGCATTCCGCCCGAAACGCCATTCTACACCCGCCCCGGCAGCTACGCCGTCTTCTTCAACGAAAAGAATGAAGCCGGCGTCATCCGCAACGATTATGGCGACTACTTCCTGGCCGGCGGTGGCATCGAACCCGGTGAGACGGCAGAAGAGGCCCTGCTCCGCGAAGTACAGGAAGAGGCCGGCCTGCTGGCCGAGATCGACACTTTCCTGGGCATGGCCGCCGAGTACTTCTACGATGCCGGCAGCCGGCGCTTCGTCAATAAGGTCGGCCACTTCTTCCTCATATCTCCCTATGATCAGGACCTCTCCCTGAAAGTGGAGGCCGACCATACGCTGTTGTGGATGCCGCTGGAAAAGGCTTATCCCCTGATGTATCACGATATCTACCGCTGGGCGTTGGAAGAAGCGGAGCGGCTGCGGGAAAATCAATAGCCCGGCGGGGAACAGGCTACTGAATGGTTGTTTACCTCCTGAGAGCGGCCGGGTTATTGGTTATCTCCCTCAATGGCAAGGCGAGAGATATACTCCACATCCGGGATTTCAGCCAGTTCCTGGCGGATAGCGGTTACATGGGAAAAAAAAGAACCAAAAATAACTATGCAATACACTCTCGAAAAATTTGGCGGCGGTATGCATTACATCCGTATACCTGCCGAAGAGGCAGCGCAATTGAAGGCCCGCTTCGGGTCCAGCCGCCTCATTTGCCTCCTCAATAACAGCGTCGAATTCCACTGCGCCCTTATGCCGAAAAAAGAGGGCGGTTTTTACATCAATATCGGAAAGGCCATATGTGAAAAGGCGGGCGTGAAGAAAGGCGATACGCTAAGCGTTGCCTTTCTGGAAGACTCTACAGCGTATCAGTTCGAATTGCCGGATGCCTTCGCTGAAGTGTTCCACACCGATCCGGAAGCTGCGGCTGTCTTTAGCAGCCTGCCCGACGGGCGCAAGCGGGGGCTGCTCTATCTGGTCAATTCCGTAAAGTCGGTAGATAAAAAGATCGAACGGGCGCTGCGCATCGCAGAACAGCTCAAGGCAGGGGTTACCAATCCCAGAGAGATCCTGAAAAAATGAACAGACTATATAATGTGGTAAAAAATAAAGAAATTCATCCCCAGGTTGAACCCCGCGTGCGCCAGGATGGCTCCCAGAATGGAGCCTGCCCGCTGCCGGAAATGCGAAAAAAGCAGGCATAACCCGAAAAGGGCAGCCATCCACAGCAGGGCGGGCCCGGGGAGGAACTTCCAGCTGCCTGCCGAATAGACAAGCCCGAAGTGGGCCAGGTGGACAAGGGCGAAAGCCAGGCTGTCCAGCCCCGAAGCCGCCTGCTGGCCGAAGCTGCTCCGGAAGTTCTCATGGACGAGCCCCCGGTAGAAAAGCTCCTCCCCAATGGGGCTGAACGTCATGCCAATGCCGGCGAAGATCAGGAAGAAGGTGAGGCGGGTTTTGCCGTCCATCACTTCCGGCAAGTTGGAATAGGTGCCGGAAATATAGTACAGCCAGTTGCTTTCCGCCAGGCCATAGGCGTAGTGGGAAAAAGCGAACATCAGCGCGCAATACGCCAGGCCGGCAGCCAGGCCAATGAAGAGCCAGCTGTAATTCCGGGGCCGCCGCATCCCCATGGCCTTTCGCCCCTCCCGTTTCAGCAGGATAAAAGGCGCTGCCCACATGCTGAGAAATATCAGGGAGACGTACTGGTAGTTGCCCGTCCGGCTGGCCCACAAAACCAGCCAGAAGCGCGGAATGCTCCAGAGGAGCACCAGGAAGAGGCCGGCCCGCCAGCCGGGGCGGAGGAGGGGTTGCCAGAGGGAGCGGTAGAAACTGGATTGCATGGTTCAAATTAATACAGTATCAAGCCATTGGGGCTAGCATTCTAGGGCTGGACGAGTTCGCAGTTCGGTATTCGCTGTTCGCAACCGCGGCAGGCTGCTTGGGCTTACCTATTGCTTATAGTGTCCAACCTTAGACGGGTAGCCGCCATTGGAACTTGCCCAAAGGTACATGGATATTTTCTACTCCGGAAAAAACCATAGCAATGCCTTTCGGGATAATTCTTAAATTTGGCCAAAGCCAATACACCAGGAACCTCCAAGCCATGAAAATTCACCTGATCTTGCTTTTCGCCTTTGCCGTCCTGTCCACCGTCCTTGCCGCCCAGCCTGCCTTCACCCGGCAGGACACCCTGCGCGGCTCCGTCACGCCCGAGCGGGCCTGGTGGGACCTGACGTACTACCACCTCGATATATTTGTCAACCCCGCCGACAGCACCATTGCCGGTTCCAACACTATCCAGTACCGGGTGCTGGCGCCCGGCCAACGAATGCAGATAGACCTGCAGCCGCCCCTGAAGATCGAAAAGGTGATGCAAAACGGCGCCAGCCTGCCTGTACAGCAGGACGGCAACGCCTGGTTTGTCGACCTGGGTGAACCTCGGAAGCCGGGAACGGTAGAAGTAGTAACCGTCCACTACAGCGGCCGCCCCCAGATCGCCCGCCGCCCGCCCTGGGACGCCGCCCTGACCTGGGAAACCGACGCCAACGGCAAGCCCTTTGTGGCCACCTCCTGCCAGGGCGACGGCGCCAGCCTCTGGTGGCCCTGTAAAGACCACATGTACGACGAGCCCGACAGCATGCTCATCAGCGTTCGCGTGCCCGCCGGCCTCATGGATGTCTCCAACGGCCGCCTGCGCAGGGTGGACGACAACGGCGACGGCACTAAAACCTTCCACTGGTTCGTCAGCAACCCCATCAACAACTACGGGGTGAACGTCAACATCGCGGATTATGTGCATTTCTCCGAGCAGTACCAGGGCGAAAAAGGGGCGCTGGACTGCGACTACTACGTGTTGCCTTACAACCTGGAAAAGGCCAAAAAACAGTTTCAGGACGTGCCCCGCATGATGGAAGCCTTTGAGCACTGGTTCGGCCCCTATCCTTTTTACGAAGACGGCTTCAAGCTGGTGGAAGTGCCCTACCTGGGTATGGAGCACCAAAGCTCGGTCACTTACGGCAACGGCTACCTCAACGGCTACCGCGGCTTCGACCTGAGCGGCTCGGGCTGGGGGCTGAAGTTCGACTTCATCATCATCCACGAAGCCGGCCACGAGTGGTTCGCCAACAGCATCACCTACGAGGACATTGCCGACATGTGGGTCCACGAAGGCTTTACGGCTTATTCGGAAAACCTGTTCCTGGATTACCACTACGGGAAGGAGGCCGGCGCCGACTACGTCATCGGCACCCGCGCCAACATTCGCAACGACCGCCCCATCATCGGGGTTTATGATGTGAACCACAGGGGTTCCGGCGATATGTACTACAAAGGCGCCAATATGCTGCACACCCTGCGGCAGATCGTCTATGACGATGAAAAATGGCGCGGCATCCTGCGTGGGCTCAACCGGGAATTTTACCACCAAACCGTTAGCTCCCAACAGGTGGAGGCCTACCTCAGCGCCTATACCGCCCGCGATCTCTCCTCTTTTTTCGATCAGTACCTGCGCACGGTCATGATCCCCCGGCTGGAATACCGGATCCAGGGCAAAAAACTGAGCTACCGCTGGGCCAATTGCGTACCCGGCTTCGACATGCCGGTGAGGGTGCTCATCAACGAGGAGGAGCAGTGGCTGCTGCCGGCGAGCAACGAATGGAAAGAATGGAAGGCAAGCAAAGCCATAAAGTCTTTTGAGCCGGACAGAAATTTTTATATTACCAGGAAGCAGGTAGAATAGCTTGCCGCTGAAATTTAACACTTCGGAGACGCTTTTCTTTTTGGACGTCCCAACCTGCCGGGTTTCCGGAGTGATCCTGTTTAGCCATAACCCGGCAGCGCCCGCCTGCTGTGCCAGCGGCCGGCAGGTTTGTCGGAGATGCTGCATAAAAACAGAGCACTATGGAACCCAAATTCTTTCCCTCACCCTCCGATTTCCGCGCCTGGCTGGAAGAGCACCACGATAAGCAGGAAGAATTATGGGTGGGCTATTACAAAAAGGCCACCAAAAAACCCAGCATCACCTGGCCGGAGTCGGTCGACGAGGCCCTCTGTTTCGGCTGGATCGACGGCCTGCGCAAGTCCGTCGATGAGGAAAGCTACAAGATCCGCTTCACGCCCCGCCGCCCAACCAGCACCTGGAGCGCAGTCAATATCAGGCGGTTCAAAGAACTGAAAAAAGAGGGCAGGATACAGCCCCAGGGGCAGGCCGCATACGAACGGCGGGCCGAAAAGCGTTCGGAAAGATATTCCTACGAGCAGGGCACACTGGAACTGCCGGAGCATTACGCGGAAAAGATCAGGGCCAACCGAAAGGCGTGGGATTTCTTTCAGGCCCTGCCGCCCTCCGTGAAAAAGCCTTCCGTCTGGTACGTGATGAGCGCCAGGCGGGAGGAGACGCGCCTGCGGAGGCTGGAGACGCTGATACAGTGCTCGGAAGAAGGAGAAAGGATACCGCCGCTGAGGAGAGGAAAATAGAATGGCCAATTACAGACACCCGATATTAAAAATCCTGAATATAACGGATTGCGTAGCTGCAATGACGTTTGTCCAGGATCGGAGACGAAAAGCTAATGCTGACTCGGTTCGCCAAAATTTTTTGGCGTCGAAGACGATAAACCCATTA
>JAGFJE010000337.1 GCA_024103175.1 Phaeodactylibacter sp.
AAGGGCGCCATGACCCACCCCAGCACCAGCAGGCACCAGGCGTGCAGCTCGTAATGCGCCATGGCCACCCCGTCGGTGGCGCCCGAGCCGGCCAGGCCCACCAGGTGCTCCGAACCGATGTTGGAAGCGAAGATGGAAGCGCCGACGACAAACCAGCCCAGGTTGCGGCCGGCCAGGAAGTATTCATCGGAAGTGTCCTGCTTCTGTTTGATCACCCACCAGGCGATGCCCAGGATGACGGAGAAATAGGCAAGGATGATTACCCAATCGATTGCGTGAAGTACGGTCATTTTTCGATTTGTTTATAATTGATGACATACTTTTGGTTGCAAAATGAGTTGTCGCCCCGGAAGTGGGCTGGCTTTTTTGGAGGCTTCGGCAAAAATACTCCCCAATATCTGAAATCCGGCTTGATATTCATAATCCCCCTCGATCATTTCGTTTTCAACAGGCTATTGGTATGGCTTGGCGCCTTTGCCGGCGCGCCTGGTTCCCCCTGGCGAAAGTAAAGAAAAACAGAACGGACGCCGAAGCGGCAGTGGTTGTTAAAAGGCAGGGTACAAGACAAAATTACCAGGCTGTGAATGCACATTTCAGGGGAAATACCTCTATCTTTTCCCGGCTGTCTTTAACCTGGGTAGAAAGCGAACTGGCTTGCCCGATCAAACCAAAGTTATGGCCCCTGGTTACCGCTCTCGTTTTGCCGTTGAAGATAGAAAGCAAGGCCTCCTTTTCCCGGCTGTCCTGCTGGCCGTACTATGGGCCGCCCTCCCCGCTTTGGGCCAGGCGCCCTGCGGTTGCGAACAGGATGAAGCCATCGACATCTGCTACCTCTCCATTGAAGACTATTGTCATTCGGGCAGCACCTTTTTAAACTGCGAGTATTCCTTCGACGGCATTTTTATGGAATCGGGGCTGGTGGCCAAGCTGCAGAGCAGCCAGAATTTCGGCCCCGGCGGCATTGCCGGCTGTGAGGTGGCGCTCAAAAGGCTGCCTCCCATCACCGGGGTGGAGACTCTGGATTCCTGTGATTGTGATATCGTCTTCATCGGGCAGTTTCCGGTGGGCTTGCCTTCCGGCGAGCTGGACTTGTCCATCTCCACTGTTCCGGACGCTACGCTGGAAACCATCCGGGAGTGGTCTGCCCTTTGCGAGAGCAACCTGGTGATCGTCACCCAGGCGGAGGCCAACCCCTGGGGGTACATCACCGAAAATGAGAACATCAACCCCAACCGGCCCGCCGGCGAAGTGTCCCTTTCGATCTTTGACGGCGCCTTCGGCGCCCTGGCCAGCTTCCAGCAGGGCGGCGCCTTTCAGGGTGTTTTTACCCGTACCCCTTCTACCGGCGCCGAGATCCTGGCGAAAGACGCCCTGGGGCGCCCGACCGTGGTGCTCGACGCCGCGACCAACGACATTATCCTGGCCGACGTCGGCATACTGTGCAGCAATGGGGCCGGCGAGGTCACTGTGGGAGGAGGGGTATTCAACAATAATGATATTCTGGCTTGCAACCTGTTCGCCCTGGGGTGCCGCATCGCCGAAGGCATTTCCTTCTCCAATGCGCAGGCAATGCTCTGCCCCGGCGATTCCACCCTCCTGCCGGATGGAGCTTTTGTGAGCCTGCCCGGCCGTTACGTCGATACGCTCGTAGCCGCCAATGGCTGTGATTCCCTTATTGAAACGGAGGTGCGGGTGATGGAGGTGGATACCGTTCTTTTTTCTCCTCCGCTCTGCGAGGGGGATGTGTACAGCATCACCCTCAACGGCAACACCTATGATGTGAATAACCCGGTGGGCGAGGAAGTGCTGCTGACAGAACAGGGTTGCGACTCGGTGGTCCGGGTCAGCCTCTTCTATGCGCCTCTGTCTTATGACACCGTGCGCGTTTCCGGATGCCGGGGCGATGGGTTCAGCCTGAACGTCGGCGGGGTGGTGTACAACGAGAACAACCCTTCCGGCCAGGAGATACTGGCCAACCGCTGGGGCTGTGACTCCACCGTCACGATCGGCCTGTTCTTCGAACCGCAGGACACCAGCCTGCTGGACTTTGAACGCTGCGAGGGCGAGCAGTTGGTTTTCGACGGCAAGAGCTATGAGGCGGGCACTACGACGGCCCTGAGCTTTCCCACCGCCGGCAACTGCGATTCCGTCGTGGTCATCCGGGTGGCGGCCAACCCCTTGCCCAAAGTGGGGGTGGATAGTGTGGAAGAGGTCACCCTGGGCGAACCCTTTGCCTTTGATTACGGCCTGGCGCCTGATCTTCAGGTCCAGTGGTCGCCGGCCGATGCCCTTAGCTGCCCGGACTGCCCCGCCCCGGAATTGCTGCCCGGAAAATTCCCCGGGCTGGTGCAGCTGACAGTGGTGGACAGCAAAGGTTGTTCTTCCAGTTATGACATAGCAATCAGTTACATCTGCAATCCATATATCCCCAATGCCTTTTCTCCCAATGACGACGGGCGCAACGACCGCTTCCGGGCCTACTTCGCCTGCCCGATCGAAGGGTTCCGCCTGGAAATCTACGGCCGCTGGGGCAACCTGGCCTACCAGACGGAAGACCCCGAGGCCGGGTGGGATGGCCGTATCAACGGGCGCCCTGCCCCGGCAGGGGTGTATGCCTACGTCGTCACCATCCGGGAAAACGGGCGGGAGAAGACGGCCAGCGGGGAGGTCAACCTGCTGCGTTAATCCTCTTTGCAATGAGTAAGGATAAATACCTCCGGGAGGAGTACCAGTCGCGGATCAACACCGTACTGGACTACATCGAGTACAATCTGGACGGGGAGCTCACCCTGGAACGCCTGGCCGGGCTGGCCAACTTTTCCCCGTTCCACTTCCACCGCATTTTTCGGGCCATGGTGGGCGAACCGCTCAACCAGTTCATTCAGCGGATACGGGTGGAAAAGGCAGCCATGTTGCTGGTCGCCCAACCCAAACGAAGCATTACGGAAATAGCGCTCGACTGCGGGTTCTCCGGCCCGGCCACCTTCGCCCGCTCCTTCCGGGAGGCCTTTGGAATGTCGGCCAGCCAATGGCGGTCCGGAGGCGGCGCCGCTTACCGCAAGGAGCGCAAATCAAAAAGCAAGATCGGCAAAACGGACGGCAAGCCTGGTAAAGCAGCAGAGTCCTCCACCTATTACATTGCTGATGAATTCAATAACCAAAAATGGAAGATCATGATCAGCAACAAGATCAAAGCAAAGGTGGAAGTCCGGGAATTTCCGGAAATGCATGTTGCCTACGTGCGCCACGTCGGGCCTTATCAGGGCAATGAAAAACTTTTTGAAGAGTTATTCGGAAAGGTCATGAAGTGGGCCGGCCCGCGGGGCCTGTTGCAGTTTCCCAAAACCATGATGCTGTCCGTCTACCACGACAACCCCGACGTTACAGATGATGAAAAACTCCGCCTGACGGTGGGCATCACCGTTCCCGAAGATACGGAGGTGGAAGGGGAGGTCGGTAAGATGGCCCTGCCCGCCGGGAAGTATGCTGTCGCGCGCTTTGAACTCCTCTCCGATGAGTACCAGGAAGCCTGGGACGCCGTCTATGGCCAGTGGCTCCCCGACAGCGGCTACCAGCCGGCCGACAGCCCCTGCTTTGAGCTCTATCACAATGACCCCAAACAGCATCCGGAAGGGAAGCACATCGTGGACATCTGCATCCCGGTGAAGCCGTTGTGATTGGAGAATTGCCCTTTACAGAAAGCCGCCGCTCGTTTTCCAGGCTGTTCCGGAAAGCGGGCGGCAGCTTGTATTTTCAGCCTGAAAAACCAATTTCAAGGAGCAGGCCCCACGCTAATTCTTTCACCTAAAATCATTACCAATGAAGTACTTACCATTCTTACTTTTCTGCCTGTCCGCTAACCTGTCCGCCCAGGACAGCCCGGTAGGCGAATGGAAAACCATGGTGCCCGACAGGGAAAAAGAAGGCGCCATGATGCCCCTCCACGTTACCATCAAAGCGGACAACCTCTATTGGCTCGACTTCGGCGGAGACGGGTCGGTGGAAATCACCGGGAAATACGTCGCCAAAGGCAACCAGATGGTTATTGAGGATGTAGAAGGCTCCGACTGCAACGGCAAAGGCATCTATACCTTTGAAGTCACCGACGAGAGCATGACGATGGCCCGCGTGAGCGACGAATGCGAGGGGCGTGCCGGCCCGGAAGGGAAGATCGTGTTCAGCCGCAGGTGAGGTTGAATTTTACCGGACAGGTTTTCCTCCATGGAGGTTCCGGTTGGAAAAACGTGTCCGGTAACGCCTCCCTTCGCTCCTGCTTCCTGGACCGCCACTGATGAAATTCACCCTGCCAAGGCCTGCCCTGAGCACTTCCAGGTATGAGGACAGTAGCGCCCCATAACCTTGCTGCAACTTCTCCGCATTTCACCCGTCATTAATAACAGTTTAGTAACTATCCTGGACTTTGGACGTGCAGCCATTTTAAGTCGGAAGTGGGAAGTCGGAAGTCGGAATTTGGGCCAGAATGGGCGCTCAACGCCTTCTTTTCCGCCTTCCGCCTTCCGATTTCCGCCTTCGACGTCGG
>JAGFJE010000343.1 GCA_024103175.1 Phaeodactylibacter sp.
GGTCGCGCGACATGAAGGAGTGCGTGCAGAAGATCAGCCCCGTGTTCAACCGCTGCGCCATCTTCAATACCGACGAGGATTCCTTCCACGGCCTGCCCGACCCCATTCAGTGCCCGGAGGACATGACGCGCAAATCCATCGCGCTCTACTATTTCACCGAAGAGGAGAAGGCGCCCAGAGCCAGAGCCACCAACTACCGCGCCCGCCCCACCGACGGCATAAAGGCGCTCTTCATCTGGCTGGACAAGCAGGCGGTGAATGTGTATACGAAGATCAAAGGGGCGCTGGGGATCAATGACGATTTTGTGAGTAAGGTGCTGAATTGGTTCAACCGCAAAAAATAGAGAGGGAGAGGGGGAGAGGGGGAGACTGGGGGACGAGGGGGAGAGAGGGAGAGGGGGAGACTGGGGGACGAGGTTTGAGAACCCTTCGGCAAGCTCAGGGCAGTGCCTTCCTTCTGGCCTCCTTCTGATAGGTTCTTAAACCTAAAAAATGATGCAAGACACCAACAAATACAGCCTGGGCTTCGCCCTCTTGGGCGCCTTATTCTTCATCCCCTTCCTGGGAGGGGTGCACCTCTTCGACTGGGACGAGGTCAACTTTGCGGAGATCAGCCGGGAGATGCTGATCCTGAAGGACTTCACGCGGGTGCACGTCAATTTCGAGCCGTTCTTTCAGAAGCCACCCTTCTTCTTCTGGCTGCAGGCCGGGGCAATGGCCATTTTCGGCATCGGCGACTTTGCCGCCCGCTTCCCGAATGCCGTCTGTGGCATCATCACCCTGCCATTGTTGTTCCGCATGGGGCAGCGGCTGAAGGATACGCGCTTCGGCATTCTCTGGGCGGGGGCCTACTTCGGCAGCATTCTGCCCTTCCTGTACTTCAAGTCCGGCATCATCGACCCCTGGTTCAACCTGTTCATCTTTCTCGGGCTGTACTATTTCATCCTCTTTCACTGGAAAAAGAATCAGTACAGCAACATCGTACTGGATAAAAGAATGTGGTGGTATCTCTTCCTGGGCGGCTTCTGGATCGGCATGGGCATCCTCACCAAGGGGCAGGTGGCCTATCTGGTCGCCGTGCTCACCATGGGCGTGTACTGGGTGTACCAGCGCTTCCGCTTTTATGTGAATGTGCCGCAGTTTCTGTTCTTTACCCTCTCGGCCACCATCGTCAGCCTGATCTGGTACGGGGTGGAGACCCTGCAGAATGGGCCGAAATTCATCTACGAGTTCAATAAATACCAGTACCGCCTGTTCAGCACGCCGGATGCGGGGCACGCCGGCTTTCCGGGCTATCATTTTGTGGTGCTGCTGGTGGGTTGCTTTCCGGCTTCCATCTTCGCCATCCGCTCCTTCTTTCGGATGCCGGAAGACCCCTTGCCCTACCAGAACGACTTCCGGCGCTGGATGAAGTACCTCTTCTGGGTAGTGCTCATCCTGTTCACCATCGTGCAGTCGAAGATCGTGCACTATTCCTCTATGTGCTACTTCCCACTCACCTACCTGGCCGCCCACACCATCGACAAGATGCTCGACGGGCAGGTGCGCCTCAGCCGGTGGATATCCTTCGGGCTGTGGTTCGTAGGCGGTTTGTTCATCTTCGCTACGGTAGCGCTGCCTTTCATCGGTATGAACGCCGAGGCCCTCAAGCCCCTCTTCAACGACCCCTTCGCGCAAGGCAACCTGGAGGCCGATGTGCGCTGGACGGGCCTGGAGGCCATCCCCGGCCTGTTCCTGCTGGGGCTGCTGGGCTACTTTTTCATCACCTACCGGCAGGTGAGCAAGGCCCGCTCTTTTGCCGTCCTCTTCGGGGGCACGGCTGTCTTCGTCATGCTCACCCTCGGCTTTTTCATCGGGCGCATCGAGGCCTACTCCCAGCGCGCCGCCATCGAGTTCTTCGCTGAAAAAGCGGAGGAGGACTGCCACCTGGCGGCATTCGGCTACAAGACCTACGCCCACCTCTTCTACGGCCGCCCCCAGGGCCCGGGCGAGGCCTGCTTCAAGGACACGGCCTGCATGAACCGCCTCTTCTTCGACCCGCTGGATAAGCCGGCCTACATTTCCACCAAAGTGCACAAGGCCAAGCCGCTGGAGGAGATGGAAACGCTGGAGGAGGTAGGGAGGAAGAATGGGTTTGTGTTTTTCAGGAGGAAGGTGCGATAAAAAGGGCGCAGATATTCATTTGCTAATCTACAGTTCAGCCACCTCCCAATCGTTAATGGCCTTATGTTCACTACTGAAATTCACGCCTACCGCCACCACCTGCTTGCCTGAAATGCGGTAAGGAGTAGCATAATCCTTTTGCCTGATCTGCACCAGAGCAGCCTTGGCACTCTCATCCAGCTTAAACTCAAAAATATAGATATGAGATGCCGTTTGCACAACAGCGTCGAGCCGGCCGCGAAGCACGCTGACCTCCGACTGCATATATTGCCCAAGGTATGTAAATAACAGGTGAATAAGTGCGTGATATAGGTTTTCCCTGGCCTCTGCAAACAACTGATAGGGAATCGTTTGAAACAGATCATTGATGAGCTCCATGACTGCCGGCAAGTCATTGTTCAGGAATGCTTTGTACAACCTTACGACCGCCGGGGTAGATTCAAATACATCCCCATGGCGAAATGCTCCGATCAGATGTTGCAGCATACTGTCTTTGACTTCCCGGTTAGGGTAGTCAAGGGTGTAAAGCAGCAGATCGGGGTCGTATTCTTTGATGGTCAGATAGCCCGTTTGGAAGAGGAGCGGCACCGTTTCGAGCTTTTCCAGGTTGTAGCTCTCAAAGGCAGAAACACCGGCTTCCACCTGCTCAAAATCGTAGAAATACCGCTCGCGCAGCAAGTTGATGAGAAATGTGGGGGTACCGCTGGCAAACCAGAAATTTTTAAAGCTCCAGCCGCTGAAAAAGGATAACAAAGAAAAAGGATTATAAACTTTGAGGCTTCCATCGTCGAATGAATAACCATTGTACCACTCCTGTATCTTCTGCCGCAGGCCGCTGCTGCCGTGTTCAGCCTCGTACTGATCAATAGCCGGGCCGAAATAGGCCTCCAGTTCCTCTTCTGTAATACCTGTTAAGGTGGCGTAATTGGGATGCAAGCTGATATCCAGCAGGTTATTCAAGTCAGAAAACACGCCGACTTTGCTGAATTTACTCACCCCTGTAATGAGCAGAAAGTGGATATGAGCATCGTTGTCCTTTATGATGCTGTAAAAGGATTTCAATATTTTTTGATGAGCCAGCGCTGTAGATAAGCTATCCTTTTCCAGATAATCGATCAGTGGTTTATCGTATTCGTCGATTAAAAGGACAACCGGGCCCTTACGGGCGGCCTTCTTAAGAAAGTCCTGGAAACGATGGCTGATCCCTTCGCCCTCCAGCTCAATACCCATTTCAGAGGCTTTCATATCAAGGGTGCGCTCGATAGCGGCCTCCAGGCCGACCTCTTTATAGCCCATGCTGCCAAAACTGAGGTGTATGGCCGGAAGCCGGGTACTCCAGTCCCAGTGGTTTTCCACCCATAGCCCTTTGAAGAGCTCCCGGCTGCCCGAAAACAGCTCCTTGATAACTGACAGGGTGAGCGATTTGCCAAATCGGCGAGGGCGAGACAAAAAATAGTACTTCCCACTCGTGGCCAGCCGGTGAATAAGGCGGGTTTTGTCTACATAGAGGTAGCCTTTTTCGGCGATCCCCCGAAAATCCTGCTGGCCTATGGGAAGCTTTGGTAGCATAAGGCGAATTTAAGTGTTTTTCGCCGAAGATAGAGCCGGCCGAGCAGAATAACTATAACCATCCAACAATTACACACGGGCAATGCCCCCTCCTTTTCTCGCCCGAAACAGCCAGCATAACCCCGGACGCTATGAACAACAGCAATCTGCCCGCCCCGTACTTGCCACAAGCCCCCACATCAGGCAGAGCAGTACGAGCCCAGTAACAATATAACCAT
>JAGFJE010000346.1 GCA_024103175.1 Phaeodactylibacter sp.
GGCATTGTGGAACGGATGACCGTTCAGGGCGCCATCAACAAATCCCTCATTCTGGGAGGCATCATGCTGCTGACGGCGGCCGTCAGTTTTTCCATGCCGAACCAGCTGTTCCTCTGGGGCGGCGCGATCGGCGGGCTGATCGTAGTCGTCATTGCGTCGATGAGGCCGCATATGTCGCCCACCCTGGCGCCGGTTTACGCCGGGCTGGAAGGGCTGTTTGTCGGGGCGGTCTCCGCCCTTTATGCCAGTATGTTCAACGGCATCATCTTCCAGGCCGTCACCCTTACCATGGCCGTATTTTTCCTGATGCTGTTTATTTATAAATCCGGCATCATCAAGGTCACCGGCAAGTTCCGCGCCGGCATCATCATGGCCACCGGCGCCATCTTCGTTTTCTACCTGCTCAACTGGATCCTCTCCATGTTTGGGGTCAATATGCCTTTCCTGCACGAGGGAGGCTGGGTAAGCATCGGCATCAGCCTGGTGATCGTGGCCGTCGCCGCCCTGAACCTGCTGCTGGATTTTGACAATTTCGAAAAAGGCGAGCAATACGGCGCGCCGGCGTACATGGAGTGGTTTTCCGCTATGGGCCTGCTCATTACGCTGGTCTGGCTCTACGTTGAGATCCTCCGCCTGATCGCTCTTTTCTCTTCGAACGACTAAATAAGTTAGATCAATACGCCCGGCGCGGATGTGCACGCTCTTGCAGTGCCATCCGCGCTTTGCGTTTAAAAGCAATCATCATGACCGGCAAGGAAAGGGAAATACTCCGAAAAAAGATCGTGGAAACGATCGGCAGGATGGAAAAGGAAGTGGAAAGGCTGGAAGAAGCCACCCGGCCCATTTCGCCGGAAAATGCGATCGGTCGCGTCAGCCGCATGGATGCCATCAACAGTAAGGGCGTATCTGAGGCGGCGCTGCGTTCCTCCCGCCGCAAATTGTCCAGCCTGCGCCTCGCCCTTGCCAAAGTAGGCAGCCCCGGATTCGGGATCTGTACCCGCTGCCGGCAACCCATCCCGCCCGCCCGCCTGATGTATATGCCGGAAAGCACCCGCTGCGTGCGGTGTGCGGATCGGTAGGTATTCAAAAAAAAAACAGGGCAACTACGCCGAGGCGTAGCACCCTGTATAACCCCAAAAAACCAAATGAAAACAATCTACATATGAATGCTCTTCATCGAAGAGAATCGATATCAAAGCTCTTTGGAACACATAAGGGAGACAGCTTTGTTCTCTCTTAGTGTTATCTTAACGCAAAGTTAACAGATATTTTGAAATTCAATAGCGTTCGAGCGAATTTTTGCTGCAGAAATTGAATTTTAACTTTTACAGCATTTTGTCAAAAGAGAACGCTTGTTTTTGTTCGTTCACTCTGGCAATTTAAGAAATATTTTTAAAAACCACAACCCCTTTTTGACTACTCTTTTTTATTTAAATTGGCACTTTCCGGGAAAACAGCTGCCTTTAAACGGCGGTGGCGGGCCTCCGGAATTCAAAATATAAGCTGGTTTCAGCGTAAGGGGGGACAATAAAACAATACACAGGTTGGCAAAAGTTAAAAGAATATTTGCTTGTACAAATTGTGGGGCGACGGCTCCGAAATGGATGGGAAAATGCCCGCACTGCGGCGAATGGAACACCTATGTCGAAGAGGTCGTCACCCGGGAAACCACCCAGGAATCCAAGCATAAATCGTGGCGGAGCGACTCGGGGCGAGGCGGCGCCCGGCCGGTAGCCCTGCCCGACATACAGGCCGGCAATACCCGCCGCCTGGCCACTCCGGATGGGGAGCTGAACCGGGTGCTGGGCGGGGGGATCGTACCGGGAAGCCTGGTGCTGATCGGCGGCCAGCCCGGCATTGGGAAATCCACCCTGCTGCTTCAGGTGGCGCTTCACCTGCCGGCCACCATCCTCTATGTGTCCGGGGAAGAAAGCGACGAACAGATCAAGATGCGCAGCGACCGCATCGGCGGCAATGCCGAGCGCTGTTTCATTCTCGCAGAAACCAATACCGAGAAGATCCTGCGGCACGCCCAGCAACTGAAGCCGAGCCTCCTCATAATTGATTCTATACAAACACTTTCCAGCCCCCATATCGAGTCCATGCCGGGCAGTGTCTCCCAGGTGAGGGAATGCGCCGGAGAACTCCAGCGCTTCGCCAAGGAAAGCAATATCCCCGTCTTCCTTATCGGCCATATTACCAAGGAAGGCGCCATCGCCGGGCCCAAATTACTCGAGCACATTGTTGACGCCGTATTGCAGTTCGAAGGCGACCGGAACTACACCTACCGGATACTGCGGACGATAAAAAACCGCTTCGGCAGTACGGACGAACTGGGCATCTACGAAATGGAGGGCAGCGGCCTGCGGGAAGTGGCCAACCCCTCCGAATTGCTGCTTTCTCAGAAAGACGAGGACCTCTCGGGCAGCGCCGTCGCCGCCACCATCGAAGGGCTGCGGCCCATGCTGATCGAAACCCAGGCCCTGGTCAGCACTTCTGTCTACAGCGCGCCCCAACGCTCGGCCACCGGATTCGACCTGCGGCGCCTGAGCATGCTGCTGGCCGTACTCGAAAAACGCAACGGCCTGCCCTTCGCCACCAACGACGTCTTCCTCAACATCGCCGGAGGCATCCGCGTGGACGACCCCGCCATAGACCTCGCCATCGTCAGCGCCCTGGTCTCCTCCCTGGAAGATATCGCCATCCCCACCGAT
>JAGFJE010000348.1 GCA_024103175.1 Phaeodactylibacter sp.
AGAAAATCAGAATCAAGCTCCGGTCTTACGATCACAACCTCGTAGACAAGTCTACGGAGAAGATCGTCAAGACGGTGAGGAACAGTGGCGCTGTCGTTACTGGGCCGATTCCGCTGCCCACCGAGAAGAAGATTTTTACCGTGCTCCGTTCACCGCACGTCAACAAAAAGTCTCGGGAGCAGTTCCAGTTGCGTACCCACAAACGCCTCATCGAAATTTATACTCCCACCCAGAAGACAGTAGATGCCCTGTCCAAACTGGAACTGCCGAGTGGAGTTGACATTCAGGTTAAATTGACGTAGAACCATTCATTACATACGGCATTAGACGCCAGATACTAGGCGTCTGGTCTTTGCTGCCCCTCCTGGCTCCGATGGCGCGCAGGAAAGCAGCCTGGCAACTGCTCGGGGGTGCCCAAGTCTGGGATCTAATGCCTATTATAAAACATTAGTGCTGATGAACGGTATAATCGGTAAAAAGATTGGAATGACCAGCATGTTCGACGCCCGCGGGCGCAACGTGGCCTGTACGGTGGTGGAAGCCGGCCCCTGTGTGGTTACACAGGTGAAGACGGAAGAAACCGACGGATACAACGCCCTGCAGCTCGGATTCGGCGACGCCAAGGTCAAAAACACATCCCTAGCTCTCCAAGGGCATTTCGACAAAGCAAAGACAGGTCCGAAACGCGAAGTTGCAGAATTCCGCGATTTCGGTATCGTAGAGAAAGCACTCGGCGACCTCGTCAAAGTAGAAGAGGTTTTCGCTGAGGGCGACCTCGTAAGCGCCGTTGGCACCACCAAGGGCAAAGGCTTCCAGGGGGTTGTCAAGCGCCACGGCTTCAGTGGCGTGAACGACGCCACCCACGGCCAGCACAACCGCCAGCGGGCTCCCGGTTCTATCGGTGCATCGTCCTTCCCTTCCAAGGTGTTCAAGGGCATGCGTATGGCTGGCCGCACCGGCGGTAAAAGGGCCAAGATAAAGAACCTGGAAGTACTCCGGATATTCCCGGAAAAGAACCTGATTCTTGTCAAAGGGGCGATCCCCGGCCATAAAGGGTCTTTTGTAATTCTCGAAAAGTAAACAGCCATGAAACTCGAAGTAGTAAATATTCAGGGCCAGAAGACCGGAAGGGAAGTCGACCTACCGGAAGATATCTTCGGTATCGAGCCGAATGAACATGCCATTTACCTGGCGGCCAAGCAATACCTGGCCAATCAGCGGCAGGGTACCCACAAGGCTAAGGAACGCAATGAAATAGCAGGCTCTACCCGCAAGCTCAAGCGCCAGAAAGGTACCGGTACGGCTCGTTTCGGCGACATCAAGAACCCGCTGTTTCGTGGCGGCGGCCGCGTTTTCGGCCCGCGCCCGCGCAACTACGGCATTAAGCTGAACAAGAAGGTCCGCCGGCTGGCCCGCAAGTCCGTCCTGTCCGCCAAAGCGGCTTCCGGCGATATCCTCGTCGTGGAAGACTTCTCTTTTGAGTCTCCCCGGACCAAGGAGTTCGTCAACATTCTCAGCAACCTGCAGCTGGCAGATAAGAAATCCGTCTTCGTGACCACCGATTTCGAGAAGGAGGTGTACCTCTCCAGCCGTAACCTGAAGAAGTGCAGCGTAATCCGTGCCAGTGACCTGAGCACCTACACCGTTATGAATTCCAATACGCTGGTGCTGTCTGAAGGAGCTGTTGAGAAGATCAAGGAAACATTTGCTAACTAAAGGGGCGCCCGCCGCCTTATGGCGGAAGCCTCCTGCAATATACTTTAAAATGGCAAAGACGATCCTCATCAAGCCGTTGATCACGGAAAAGGCGGAAATGCTGTCGGAGAAAGGCAATAAGTACAGCTTCGTCGTCAGCAAAGACGCCAATAAGATCGAGATCCGCAAAGCCGTGGAGGACATGTACCAGGTGACGGTAGAATCGGTCAATACCATGATCCTGCCGGCCAAGGAGAAGAACCGGTCCACCCGCTCCGGCATCATTCGCGGAAGAAAGCCTGCTTACAAGAAAGCGGTAGTGACCCTCACGGAGGGCGAAGAGATTGATTTCTTTGGAAATATTTAATTATAGATCCAGGGGCAAAGCCAGGCCGGTTGTTTGTTGCCTGTTGCCAGTTGATGGTTTTCTGTTCATCCTAACTGACAACGAACAACATCTGAACTGACAGCCACCCTCGCACGTATCTCTGGAACGGCAAAAACAGATACCATGCCAGTTAAAAAACATAACCCGGTCACTCCCGGCACGCGTTTCCGCATCGGAAACACTTTCGCGGAGGTGACTACCGACAAACCGGAAAAGAGCCTGCTGGCTCCGCTGAAAAAGTCGGGCGGCCGCAACAACGAAGGCCACCGCACCGTGCGGCAGCGCGGCGGCGGCCACAAGCGCCGTTACCGGATCATCGACTTCAAGCGCAACAAAGACGGCATGCCGGCTACGGTTCAGACCATAGAGTACGACCCGAACCGCTCCGCCTATATCGCCCTGGTAGAATATCAGGACGGTGAGAAGCGCTACATCATCGCCCCCGACAAGCTGAAGGTCGGCGATGAGATCCTCTCCGGCGAAGGCGCTCCCCCGAACGTGGGCAATGCGCTTTTCCTGAAGGAAATTCCCCTGGGGTCTACCATCCACGCGGTGGAAATGCACCCCGGCCGTGGGGCCGCCCTGGCGCGCAGCGCCGGCACCTATATTACCCTGATGGGCCGCGAGGGCCGCTACGTATCGGTCAAGATGCCTTCCGGTGAAGTGCGCCGCATCCTCGGGACCTGCAAGGCGACGATCGGCGCCACCTCCAACCCCGACCACGGGTTGCAGGTGCTGGGCAAAGCCGGCCGCAAGCGCTGGATGGGCCGCCGCCCCCGTACCCGTGGCGTCGCCATGAACCCGGTAGACCACCCGATGGGCGGTGGTGAAGGCAAGGCTTCCGGCGGGCACCCGCGTTCGCGCAGCGGCCAGATGGCCAAAGGCGCCAAGACGCGCAAGCCCAAGAAGCAGTCAAATAAGTTGATCATTTCCAGAAGAAAGACCGGTAAGAGGCGTTAATCCTCTGCCGTAAAAAACTACCATAAAGTTATGGCAAGATCGATCAAGAAAGGGCCTTATGTCTTCCACAAACTCATGGATAAAGTGGAAAAAGCCAAAGGGTCAAATAAAAAGACGGTAATCAAAACCTGGTCCCGCGCTTCCATGGTCATTCCGGACATGGTAGGGGAGACCATCGCCGTACACAACGGCAAGACCTTCGTGCCGGTGTTTATCACCGAGAACATGGTCGGCCACAAGCTCGGCGAGTTCGCGCCCACGCGCAATTTCCGGGGCCACTCCGGTAACCGTAAGAAATAATTGATTCGTTATTCGTTGTTCGTTGTTGGTTGTCCGTTCAGCAAACCAATAACAGGCAGCAAACAGCAAACAACTGAAAACTAGAAATAATGGAAGCAGTAGCTAAACTCAGAAACGTCCCGATGTCTGCGCGCAAGATGCGCCTGGTCGTTGACATAATTCGCGGTAAGAACGTACTGGACGCGCTGGACATTCTGCGCTTCACCAAGAAGGAGGCTGCCGTATGGCTCGAAAAGCTGGTACTCTCTGCTATTGCGAACTGGGAACACAAGCTGGGCGGCATGGAAAATGCCGACGATTATGACCTGGTCATCGAAACGGCCTTTGCGGACGAGGGCAGCATGCTGAAGCGCTTCCGCCCGGCCCCTCACGGACGGGCGCACCGCATTCGCAAGCGTACCTGCCACGTGACCATCATCGTGGAGAACCGAGTCCCTCTGCCTGATGATGCCCAAATGGAAGACGCCGTGGAAGTGGAAGAGGTGGAAGACGAAACCACAGTTGAAGAATAGCATAAACATTAATCTGTAATACCATTAATATGGGTCAGAAGACAAATCCAATAGGGAATCGCTTAGGTATCATCCGGGGCTGGGAATCCAACTGGTTCGGCGGCAAAGACTTTGCCGACAAAGTGGTGGAGGATGAAAAGATCCGCACTTACCTCAACGCCCGTATCGCCAAAGGTGGTATCGCCCGGATCATCATCGAGCGCACCCTAAAGAGAATCACGGTAACCATTCATACTTCCCGGCCGGGTATCATCATCGGCAAAGGGGGCTCCGAAGTGGACCGCATCCGCGAAGAGCTCAAGAAGCTGACCGGCAAGGACGTTCAGATCAATATCATCGAGATCCGCAAACCGGAACTCGACGCTAATATCGTGGCCGAGTCGGTGGCCAAGCAGCTGGAAGCGCGTATCAATTACCGGCGCGCCATCAAGATGGCCATACAATCGACCATGCGCGCCGGAGCTGAGGGCATCAAGGTCCGCATTGCCGGGCGCCTCAACGGGGCGGATATGGCGCGTACCGAAGAATACAAGGAAGGCCGCACGCCGCTGCACACTTTCCGTGCCGACATCGACTACTCCCTCAAGGAGGCCATGACGGTGTACGGCAAGATCGGCGTCAAAGTATGGATCTGCAAAGGGGAAGTCCTCGGTAAGCGCGACCTCTCTCCGCACGTCGGCGTACAGGACCGCAAGGCCGGAGGAGACCGTGGAAGCGACCGCCGTGGAGGCCGCCGCGGAGGCGGAAGAAATCAGCGCCGCCGTTAGATTATCTAAGAAAAATGCCGTACCTTTGCCTGGCTTTTTCAAAAGCCATCCCGTATGGCTTTTTTATTGACCTATAGACGCATAAATATATACAAAAATGCTACAGCCTAAAAGAACAAAATACCGCAAGCAGCAGAAGGGAAGCAACAAGGGGTTGGCGTACAAAGGCAGCTCGATCGCTTTCGGTTCTTTCGGCTTGAAATCCCTCGATGCGGGCAGGATCACGAACCGCCAGATCGAAGCGGCTCGTGTAGCGATGACGCGTTACATGAAGCGCGAGGGCAAGACCTGGATACGCATTTTTCCGGACAAGCCGATCACCTCGAAGCCCCAGGAAGTGCGGATGGGTAAGGGTAAAGGCGCATTGGACCACTGGGTGGCGATGGTCAAGCCGGGCCGCGTCATGTTCGAAATTGACGGCGTGAGCAAGGAAGTGGCACAGGAAGCGCTGAGGCTGGCCGCACAGAAGCTGCCGGTACAGACGAAGTTCGTCGTCCGCCATGATTATACAGAATAACATTTTGAAAGCCACATAACTATACGATACCATGGCAACGAAAAAATTCCTGGAGCTTCAGGAGTTCAGTGATGCAGACCTGCAGAGTGAATTGAAAGATACTGAAGCCCAATACCAGAAGTTGAAGTTCGACCACGCGATCAAAGGCCTGGATAACCCCCTGGTGCTGCGTGAAGTGCGCCGCGACATTGCGCGCCTGCGCACGGAGATACGGCGCCGGGAAGTCGCCGAAATGCCTGCCGATCAATTGGCCAACCGTTCCAAGATCAGGGCCAGGAGAAGGCGGGGCAAGTAATCAAATTTGTGAAGGTTCCAAACCACACTTTTTAAAATGGAAAACAGAAATCTCAGAAAGCAGCGTGTCGGCGTGGTGACGAGCAACAAGATGGACAAGACCATTGCCGTATCCGTTGAACGTAGGCTCCGCCACCCGATCTACGGTAAGTTCGTAAAGAAGTCCAATAAGTTCATCGCTCATGACGAGAACAATGACTGCAACATCGGCGATGTGGTGCGCATCATGGAATCCCGCCCGCTGAGCAAGCGCAAGCGTTGGAGGCTCGTAGAGATCATTGAACGGGCGAAGTAAAGGACAGACAGCCCGCCTGCCGTGCCGGAGTAAACTCACGGTACGGCAAGGCCGGCAGGGATTGCAGGATTTGCAGGATTAACAGAATGACGGCATTTCCTGGTGAAATGTTAACAAACAGCAATAATTTTTAAACCTTAGAACGATGATCCAGCAAGAGACCAGGCTAAAGGTTGCGGACAATAGCGGCGCCAAAGAGGTGCTCTGCATCCGCGTTTTGGGAGGTTCAAAGCGCCGCTATGCCTCCATCGGCGACAAGATCGTGGTCAGTGTGAAAGAAGCTTCACCGGGTGGTATAAAGAAAGGCAGCGTCTCTAAAGCAGTGGTCGTACGCACCAAAAAAGAGGTCCGCCGCCGCGATGGCTCCTACATCCGTTTCGATGACAACGCCGTCGTACTGCTTACTGCCAACGATGAACCGCGCGGCACGCGCATTTTCGGCCCGGTAGCCCGGGAGCTGCGGGAGCGGGATTATATGCGTATCGTATCTCTGGCGCCGGAAGTACTATAGACAGGACAACAGGACAATAGCGTTTCCTGTCAAAATTCATTTGCGAAGCGATTAACTCCGATATAAAATGGCAAATAAAGCTAACAAGCAGAAAAGGTTCGCTCCGAAGCTGAAGATCAAGAAAGGAGACAGAGTGGTGGTCATCGCCGGTGCATACAAGGACCTGGGCCGGCCCCGCGAGGTGCTCGAGGTGATCCCCGACAAAAACCGGGCGATCGTCGAAGATGTCAATATGGCCAAGAAGCACACCAAACCTACGCAGGACAACCCGGGCGGCATCAACGAAGTGCCCATGCCCATCCACATCTCCAACCTGATGCTGGTAGACCCCAAAACCGGCGAACCTACCCGCGTCGGCAGAAAAGAAGTCGACGGCAAACTGGTACGTTATTCTAAAAAATCCGGCGAAATCATTAAGTAATGAGCTATATACCCAGACTTAAGAAGAAATACCGCGAAGAGGTAGTGCCCGCCCTGATGGAACAGTTTCAGTACGGCTCCATCATGGAGGTGCCCCGGCTTGTCAAGATCTGCATTAATCAGGGTGTAGGCGAAGCAACCCAGGATAAGAAACTGGTGGACAATGCCCTCGAGGAAATCACCATCGTTGCCGGCCAGCGCGCAGTGCCGACCAAGGCCCGCAAGTCGGTCTCCAACTTCAAACTTCGCGAAGGGATGACCATCGGGGTGCGCGTAACCCTCCGGGACATCCGCATGTACGAGTTCCTCGACCGCCTGATCACCGTCGCCCTGCCCCGGGTGCGGGACTTCAGGGGCGTCAACGATAAGAGTTTCGACGGACGGGGTAATTACTCCATGGGCGTCACCGAACAGATCATCTTCCCGGAGATCGACCTGGACAAGGTTAATAAGATCACCGGCATGGACGTGACCTTCGTCACTACGGCCAAGACCGATGCAGAGGCGCTGGCCCTGCTGAAGATGATGGGCATGCCCTTCAGAAATCAGAGAAACTAAATTTTTAATCCGCAATTTGTAGAAAATGGCTAAGAAATCATTGATAGCTCGCGAGAGGAAGAGGGAAAGGATGGTAGCGAAATACGCTGCTCTTCGCAAACAGCTGAAGGAAGAAGGCCGTTGGGAAGAGCTCGACAAGCTGCCGCGCAATTCCAACCCCATCCGCCTGCACAACCGCTGCAAGCTGACCGGCCGCCCCAAGGGCTATATGCGCCAGTTTGGCCTGTGCCGGGTGAAATTCCGGGAGATGGCCCTCGAAGGCAAGATACCGGGAGTGACCAAAGCGAGCTGGTAAGTTTTTTATCAAGTATATCCACGTATATCATTGTGCGTTTGGCGTTATTCTCACAGGCGCACCTCTAATATAAGGACAAATGGCAGTTACAGATCCAATAGCAGATTATCTGACGAGAATCCGCAATGCGCAACAGGCCGGGCACCGCATCGTCGAGATCCCGGCTTCCTCGCTCAAGAAGAGCATCACGGAGATCCTCTACAACCAGGGGTATATCCTGAAGTATATGTTCGCCGATGATGAAGGCAAGCAGGGCCTGATCAGGATTGCCTTGAAGTATGACCCGCAGACCAAAAACCCCGTCATTCGGGAGCTGGGCCGCATCAGTAAGCCGGGCCTGCGCAAATACGCCAAGGCCCATGAGATCCCGCGCATCATCAATGGGCTGGGGACGTGCATCATTTCCACTTCCCATGGCCTGATGACGGACAAACAGGCCCGCGAGGCCAACGTCGGCGGCGAATTGCTCTGCTATATCTACTAATTGTTTTTCGTAAGCTCCAAAACACAGCAAAAATGTCTAGGATAGGAAAAGCTCCGATCGAATTGCCCAAGGGGGTGACGGTAGACGTCAGCCGGGGCAACGTGGTTACGGTGAAGGGGCCGAAAGGAGAACTCACGCAGCAGGTCGATCCCGACCTCTCCGTTAAGGTCGAAGATGGGGTGTTGACCCTTGAGCGGCCGACTGACCAGAAGCGCCACCGCTCTATGCACGGCCTGTACCGCTCGCTGATCAACAACATGGTCGAAGGCGTAACCAATGGCTTCGCCCGAGAGCTGGAACTGGTGGGGGTAGGGTATCGCGCCTCCAATACCGGCCAGTTGCTGGAGCTTACCATCGGTTATTCCCACCCGGTGATGTTCGCCCTCCCGGATGAGGTTAAAGTAGAAACCCGCACGGAAAAAGGGAAGAACCCGGTTGTACGCCTGGAATCCATCGACAAACAGCTCCTGGGCCAGATCGCGGCCAAGATCCGCTCCTTCCGCAAGCCGGAACCCTACAAAGGAAAAGGTATCCGCTATACGGATGAGTACGTGCGCCGCAAGGCCGGCAAGGCTGCGGGTAAGTAAGGGTTTTTGATTTTTGATTTGCGATTTTTGATTTGTGATGTTTGATGTACCCGGGAAGAACGGCATTCGTTTTGCAGCCCACGGCAAGCAAATCAAACATTAAACATTAAACATCAAACATCAAACATCAAACATCTCAAATAAACTGGGCCTTGGGTTTGGGCGCCGCCCCTACACTAAGGTGAAAAAAGAGAAGCAATGTCGTTTTCAAAAGAAAAAAGAAGGCAACGGATCCATTGGCGGATCCGCAAAAAGTTCAAAGGCACGGCAGAACGGCCCCGCCTGAGCGTATACCGCAGTAACCGGGACATATATTGCCAGGCCATTGATGACATCAACGGCCATACGCTCTTTTCAGCTTCCTCCCGCGAGGCGAGTGTTCCTCGTGACATTAAGCCGGTCGAGCGGGCCAAGAAGGTGGGCCAGCTGATCGCCGAGCGCGCCAAAGAGCACAACATCGAGGATGTGGTCTTTGACCGGAGCGGCTACCTCTATCACGGCCGCGTCAAAGCCCTGGCGGAAGGCGCCCGCGAAGGAGGGCTCAAATTTTAAAACTTCACAAGCAGATAATAATGGCTAAGAAAAGCTCCAACAGGGTTAAGCCCGCTGAAACGGAACTGAAAGAAAAGCTGGTCAACCTCAACCGCGTTGCCAAGGTGACCAAAGGGGGGCGTACGTTCAGCTTCGCCGCTATTGTCGTCGTTGGCGACGGCAACGGCACGGTCGGCCACGGCCTGGGCAAAGCGCGTGACGTTTCAGAATCTATTTCCAAAGCAGTAGATGACGCCAAGAAGAACCTGATCAAGATACCGCTGCATAAGGGCACCATCCCGCACGAGCAGAAAGGCAAGTACGGCGCCGGCAAGGTGCTGATCAAACCGGCTGCCGACGGTACCGGCGTTATCGCCGGCGGCGCCATGCGCGCCGTACTGGAGATCGCCGGCGTACACAACGTACTGGCCAAGTCGATGGGCTCTTCCAACCCCCACAACGTGGTCAAGGCAACCATCGATGCTTTGACGAAACTGAGAAGCCCCATGGAAGTATCGCGCCAGCGCAATATTTCAATGGAAAAATTGTTTAATGGATAATGCAGGCGAAGGAATCCTGCCCCTCCAAAACCTGAAGCGTGATGGCTAATAAGATAAAGATCACTCAAGTCAAGAGCGTTATCGACCGCCCCAAGCGGCAGAAGGATACGATGAAAGCTCTGGGGCTGCGCAAAATGAACCAGAGTGTGGTGCACGAAGCCACGCCCCAGATCATGGGCATGGTGCATAAAGTAAACCACCTGGTGGCCGTTGAGGAAGCCAGTTAGCGCGGCTTATAAATTTCTTTGATTTAAAAGTTTGCAAAGCCGCTATTGCCGGATATCTTTGCAAAGATTATTTGGGCTGAAAAACGAATACGAGTCATGAAATTACATAACTTAAAGCCTGCAGAAGGAGCGGTAAAGAAGCGCAAGCGCATCGCCAGAGGGATCGGCTCCGGCCATGGCCGCACTGCGACGCGTGGCCATAAGGGAGCGAAATCTCGCTCGGGTTTTAAGGTGAAGCGCAACTTTGAAGGCGGCCAGATGCCCCTGCAAATGCGCCTGCCGAAAATCGGCTTCAACAACCCCAACCGCGTTGCTTACACGCCGATCAACCTGGCCCGCCTGCAGATGATCTCGGAAAAGTACAACCTGGATTCTGTAAGCCTGGAAAACCTGGTGCAGCACGGCATAGTAAGCAAGAACGACAAAGTAAAGATATTGGGTGGTGGCGAGCTGAAGGCAAAGCTCACGGTTCAGGCCCATGCGTTCTCGGCCAGCGCCAAGCAGGCTATCGAAGCGCTGGGAGGGACCGCAACGGCCGTAGAATAACCGCGCACATCCGGAGATTGAAAAGGGGAGTTTCTCCCCATTTATTTTTAGAGGAGAGTAGAAAGCACAGTGCCAGCGAACGAACGGGCGTGATTCTACTAGGCCTTGGAGAGGTTGAAATGAAGTAAATACTTTGTAGATGAAAAAGCTAATTACCACTCTAAAGAACATCTGGAAAATACAGGAACTGAGGAACCGCATCCTCTTCACGCTGGGTATGCTGCTGGTCTTCCGTTTCGGCTCCTACGTGGTACTTCCGGGCGTGATCCCTTCTGTGCTGGATAACGCCGCTCAGAACAACAGTACGCCCAATGACCTGCTTGGGCTGATCAATGTATTCACCGGGGGCGCATTCAACAACGCCGCCGTCTTTGCCCTGGGCATCATGCCCTATATCACCGCCTCCATTATCATTCAGCTGCTCGGCTTTGCTGTGCCTTACTTCCAGCGCCTGCAGCAGAAAGAGGGAGAGTCCGGCCGTAAAAAACTGAACCAGATCACGCGCTTGCTCACCGTGGCCATTACCCTGGTGCAGGGAGGCGGCTACCTGACCTACATTAACAGCCTCGGCGCTATCGACCCGTCCATCCCCATGGGGGTATTCTGGATCTCCAATATCATCATACTGGCCACCGGCACCATTTTCGCCATGTGGCTGGGTGAACGCATCACCGACCGTGGCATCGGCAACGGGGTCTCCCTGCTGATCACCGTAGGCATCATCGCCACCCTCCCTCAGGCCATCGTCTTCGAATTCCAGGCCCAGCTGGAGAACAGCGGGTTGCTCATATTCGTACTGGAAATGGCCGCTCTGTTCGTCATCGTTATGGCAACCGTACTCATCGTTCAGGGCGTGCGCCGCATTCCCATTCAGTTTGCCAAACGGATGGTGGGCCGCGGCGCCAATACCATGCCGGCTGCCGGTGTGCGAGACTACATCCCGCTGAAAGTCAATGCCGCCGGCGTTATGCCGATCATCTTCGCCCAGGCCCTGATGTTCCTCCCCGCCACGATCGCACAGTTTGTGACCAGCGGCGGCGGCGATGTGGCCGCCAACCCCATCCTCCGGGCGCTCAACGATTTTACTTCGGCTCCTTACAATATCATCTACTTCGTCCTGGTCGTCTTGTTCACCTATGTGTATACCGCCCTGCTGGTCAACCCCCAGCAGTATGCAGAGTACCTCAAGCGCCAGAACGCCTTCATTCCCGGTATCAAACCCGGTAAGCCGACTGCAGATTTCATCGACGCGGTGACCACCAGGATCACGCTGCCCGGCTCCATATTCCTGGGCCTGATCTCCATTATGCCGGCCTTCGCCGCAGCATTTGGGGTTAACATCGCCTTCGCGATGTTCTTCGGGGGCACCTCGCTGCTCATTCTCGTTGCGGTAGTACTCGACACCCTGCAGCAGATCGAGAGCCACCTGCTGATGCGCCGCTACGACGGCCTGGTCAAATCCGGCCGCATCCAGGGGCGCAGCCGCGTACAGGGCATTGGCGCCAATATGTAGATTTTTGATGTTTGATTTTTGATTTACGATTTTGATTTGCTCGCCTTGGGCTGCAAAACGATTGCCGCTCTACCCGGGAACATCAAAAATCGCACATCAAAAATCAAAAATAACGTACCGCCCCGTGGCCTGCCCGCGGGGCGGTACGATGTTATACATTCGGGGTGGCCACAGTTGGCGCTCTTCTCTCTAATGCTTATTTTTACGTGCGTTTTGCCCAGAGAAAGGTATTCAAAAACAGGCTGGTAAACTTTTACCGGCCTCAAACAGTTTAAAGAAAGGTTTTATAAATGTCGGGAATGGTATTTTACAAGACAGACGAAGAGATCGAATTTATCAGGGAGAGCTGCCTGCTGGTCTGCAAGGCGCTGGCGCACGTAGCAGAGATCATCCGGCCGGGTATCAGTGGGGCCGAGATCGACAAAGCGGCCGAGGAACTGATCTGCGACCACGGAGCCACCCCCTCCTTTAAAGGCTACAACGGTTTTCCAGCTACCCTTTGCGTTTCTGTCAATGAGCATGTAGTCCATGGTATTCCTTCCCGGGATCAGATATTTAAGGATGGAGACGTAGTCTCGGTAGACTGCGGCGCCTATCTCAATGGTTTCCACGGAGATTCTGCCTACACCTTCCCACTCGGAGAGGTGGACGAAGCGGTAATGGAGCTGTGCCGGGTGACCAACACCTCCCTGTACAAGGCGATCGATGCCGCCACTGCCGGCAACCGCCTGGGAGATATCGGCTTTGCCGTGCAGCAGTATGTCGAGCGCGAGCACAAATACGGAGTGGTCCGGGAACTGGTCGGCCACGGTATCGGCCGGGAGCTGCACGAAGCGCCGGAAGTGCCCAACTACGGCAAACGCGGCCGGGGCGCCATGCTGAAAGAAGGCCTGGTTATCGCCATAGAGCCCATGGTGAACCTGGGCCGCAAGGAAGTGCGTACCGAAACCGACGGATGGACGGTCTACGCCAAAGACCGCAAGCCCTCTGCTCATTACGAACACACCATAGCCATCCGAAAGGACCATACGGAAACCCTTTCCGACCATGCTCCCATCGAGGAGGCGATCCGCCGCAATGCCAATGTTCAAGCGGTAGCGCTGAAAACTGAGGTGGCCTGAGAAACTTAATTTCCGGGAGCAGCTTACTTATTTGCGATTTTTCGCAAAATAAGGATTGGAAATCTGTTGAAAATCCTTATCTTTGCACACCGAAATTTAAGCTATGTCTAAAAAGAATTTGATCAAACAGGATGGCGTTATTGAGGAAGCCTTGTCTAATGCAATGTTTCGTGTGAGGCTGGAGAATGACCACCAGATCGTGGCCACCATCTCCGGCAAGATGCGCATGAACTATATCCGGATACTGCCGGGAGACAAGGTTGCGGTCGAGATGTCTCCTTATGACCTGTCACGGGGTCGAATCATCTACCGCTACAAATAACGTTCCGCCTGATTTCAATATTACCAGGAAAAACGACAGACATGAAAGTTAGAGCTTCCGTCAAGAAACGTTCCGCCGATTGCAAGATCGTGAGGAGAAAAGGAAAGATCTACATCATTAACAAGAAAAACCCGAAGTTCAAGCAGCGCCAGGGCTAGTATCTGCTCCGGGCTCTGCCATTCACCAGAAAAAATAACTCGTTAAAGATGGCTCGTATAGTAGGTGTTGACTTGCCAAGAAATAAACGCGGTGTTGTAAGCCTGACCTATATCTTCGGAATAGGCTCTTCCACTGCCAGCAAGATCCTGGCCAAAGCCGGGATCGATGAGGACATCAAAGTCCAGGACTGGTCTGATGAGAATGTTCGGGAAATTGCCCGGATCATTACCGATGAGTACAAGGTGGAAGGGGAACTCCGTTCGGAGGTGCAGATGAACATCAAGCGCCTGATGGATATCGGTTGTTATCGTGGCCTTCGCCACCGCAAAGGCCTGCCGGTGCGCGGCCAGCGCACCCGTACCAACGCCCGTACCCGTAAAGGTAAGCGCAAGACGGTCGCAAATAAGAAAAAGGCAACGAAGTAATCATTTGGGCTGTACACGATGGCCGCCGCCGGCGCGCCATCCGCTGTGGCGGCCAACTCATAAATCAATCTTTGATCAATGGCAAAGGGAAGATCATCCAAGCAAAAGAAAGTCAAAAAAAGGAATATACGAGTGGATGCCGAAGGTATGGCCTACATCAAGGCTACCTTCAACAACATTATTATTTCGGTGACCAACAAGAAGGGGCAGGTCATTTCCTGGTCCTCGGCCGGTAAGGCCGGGTTCCGCGGTTCTAAGAAGAACACGCCTTATGCAGCCCAGATCGCTGCCACTGAGGCGGCCCGCGCCGCTTATGAGGCGGGCCTGCGCACTGCTGAGGTTTATGTGAAAGGCCCCGGCTCGGGCCGCGAAGCCGCCATTCGGGCCATTGACGTTGCAGGCATCAAAGTGACGCGCATCAAGGACGTAACGCCGGTTCCGCATAACGGCTGCCGTCCTCCCAAGCGCAGAAGGGTTTAATCATTTTAATGATCAAAAAATAAGTTCTCTCCAATGGCGAGATATACAGGTCCAAAGACGAAAAAAGCAAGAGCATTCGGCGAGCCGATCTACGGCTTCGATAAACACTTCGAACGCAAGAAATACCCTCCCGGACAACATGGCAATACCCGCCGGAGAAGGCAAAAGTCCGACTATGCCCTGCAGCTGATGGAAAAGCAGAAGGCCAAATATACCTACGGGGTGCTGGAGCGCCAGTTTCGCAACCTGTTTGAAAAGGCCAACAGCAAAACCGGCGTTACCGGTGAGGTGCTGCTCCAGTTCCTGGAAGCCCGCCTCGATAATACGGTATTCCGCCTGGGCCTGGCGCCGACCCGCCGGGCGGCCCGCCAACTGGTCTCTCACCGGCACATCATCGTCAACGGCGTGCTGACCAATATACCCTCCTATGAGCTTCGCCCGGGCGATATTGTCTCCGTGCGTGGTAAGTCTCAGGGGTTGAAAGTAGTCAAAGATAGCGTTGGCGGTAAATCCGACGTACGCAAATTCCCCTGGCTGGAATTCAACCCGGATAAGATGCAGGGCGTATTCCTGAACTATCCGGAACGCGAACAGATACCAGAGAAGATCAACGAGCAGCTGATCGTCGAATTGTACTCTAAGTAAACTATTATATGAGCATTTTAAATTTCCAGAAGCCTGACAAGATCGTAATGCAAAAAGCCAATGATTTTGAAGGGCTTTTTGAATTCAAACCACTTGAGCCGGGCTTCGGCCAAACTGTCGGCAACTCCTTGCGCAGAGTCCTGCTTTCCTCCCTGGAAGGCTTCGCTATTTCCGCAGTTAGAATTGCCGGCGTTGAACACGAGTTTGCCACCATCCGTGGCGTCGTCGAAGATGTCGTCGAGATCATACTCAACCTGAAACAGGTGCGCCTCAAGCAACTGCTGACGGAAGAGGAGATCAACAACGAAAAGGTCTATCTGACCATCAGCGGCAAGGAAGAGTTCCGGGCTGGAGACATAGAGGAGCATACCAATGTCTTCAAGATCATGAACCCCGACCTGCTGATCTGCCAGATGGAACCCTTCGTCAACCTGGAAATGGAACTGACCATCACCAAAGGCCGCGGCTATGTGCCGGCAGATGAAAACCTGCCCAAAGATGCCCCGATCGGCGTGATCCCGGTTGACGCCATCTATACCCCGATCAAGAATGTGGCTTACCGCGTGGAAAATACCCGCGTGGGCCAACGTACCGACTATGAGAAACTGACGATCGAAGTCAAAACGGATGGCACCATCCATCCGGAAGAAGCGATCAAGGAGGCTTCCCGCATATTGATCAAACACCTGATCCTCATCACCGATGAGAATATCAAGATCGATGATGAGACCAGCCGGGAAGAAAACATCGTGGACGAGCACATCCTCCACATGCGCAAGCTCCTGAAAACTTCACTCGAAGACCTCGACCTTTCTGTCCGCGCCTACAACTGCCTCAAGGCAGCCAAGATCAATACGCTGGCAGAACTGGTAAAATACGATACACACGAACTGCTGAAGTTCCGCAACTTCGGTAAGAAATCTCTGGTCGAGATCGAAGAGCTGCTTCAGGACAAGGGGCTGACCTTCGGTATGGACCTGTCCAAATACAAACTGGACGAAGAATAAGCTTTTTTAAACGAAAAATTTACCCGGCCCGTCTGCGTGCCAGGGTAAATTTTTCGTTTTAGCAGGCCATTTTTGTTAATCCTGCAATAACCATTCACTGAGCCGGAACCTGCCTGCGGTTCAGCGCCCTTCGGGCGCGCCGGTGAGTTGGTGTTGCGAAGCAAACTCTTCTGAAAATGAGACACGGAAAGAAGTTCAACCATCTCGGCCGTAAGTCAGCCCACCGCAAGGCGCTGATGCGCAACCTGGCCGCCGCGCTGATCGAACACAAGCGCATCAACACGACCCTCGCCAAGGCAAAAGCCCTGCGCACCTACATCGAACCGCTGGTGACCAAATCCAAAGACAATACGACCCATTCCCGCCGGGTGGCCTTCAGCTACCTGCAGAACAAAGTCGCAGTTAAGGAACTCTTCGAAGTCGTAGGCCCCAAAGTGGGCGACCGCCCGGGCGGCTACGTCCGAGTGATCAAGACCGGCTTCCGCCGCAGCGACGCCTCGGAAATGGCTATGATCGAGTTTGTTGACTTCAACGAAATATACACCGCCGGCAAGAGCCAGGGAGGTGGCGGCCGCAGGCGCCGCCGCCGTGGTGGTAGAGGGGGGGGAGCACAGACAGCCGCTACGGCCGCCGCTGCCGCCGCCACTGCCGCAACCGGTGAGGAAGAAGAATAGGTACTGGTACTGTCCGTTACCTTTTGGGCAGGCCATGATAAATAAGGGCGCAACCGGATCCTCCGGTTGCGCCCTTTGTTATACTCAACGGCAATAGGTTTTGTGCATTTGTGGGTGGACTTCCCCTTTAGGGGATTTGAGGGGCTGGGAGGGCTAATGCACAAAACCTATTGCAACCAAGTATAGTTTTAGCGCCTTGTCTTGGTACCACAACCCCACCTTTACTTCGTGGTGTGGTCTTCCTCATATTCCAGGCCTATCTTCCCCCTTACCGTATCCAGCACCTCCATGAGGCTCTGGCTGAAGCTCAATGGCAGCAGGGGGCTTTCCTTGAGGCCGTTGTCCAGGCAGTGCATTACCTCCTCGGCCTCGAAGGAGTAGCCGTTGGTGTGGTAGTCGAAGCGGTAGTCCTGCGGGCGGCGGTCTTCCAGGATGAGGCTGAGGGCGGTAGGCTCGTGCCAGCGGGTATGCAGGTGGATGGCGCCGCGCTCCCCGTAGATAAAGGCCTCCGTTTTGGTAAAGGAACGGATGGTGGAATGCAGGTGAGCCATTTGTCCGTTTTCGTATTTGAAGAGCATGCCGATCTCCTCATCCACCCCGGTGGCCCCGAGGTGGGCGGAAGCATGGATCTCCGCCGGCTTGCCCAGTACCAGCAGCGCCAGGAAGACAGGGTAGATGCCGATATCGAGCAGAGAACCGCCTCCCAGCGCCATATCGAACAGGCGGCTCTTCGGGTCGAAGGGCGGGCGGAAACCGAAGTCGGCCTTCACCGAGAGCACATCCCCGATCATACCGTGGCCGATCAGCTCCAGGGCCTTGACGGTGGAGGGGGTGAAACGCGTCCAGATGGCTTCCATAAGGAAGACGCCGGTGGCGCGGGCGGCGTTCACCATCTCCTGCACCTGGCCGCTGTTCATGGCGAACGGCTTTTCGCAGAGCACGGGGATGCCGGCCTGCAGGCAAAGCAGGGCATTGTCGCGATGGCCGGGGTGAGGGGTGGCGATGTATACCACGTCCAGGCCCGGGCAGCTCGTAATTTCCTCGTACGAGCCGTAGGCATGGGGCGCGCCGTACTGCAGGGCGAAGGCCCGGGCCCGTTCTTCCGAGCGGGAGGCTACGGCGTGGAGGCGGGCGTTGGGCAGCTTGTCGAGGTCTTGCGCGAATTTGTGGGCGATCCGCCCGGGGCCGATGATGCCCCAGTTGTAGGTTTTTGCCATTTTTTTGTGTGTAAAGGTGTAAAAGTGTGAAAGTGTAAGGGGGCGGCAGCTTGCAGGTCATTTACACTTTTACACCCTTACACTTTTCTACATTTAAAATATCGACATCCCCGTTAAAGTAGTAAACATTTCCAAAGCTTTTATACCCAGGACCGAATTTCCGTGTTCGTTCAGCTCCGGGCTCCAGACGGCGATTGCCAGCTCGCCGGGGATGAGGGCGACGATGCCTCCGCCTACGCCGCTCTTGCCGGGCAGCCCCACGCGGAAGGCGAACTCGCCGGCCTCGTCGTAGAAGCCGCAGGCCAGCATGATGGCGTTGAGGCGCTTGGCCTGGCTCTTTGTCAGGATGCGCTCCCCGGTGGCGGGCACGGCGCCGTGGTTGGCAAAGAGCAGAAAGGCCCGCGCCAGCTCCCGGCACGACATGGCGATGGAGCACTGGTGGAAATACACGTCCAGCACGGCCTCTACCGGATGGCGGATGTTGCCGTGGCTCTTGATGAAATTGGCCAGGGCGGCGTTGGTGTATCCGGTTTCGCGCTCTGAGCGGGCTACCTCTTCATCATACCCGATGTCTTCCTGCCCGGTGAGGGTGTGGATGAACTCCAGGATGGCTGCTTTGGGGTCCACGTAATGATCCAGCAGCACATCGGTGACTACCAGGGCGCCGGCGTTGATGAACGGGTTGCGGGGGATGCCCTTTTCATACTCCAGCTGTACGAGCGAGTTGAACGGGTTGCCCGAAGGCTCCAGCCCGACCCGCTTCCACAGGTTTTCCCCTTCCAGTTGAAAGGCCATAGCCAGGGTGAATACCTTGGAGATGCTCTGTATCGAAAAGCGCTCGGCGGCATCTCCCAGTTGGTGCTGCTCACCGCGGATCGTCTCCAGGGCGATGCCGAACTTTTCCGCCGGCACCTTGGCCAGGGCGGGAATGTAATCGGCTACTTTGCCCTTGCCGAGCTCAGGTTTGGCCGCTTCGGCGATCTCGCGGAGGATGGTGGGGTAGTTGGGTGGCATGGTTGGAATTGGTTGTGTAGAAGTGTAAAGGTGTAAATGTGTAAAGGTATAGAAGTACTCCGCTGGTGGCCCGTCTGCATGGAACATTTACACTCTTACACCTTTCCACCTTTATACAACAGCTTTTGCTGGGCCTCATTTCCCCAGCAGCTCCATCACCGCCGCCGCCATCGCCACCACGCCCGTTTTGATCGAGGGTTCGGGCAGGGGAGCGTATCTGGAGCTGTGCAGGGGCGGCAGGATGGCCTCCCCCCGCTGAGCGGCCGCGTACAGTTCAGGGTTTACGGTGCCGAGCCAAAACAGGAAGATGGGCACTTCCTCTGCGGTGCGGCCGTAGCGGGCGAAGTCTTCTCCCACCATATTGGGCAGGGTTTGAACCACATTCTCTGCTCCCAGGGTATTGGCGAATACCCGGCGGATGCGTTCCGTCAGTTCGGGGTCGTTGTAGACGGAAGGGGTGTGTTCTTCCCGGAGCGTGTACTGCGGGTATTGATCTTCGGACAGGCCGGCCGACATGGCCAGGCCGTTGCAGATGCGTTTGATCTTTTCGATGAGGGCCATGCGCACTTCGTCGGAATAGGAGCGCATGGTCAGTTCCAGCTTCACCTCGTCGGGGATGATGTTGCCTTTGGTGCCCCCGTGGATGGAGCCCACCGTGACCACCGCGGGGTCGAGGGGAGAAATCTCCCGGCTGACGATGGTTTGCAGGGCCACCACCATGCGGGCGGCCAGCAGAACGGGGTCCTTCGTGCCCTGCGGATAGGCGCCGTGGCCGCCCTGCCCGTAGACGGTGATGTCCATCATGTCGACATTGGCCAGGCTGTAGCCGGGGCAGTAGCCCACCTTGCCCGCCGGTATGCCGGCGTTGGTGTGCAGGGCCAGGGCGTAATCGGGAACCGGGAAGCGCTCGTACAGGCCGTCGGCCAGCATGGCCTTGGCCCCGCCGGAGCGCTCTTCGGCGGGCTGGCCGATAAAGACGAGGGCGCCTTTCCATTTATCCTTGTTATCCGCCAGGCGGCGGGCGGCGCCCGCCCAGACGGCCATGTGCACATCGTGGCCGCAGGCGTGCATCACGCCCACCGTATTGCCGGCCTCGTCTTCGGTGGTGACGGTGCTGGCGTAGGGCAGGCCGGTCTCCTCCACGATGGGCAGGGCGTCCATATCGGCCCGGACCAGGACGGTGGGCCCGTCGCCGTTCCTGAGTACGCCCACAACGCCGTTCCCGCCTACGTTTTCCGTAACCTCGAACCCTGCCTTACGCAGCTCTTCGGCCATGCGCTTGGACGTTTCCTTTTCGTAGAACGACAGTTCGGGATTCCGGTGGTAGTGAATGTACAATTTCTCCAGGTAGGCATAATCTGCCTCCACCTGGCTGTACAGGCCGCCGGGCTTGCCGTCCAGTTTTTCCAGTATTGTTGCCGATTCCTTCGCCTGCTGTTTCAGCTGGCGTACGGGATCGTCCTGGGCAGAAGCGAATACGAAAAGGAAAAGTCCTATTAAAGGGAGTATCGGTTTCATGAAACAGCTGTTTCTGCGAAAGTAGTAAAAATGGCGAAGAATCGGATGGGCGCTGGCCGTTGCCTGTTGTTGTTGGGGCCGGGGGGAGCTATTGCCTTCAAGCTTCCCGGCGGCCCCAGGCCACTGTGGAGGCTGCTTCCCTCAGGCGGGCTGCCATCTCTGCTTCCAGGGTGAAATCATAGGATAAGGCCGCCGGGTTTTTACCGAAGAAGGCAGTGTAGAAGCAACAGGCCGCCAGGTAGGAGCCGGCGGCGCTGGGGTGGTGGCCGTCCTCCTGGTAGAGTTCGATCTCCGGGTGGCGCCGGCGGGTATAGGCCCACGCTTCGCCGACGGGGGCCACCCGGGCATTGATCTTGCCGCCTATCAGCTCGTAGCGTTCTTTGAGGAGTGTTGTCATGCCCTCGAAGGTGCCAACGGGCGGGTAGTAATTGCGGTTGTCGGCGTCGCCGTCCCGGCGCCCCCAGGTCATATACAGTATTATTTGCGGTTTGGGGCGCAGGCGCCACCAGATGAACCGGTTGATGCGGCGCACGTAGCGGAAGAACTGGCGCCGCACCCGCAGGATGGGCATAGCGGGCCGCTGGCTCTGGTCCTGAAGTACGATGAAATCCCACCCTCCGGCCCGGATCATGGCCCGGGTTTCCGGATCGTGGTAATGTTGTTCCAGAGACCAGCCGCCGGGCGCCCGCATGGCAAAGGAAAAGCTGTCTCCTCCCGACTCGGCCAGTCGCTGTGCGATGGCCGGCATCTCGTGGGTATGGGTATAGCTGTTGCCGATGAAAAGGGCGCGGATGGGTTTATCTGTATCCTGAGAAGGCATAATCCGTTATTTCCGGCGGCTATTTTCGAGGATGGCCTCCAGCAGCCGTTCCAGCTCCTGCAGGCTTTCAGCCGATAATCCTTTCAGGAGGGCCTGGTCGACATTTTCGAAGGTGGGAAGCAGTTTTTTTACCAGGGCCTCTCCCTCCGGGCTCAGAAAGGTAAGGTTTACCCGGCGGTCTTCGGCGTCGGGTTCCCGCTGTATCAGCCCCCGGCGGTAAAGGACCTCTATGGGATAACGTACATTGGAAGGCGCCCGGCCAATGGAGCGGGCCACGCCGGCCTGTGACTGCGGCGGGTCTTCGCGCAGGGTTTGCAGTATGGCCCAGTCCAGGGGGCTCAATTCGTGTTTTTTTAGTAGCTCCGCCTGTTCGCTGATGGCCGCCTTGCGGGTGCGGTGCACCTGAGTGATGAGGTGGAAGAGGTGGTGTGAAGAAGGCATAGGGCGTGTTTTGGATTAAAAGCCGTTACAAAAGTAATTATTATTTTTATAATGGTTACTTTTATAATCATGATTTTTATTATCATTATAAAAGTAATGATTACTTTTATAATCATTACAAAAATAACGGTTATATTTATAATGATTACTTTTGTAACGAAAGCCACTCACTTTCCCGGCGGCGCCCGCCTTTTGAAGGCCACTTCCGAAGCCACCCTCCGCAGCAGGGCCGCCACTTCCGGGGCCAGTACGTAGTTGTAGGACAACCGCGCCGGGTCTTTCCGGAAAATAATGGCGTAAAAGCAGCAGGCCGCCAGGTAGGAGCCCTCCAGGCTGGGGTGGATGGCGTCGGGGTTGAAGAGTTCTATTTCGGGATGGTGGGTTTGGACGTAGCGCCAGGCGGGCCCTGCCGGCACGGGGGTGGCGCCGGTGCGTTCGGCCAGCATGCGGTAGCGCAGGGTGATCAGGCTGTCGGAGCCCCAGTAGCTGCAGGCGGGGGGCATGAGTTCGCACAGGGGGCCGGTGTGGCGCCAGCGGCCCCAGGTGACGTACAGCAGCGTCTGCGCCCTGGGGTATAAGCCTTTGATCTGCCGGTTGAGGAGTTCGCCGTATCGGAAAAATGTTTTTTCCACCTGCCTCAGGGGCATGGCGGGCCGCAGGCTTTGTTCCTGCAGGACGATATAGTCCCAGGCTCCTTCTTTTAATGCAATGCCCACTGACCCGCGCTTGTAGTGTTCTTCCAGGCTGGCGCCGTCGGGCGCCTCCATCTCGTAATCCAGGGAGTCGCCCCCGTCGGAGGCAAGCCGCTGCAGGATGGCGGGCATGTCATTGGAATAGGTGTAGCTGTTGCCCAGGAAGAGGACGCGGATGGGAGGGGGCTGGCCGGCAGCCACCGCAACGGAAAAGGCAGTGGCCAAAACAGCGGGAAATAACCGGTATGGAGATAAGACAAACCAGGACATAATTTCGAACGCTTACTCTTTGGGCCGCTAAAGATAGGAATGGCAGGAGGATTCCCGGCTTTTTTCAGTGCCGGATTGTTTTTTTCTATTTTTGCAGGGAATGTTCCTGAACCCCGGCTAATGCCTCAGCACTTCACAGAAAAAGAGATCGTAGGCATGCTGCATTTGGGGGGCTGGCACAGCGCAAAGCTTAGCCTCGCCTGCACCTTTTTCAGAAACGCTTCCCTGTAAACCCCTTGTCGCTGTGTTCTTTTGGGGTATCTGTTCCCAAAGCCGCCAAAAAGGCTATCTTTGCCGGAATATCACAACCCAGCGGCAAATAGATGCAGGCAATAGACAGCGTACAGATCAACTTCAACCCGGGGCAGCTATTTATCCTCAATCTCTGCCTGGCCTTTCTCATGTTCGGCGTGGCATTGGACCTGCGCTTCGACAACTTCCGGGCGCTGGCTCGTTCGCCCAAGGCGCCTCTGGTCGGCCTGACTTCCCAACTGGTCCTGCTGCCGGTACTTACGCTGGGGCTGATCTTCTTTTTCCGCCCGGCGCCCAGCATCGCGCTGGGTATGGTGCTGGTGGCCGCCTGCCCGGGGGGCAATGTTTCCAATTTTGCCGTACACCTGGCCAACGCCAACGCCGCCCTATCGGTGCTGATGACCTCCATTTCGACCCTGGCGGCCATTATTGTGACGCCGCTTTATTTCACCTACCTGGCGCCCTTCGTACCGGGTACGGAGAGCCTGCGGCAGCAGGTCTACGTCGACCCGCTGGACATGGTGAATACCATCGTGCAGTTGATCCTCATACCGCTGTTTATCGGCATGTTCCTGCATTATAAGTTTCCGGCGCTAACCAATCGTATCAAGCGGCCGGTGCGCCTGCTTTCCATGGCCATTTTCCTTGGTTTTGTCGTATTCGCCATCTACGGCAACTTCGACAACATCGTCGACTACCTGCACATCGTTTTCCTGATCGTCCTGGTGCACAACGCCCTGGCCCTGCTCACCGGCTACTGGTGGGCCAAGGGCAATGGGTTGGACAGGCAGGACGCCCGCGCCATCTCCATCGAGACGGGCATACAGAACTCCGGCCTGGGGCTCATCCTGATCTTCAACTTTTTCCACGGCCTGGGCGGCATGGCCATGATCGCCGCCTGGTGGGGCGTGTGGCACCTGATCTCGGCCT
>JAGFJE010000693.1 GCA_024103175.1 Phaeodactylibacter sp.
CCGCTGGAACTGGAAGGGGGCCTGCGTTATGACTACCAGTGGATGGATGTCGGCATTCAGGGCCGGGATACCATCAACCGGCAGTTGGACTTCAGCAACTTCTCCGGAACATTCGGCGCCATCTACCGCTTCCCGAAACTGGTGGAGATCCGCTTCAACGTCGGTACCGCCTGGCGGGCGCCCAATGTGAATGAACTGTTCAGCGACGGCGTCCACCACGGCGCCGCTTCCTTCGAGGCGGGCGACCCCAACCTGCGGCCGGAACGCGCCTTTAACAATAGCCTTACCATTGACTTTGACGATAAGGACAAGCTGAGCGCCACGCTCAACCTCTTCTACAATGTCATCGACGATTTCATCTTTCTTGAACCCCAGGCAGAACCGGTGCTGACCATCCGGGGCGCCTTCCCGGCCTTCGGCTACGCCCAGAACGACGCCCGCCTGATGGGCCTCGACTGGCAGGCGGCCTATGAACTCATGCCGGGGCTGCAACTGGAGAGCCGGGGCTCCCTCCTGCGCGCCTGGAACCGCAACCGGCAGGAACACCTCAGCCTGATGCCGCCGGATCAGTTCGAGCACGCCCTGCGCTACAGCTTCGGAGAGGGGAAGGACACGGATAACGCCCCCTTCCTGCGGCTGGCCATGATCAATGTGCTGGAGCAAACCCGCGTACCGGGAGTCGACGCCGCTCACCCGGCAGGGACGGACTATGCTCCGCCCCCACCCGGCCATACGCGCTTCAAGCTGGAAGGCGGGGCGCAGTTCCACCTCGGCAAACAGCCACTGGAAGTAAGCCTGGCTATCTTCAACCTGTTCAACACCAGCTACCGGCAGTACCTCAACCGCTTTCGCTACTTCGCAGATGAGACGGGGCGCAATGTGTCGTTGCACCTTCGGGTTCCGTTTGGGGGGAGGTAGACGGGTTCATGGTTTCACGGCCTCATTGCCGGCTATAGACTTGACAAGTTTTCAGGGTGGCCGCCTTCGAGAAACTTGTCAAGTCTTTTTCCTAAAAAATTCCTTAACGATTTTAAAAACTCAATTATCATGTTACTTACCAATTCTAAATTCATGCGCTTTCTGTTCGTATTCCTTGCTGCATCCGCACTGCTCTGGACGGGGTGTGAAAAAGACGATGAGAACCCTCCGGTTAATGAGCAGGAACTGATCACTACCGTAGTCCTCAACTTTACCGATCCGGACGGGAATATTTCCTCCTTCAAATTTACCGACCCGGACGGAGCGGGCGGCAACCCGCCGACAGCGGAAGACATTACCCTGTCTGCCAATACCATTTACCAGATGGGTATCGAGTTCCGGGATGAATCGAACGCCAGCGATGTGAAAGACATTACCGAAGAGGTGAAAGAAGAAGCCGAGGAGCACCTGATCTGCTTCTCCGCTACCGGCGTACTGGACATCCCGGTAACAAAGGATACAGACGCCAATGGCGCCCCCCTTGGCCTGGAAACGGAATTAACCACCGGGCAGGCGGGCAATGCCACCCTGGCTATCATCCTCAAGCACGATCCGGATAAAGGCGCGGACAATCCCTGCGTTACCGGAGAGACGGACGTGCAGGCGGAGTTTGACGTGGTGGTGCAGTAGATAATTCGTGGGGCGATCATCCTGATCGCCCCAAGTTTAGACGCCCTTGATCCTGCTTGCGATTCAATCCTCAAGCAGGACCTCCACCTTCTTTTGAATTTCCAGGATACTATCCCGAAATGTCTTCTGGAGCTTCAGCATTTCCCGGGGCGAAATTCCCCGCCTTACTTCCGGTGCATGGCCTTCGAGGCCCGCGCCGGAGGAAGGGCATTTGAACTCAGGATCATCAACGTGGCTTTCTGCCCATTCCCGGAAGCGGTACTCCAGGGCTTCCACCTGCCGGATGAAATCGAGCTCTTCCGGCATCAGCGCCCTCCCCTGGATATTCAGGCTGTTCTTCCTTTGCGTCAATATCTCGAGTCCCACCTTTACTTCCTCTCCCGTTCTCACAGCTTCCTGATGTAGCTCCGCTGCCTGTTCCAGGAGTTGCTGCCGGGGGAGGCGGTTACCGCAGGCGGCAAGCAAAA
>JAGFJE010000377.1 GCA_024103175.1 Phaeodactylibacter sp.
TTACATGGCGCTTGCTTTTCACTGCCCGGCATGCCTCCTAACAGGAGCACATACCTGGCAAAAACAATCTAACAATATAGCCATCTAACCCTTGCACTCTACCGCACCAAACTCACCTTCTGCGTCAGCATCCCTTCTTCAGTCTGCAAACGCACCAGGTAGATACCGGAGCTCAGCTGCCGGCCGCTGCCGTCGGCGCCGTTCCAGCGGAAGTCCTGATAGCCGGCGTCGAGGTAGCCGGCGTGCAGGGCCGCCACGCGCTGGCCGTTGAGGTTGAACACCTCCAGGGTAGCCGGGCCGGCCTGGGGCAGGCGGAAGCGGATGGTTACCTCATCCCGGAAGGGGTTGGGGTTGGCCTGCAGTTGCAGGGCGTCCGTTGCTGTGATCTGGCCCGGGTTGGCGGGGCGCGGGGCCGGCGGGGTGCAGCACACGGCCGTGCCGTTGTTCAGCGCATCGATCAGCCCGTTCACCTGGGTGATGATGTAGTCGGCGTCGCCGGCGGGAATTCTGCCGCCGCTCTGGTAGGACACGTAGCTGACAAGATATTCCAGGTCGGCCACCACCGAGCTGACGCGGTTGTAGTCACAGAATTTAGTCACCGCCAGGCCCAGCCGCCGGTTGATGGCCCTTTTGATGGAAGAGCTGATGCTCAGCCCGTCGACGTAGTTCTGAAGGCCATCGGCGACAAAGTTGAAGCAGACTTCCGGGTCGCAGGCGTCGCCGATGCCGTCGAGGTCGAAGTCGGCCTGGTTGGCGTTGGCGTCAGTGGGGCAGTTGTCGTTGTTGTCCGCAACGCCGTCATTGTCGTCATCCGGATCCACACAATCGGGGCTGTTGTCTCCGTCGTTGTCGGGAGAGAGGCTAGCCGCATCCAGCGGGTTGGAGCCGCAGGCCAGTTCGTCTGCGTCGGATTGGCCGTCGTCGTCATCATCGGGGTCTGTATCGTTACAAAGGCCATCGTTGTCGAAGTCGCCGGTGGCGTCATTGCCCTGGCAGGTGTCGCAGGCGTCGCCGATGTCGTCGTTGTCGGCGTCTTCCTGGCCGGGGTTGGCGTCATTGGGACAATTGTCATCGTCGTCAGCTATGCCATCGTCGTCACTATCGTCAATAAGGGTGCCTATAGTAATGTTCACTGGGCCATTGGCCAGAGCGGCCCGAATGACCTGCCCGTCCTCATAGGAGAGCATGACTACCGGAATGGTGACCTGCGGCCCTTCTACTCCGGCGCCCATAAGTATAGTTCCGGCGCCGGGCTGGTTGTTGAAGATGATAACGGCGATAGCTCCGGCCATTTGGGCATTGAGCGATTTGGAGGTGAACGTGCACCTACCCCTGTCGATCAGGGCGATCTTGCCGGCCAGGCTATTGGACAGGGCGTTGCAGCCTTCGCTCGGGTTGGCCGAGCCATCATTGACGACTTCGGCGTCGCCGGTCCAGGAATCGGTGGCCAGGTCAGCGCCCCAGCCGTCAGTGGGGCTGAAAGCATAAGAGCCTTCCAAAGCAGCCGGGGAGTTGACGAACACACCCTGGGCAGAAACAGCGCCTGTCGCCAGGAAATTGGCCGACAGTAGAAGAGCAAAGATCCGGATTTGGATAAAAATTGATCTCATAATGAATTGATTTGGGTTTTTTATAATTTATTGTATCGTAGAAAACCACCTGCTTAGCTGGTGGTTATGTTGAGCCTGGCTTCGCCTTTAAACATCAATACTCGAATTTGTTTTTAAAAGAAACAATTTGTATTTTGCGACGATGCAAATTCAAAAGGTATACAAATATAAATTACGCCCTAATGCCACTCAAAAAGGCATTTTCCGGCGCTGGTTCGGCACATGCCGCTTTGTGTATAACCTTTGCCTGGAACACCGCATCTGCCATTGGCAAAGCACTGGAGAAAGCCCTTCTGAGTACAGCCAGAACCGGGAGCTCACCCTGGCGAAGAAAGAACCTGGCTTTGAATGGCTGAACGAACCCCATTCCCAGGTTTTGCAGGATGTGGTGCGCCGGGTGCGCCTGTCGTTTGACAACTTTTTCAGGGGCGCCGGCTTTCCCAGGTGGGCCAGCAGGCACTCCTGGCACTCTTTCCGTTTTCCCCAGGCCCATAATGGCAGCATCCGCATTGAAGGCAACCGGCTGAAGTTGCCGAAGATAGGCTGGGTGAAATTCTACTGCCACCGGCCTTGCCGGGGGCGCATCAAACAAGTAACCATCAAGAAGCAAGCACAAGCTTACTTCGCCTGCATATTGGTAGAGCAATGCCACGAACCGGTACCGGCGAGCGAGAGCCAAGCCGTGGGTATCGATTTAGGCATTGCCCGCCTGGCGACGCTTTCCACCGGAGAGTGGTATGCCAACCCGGAGCTTTTCCAGCGTTTCGGCCTGGAGGTGAAACGGCTTCAGCGCAAGCTGTCGCGGCAGGAATTTCAGTCCAACGGCTGGAAGAAAACAAAGCGGCGGCTGTCGCAGCTTCATGCGAAGATAAAACGCTGCCGGCAGGATTACCTGCACAAGGTTTCTACAGCTATCGTACGGAAGTATTCAGCTGTTGTAGTGGAGAACCTCCAGCTACGGAATATGTCTCGAAGCGCCAGAGGCATGATGTCCCAGCCGGGAAAAGGGGTGCGCCGGAAATCGGGGCTGAACCGTTCCCTGCTGGACGTAGGGCTGGGCCAATTCCTGTACATGTTGGAGTACAAATGCCATTGGCACGGCCGTGGCTTTGAACGTGTAAACCCAAGGTATACCAGCCAGAAGTGTTCCTGCTGTGGGTACATTTCTCCCCAGAACCGGCCAACACAGGCCCGTTTCCGGTGTATGAATTGCGGCCAGGCAGGCCATGCGGACGTTAATGCTTCAAAGAACATCAGAGATCTGGGACGGATCTCAGGCAACCAATATGGGCAGAGCCTCCGGGCTTTGCCCGTATCTGCCTAGAAGCCACCGTCTTTGACGGTGGTAGTTCACTCATAGAAAAAAGTGGGGAGCCCCGTTACCATGCCTATGGCCGGACTGCTTCCGGTGGGAGCAGATTGCACTTACGGATCAGGCGGAAAGAATATTTACTCGCTTTCCGCAGGGGGAAATTTTCTGTAGGTATTGCAATGGAGGGTAACCTGTGGCAGTGTTTTCGGGATGATGTTTTTCAGAGTAGATACCGCCCTGGCGTTTGCGTTAGCCGGAATGATGTAAAAATATGTTGTCCCGAGGTACAATTTCCGTCAAATAGGTAGCCATTTCCGTCAAATGCCGGTTTTTGGGGGCTTCAAAGTGTATTCTTTCAGCCCTTTCCCATCAGCACTAGTGCCTCAAAAATGTACTCCCCCCTCAAATATGGATACATCCGAGGATCTGTTTCCGTCAAACAAGGTATTTACGGCTGTTCCAGCAGCTCGGATGGTAATTTTCCAAACCTTTTCCGGAAGCTCCGCGAGAAGGAGCGGGCATCGGTGTAACCCACTTCGGCAGCCACTTTGGAGATGGAATTGTAGGTGCGGTTTTCCAGCAGCCGGCGGGCTTTGTCGAGGCGCATTTCAAGAAGGTATCGGTTGGGGGTCAGCCCTGTCAGCCGTTTCAGCTGGCGCAGCAGGGTGGATTCGCTCATAGCGAATTTTTGGGCCAGAAAGGATACGGCAAGGGTATCGTTGGAGAGGTTTTCCCGGACATAATCTTCGAAGGCCTCCAGCCATTCGGAGTCCTCCTTGGAAAGGGTGGGAGAGGCCTCTTTTTCATCTCTTCCGGGCGCAGGCCCCAGGCGGCGGGCCGTCTGGTTATTCAGCAGGTTTTCGATGCGCGCCAGCAGTTCTTCCTCGTCGAAGGGTTTGGTGAGGTAGTCGTCTACCCCGATGCGGAGGGCTTTGAGTTTATCCCTTGATTCGGCCCGCGCGGTGAGCATGATGACGGGGAGGCGCCGGGTGGCGTCATCGCCCTT
>JAGFJE010000414.1 GCA_024103175.1 Phaeodactylibacter sp.
ACTTCCCCCTCATCATCTCCACCCCCGTCCACCCTTCCGGAACGGGTTCATTCATGTACCCGACGGCCCTGGCCCGGAAGTGCCCGGCGATCTTATCCCCCGGGTTTTCCCCTAATACCTGCTGAAAAGCATTCAGCGCGCCGGAAAAATCTTTTGACAGGTACAGGCCCAGGCCCTGCTGAAACACCTCCAGGGTGGCCAGTTTCTTCTCCGCCTGTTCGGGCTCATCGCCGTCAATACATTCCAGAAGGCCTACCGGCTCGTGTTTGCCTTTGACCTGCACCTGGCCGAGGTAGCGCAGGTGGAATGCGCTGGTATCCCCCACCTGGTTGAGGCTGTCCTGAGTCAGCAGGATAGAAGCGCCGTAGTATTTGGTCAGGCTTTCCACCCGGGAGGCGGTGTTGACGGTATCGGAAATGGTGGCGGCGTCCATGCGGTGGTCGTCGCCGATGACGCCCATGATGAGCGGGCCGGTGTGCATGCCGATGCCGACCTGTATGGGCTTGCGGGCCTTTTTCAGCCGCTCCTGGTTGTAGATATGGAGGTTGTGCTGCATATTGATGGCGGCCCGCAAGGCGTTTGCCGGGCGGTTAGGGAAGATGGCCATGATGGCGTCGCCCAGGTATTGGTTGACGAAGCCCTGCTGCGCCTGTATGAGCGGCCCCATGCGCCCGTTGAGCGATTTGACGAACTGGAAGTTGTCGGCCGGGCTCATGGTCTCCGCCAGGGTGGTGTAGTCGCGAATATCGGAAAACAGGACGGTAACGATCTTCTCCGCCTGGTCGCCCAGGCGCACATCGGTAATGCTTTCCCGGCCGATAGAGCGGAGGAATTCCAGGGGGACGAATTTGCCCGACACCTGATGGATGCGGCAGAGGTTGAGGTGGGTCCGGATACGGCTCAGGAGTTCATCGCGGGAGAAAGGCTTGGCAATGTAGTCGTTGGCGCCGGCCTGAAAGCCCTCCACCAGGTCGGCCACCCGGTTTTTGGCGGTCAGCAGCACGATGGGCAGGCTGCTGGGCGGGTAGGTTTCCCGGATCTTCTGGCATACTTCATACCCCGACATTTTGGGCATCATAATGTCCAGAATGATGAGGTCGAAAGGCTTGCTGCGCTGGATGATCTCCAGGGCCTGGCTGCCGTTGCCCGCCTTTTCTACCTGGTAGCCCTGCAGGCGAAGGTGGTTTTCCAGCACCTTCAGGTTGACCGGCTCGTCGTCGACGATGAGGATGCGGGCCGCGTTTTCCATGGAGGCTACGGCCTTTATCAGGGGTTGTTCAACGACGGCCCCCATGGTCGCCGCTTCGTCCCATCCGCTATCGTGAAGCCTGCCTACGGGCGCTCCCCTTCCCGTTGTTTCGCCAAGGTCGGGCGCCAGCCGTTCTTCGGGCCGGCTGAGCGGCAGGGTGAACGTGAAATGGCTACCCTTGCCGGGTTCCGACTCCACGCTGATGGAGCCCTTGTGCAATTCCACCAGTTGTTTGGTCACCGTCAGGCCCAGCCCGGTGCCGCCGTATTCGCGCGACACCGACCCGTCGCCCTGTTCGAATGCATTGAAAATGGACTCGTGCTTATCGGCCGGTATGCCGATCCCGGTATCGGAGACGGTAACGGCCAGCATTCCCTCCTGTTCTTCGGCGGTGACGCGCACCGAGCCGCCTTCGGTGAATTTGATCGCATTGCCCACCAGGTTGTGGAGGATCTGCTGCAGGCGGTTCTCATCCGCTTCCACCAGGGGGATACGCCGGGGGATCTGGTTGTGCAGCTTAATGCCTTTTTCCTCGGCCAGGGGGGTGGAAAGGGACAACACCACATCGGTGGCCGCATACAGGTCTGCCGGGCGGAGGTTCAGCGGCAGGTCGTTCTTTTTGATGCGGGAAAAGTCGAGAATGTCGTTGACCAGGCTGGACAGGCGGCGGCCGCTGGCGGCGATCATGGTGAGGTTGTTGGCCGCTTCCCGGGGCAGCCTGCCGCCGGCGCCTTCCAGGAGGGACTCGGCCAGGCCGATGATGCCGTTGAGGGGCGTTCGCAGCTCGTGGGAGGTATTGGCCAGGAAGTCATCTTTGAGCTGGTCCAGCTTCTGAAACTGAGCCGCCCGTTGTTCTTCGAGGGCGGCTTTTTCTTTCTGCCGCCGGTAGCGGTTGCGCTGCCAGAAGGCAAAGGCCAGCAGCAGGACGAAGCCGGCCCCGGCCAGGGCATAGTTGCGGATGGCCCGCTGGCGGCGGGCGTTCAGCTCGCTCAGGGCCTTCTCCTTTTCCAGGCGCTGGATCTCTGCTTCCTGGCGTTCGGCATCGTAGCGGCTTTCCAGCAGGGCCACCTGGCGCTTCTTCTCCTCCAGGGCCAGGCTGTCCTTGAGCTGCTGGTATTTTTGGAAAAAGCTAAGCGCTTCGTTGAGCTGCCCTTTCTTTTCGGCGGCCTTCGACAGCTGCAGGTAGGCCTCCTTCTCCTGTTCCCGTGATTTGGCCGCCTGGGCGACCTGCAGGCTTTTGCGGAACAGGGCGTCGGCCCGCGCCAGGTCGCCCTGTTCCAGGAAAATACCGCCCATGTTGTTGTATTCTACCGCCTTGGCGTAATTGTTACCGATGGAGTCATAGCGTTCCAGGGCTTTCTGGTGAAATTCCAGGGCTTTGTGCCAATCCTTGCGGCCGCGGTAAAAATTCCCCATATTGTTGAAGGCATAACCGCTATCCTCCTTGTTGCCGATCTTCTCACTGGCGATCAGCGCGCGGTTGTAATATTCCATCGCCTCGTCCGCATCCCCCAGGTTCTGATGGCATTTGCCGAGGTTGACCAAAAGGAGAGGCATCTTTTCCTCTACCGCCCGGTTGGGCCTCCCGCGCAGAAGCTCGCGGTAAAGCGCCAGCGCCTCCTCGTAGTACGGCCTGGCCTTTCGGTAGTTGCCTTCTTCGGAATAAATATTGCCGATGTTGAATTTGGCGTTGGCGATGCGCTCGCGGTCACCGGAGAGTTCGGCGGCTTCCAGCACTTCCATATAGGTATCCAGGGCGACTTTTTTACTGCCGCTGGCCTGGTGTACGGCGCCCATGGTTTCCTTGATGACAGTGACCGTGGCGGCGTCGCCCTCCAGTTCGAGGTACTGCAATGCCTCGTCCATGGCCCGCATGGCGGAATCGAGCGCCGCCTGCTCAACGGGGCTGATCTCCCGGTTGGGCCGGATGATCTGCCTCACCGGCGGGATGTCCACTTCATCTACAAACCCTTTGGCCTTTTCGAAGAGCTGCTCTCCGATGCGCACCAGGCTGTCCCGCTCCCGTTCCAGGTTGATCTCCGGTATCCGGATACGGAATTTCTTTTTCTTTTCCGGGGGCGGCGGCGGTTCCACCTGTACACCCTTTGTGAGGCTGTCCGGCGCCTGCGCGGCAGCAAAGGAAACGCCCAGAAACAGGAACAGCAAAACCATACTTAATTTGTACCCGCTTTTCATGATCTCTCCATTTGATGTGAGGGTATGTACAATATACGACAGCGCCGGAGACTTTACCGCAAATTGAATTAATTATATAAGACGGTAGGATCGGCAGAATGGCCGCACACGACTCTTGTATTTCCACCACCTACTCACAGATCCCGGGCAACTGCTAAAAAAAACACTACCGCCTGCCCGGATGAGGAACTATTCCCGCCCTATTGAGGTAAAGTTTAGAACACACAAACCGCCACCCGACATGGTACAGCGAACGCTTTCCCTCTACCGGAACTCATTCCGCGGGTTCTCCCGCGAGATCTGGCTATTATCCGCAGTGATGCTCATCAACCGGAGCGGCACTATGGTTATCCCTTTCCTGTCGGTGTACCTCACCCAGGTGATGGGGTACAGCCTGGGGCAGGCCGGCTGGGTGATGAGCTGTTTTGGCGCCGGCTCGGTGCTGGGCTCCTACATTGGCGGGCGGCTGACGGACCGCATCGGCTTTTACCAGGTGCAGTTCTGGTCCCTGCTGGTTAGCGGGCTGGCCTTTATTGCGCTTGGCTATGTCAACAGCCTGCTCAGCATCTGTGTGGTGGTTTTCATTACCAGTACCATCGCCGATGCATTCCGGCCGGCCAACATGTCGGCCGTGGCGGCCTACAGCAAGCCCGAGAACCGCACCCGCACGCTGGCGCTGCTCCGCCTGGCCATCAACCTGGGCTGGGCTATCGGGCCGGCTATCGGGGGGCTGCTGGCCGCCAGCGTGGGCTACGGCCTGCTCTTCTGGGCCGACGGCCTGACCTGCATGGCCGCCGCCCTGTTCTTCCGCTTCGCGCTGCCGGAACGGCCGCCGGTGGAAAGCAGCCGGGAGCCGGACAGCGGCGGCGCCCTGCTGGCAGTTGGCGCCGCGCATCGCGACCGGGCCTTCCTGTTCTTTTTATTGCTGGCATTCCTGAACGCCGTTGCTTTCATGCAGCTGTTCGGCACGCTGCCCGTTTTCTTCAAGCAGGAAGTCGGCCTGGATGAGGGCATGATCGGCCGCCTGATGGCCATGAACGGGCTGATCATCGCCATTACCGAGATGCCGCTGATCTTCGTGGTGGAAAAGCGTTTCCGCATCTCGCAGATGATCAGCGTAGGCACCCTGCTTATCGGGGCTTCCTATATGCTTTTCAACCTGTTCGGGCCGGTGGTGGGCATGGCCTTCGCCTGCATGATCTTCATGACTTTAGGAGAAATGCTGAGCCTGCCCTTCCTGGCCACTATGGCGTTGAATTTCACCAACGACAGGAACCGGGGCCAGTATATGGCGCTATTTACCATGGCCTATTCGGTGGCGCACATCGCCGCGCCCAGCATCGGCCTGCAGGTGGCGGAGCACTTTGGCTTTTCCACGCTGTGGTACCTGATCATGGGGATTTGCCTGCTGGTGTGGGTCGGATTTACGTATCTGGACCGGAGAAGGTGAGGAATAGAACACGGATGAACGCGGATGCGGCGGATTTACGCGGGTTTTGGGAAAGGGCATCTTATTGAGGACATCGAGTGCGGCGCGTCCGGGTTCCAATCAAAAGGACATACGCAGGGCGGGGGGAATAGAACGCGGATTGGCGCGAATGCGGCGGATTAACGCGGATTAGGGGCAGGTGGGGGATGGAACGCGGGGGGATAGAACGCGGATTGGCGCGGATGCGGCGGATTAACGCGGGTTTTAAACATCTTTCCCCTGATTCCGTTTAAGAAGCATAAAATTCGCATTAGTAAACCAAACCATTCACTACCAATGACTAAGGAGACCAAGAACTGGCCGGATCTGGCCATCGGCCTTTATGAACGCCTCACCGGCCGCAATGCCGAGATCACCTACGAATTCGAAGATTTTGAACTCCACGTACCCAGCAGCGCTTCCGAGGACGCCAGCCACGCCCGCTGGAAAATGAACGGCGCCCTGCGCATCAGCACCCGGGAAACGGAGGGGCAGCGTTAATGGCGGTTGGCAGTTGGCTGGGCAAAGCCCCTGAGAAAATCCACTATTGCAGTGGCCTTTTATCACCCGACGAGGGAAAGCACAGCTGGCCGATATTAGCTGGCTGCCGTCCGAAAGAAATCAGAACAATCTTTTGCCAACTTTTTACATGACTTCCGCGCATTGCCCCGCCAGGGGTAATGCTTCGCGGAAAACTTCCCTGCATCGTATGTCACTGGCTACCACCCTTCTCCAAAACATCCGGGCGGATGGGCAACTTACCTGCGAATGTCCGTACGGACAGCTCCTCATCGAAGCCGCCGCCCCTGCCCGCAGTATTCGGCTTTCCTTTTCCAATACCCGCACATTCCGGTACTTCCTGGATTCCATTCCCGGAACCGGAATCAGCCTGGGCCGCCTGCTGAAATACCGCGGCCTTCCGGCAGAATCCGGGCTTTCCTTCCATCTCTCTATCGCCGGCAGGCCGCTCCTGAGCGCCGGCCCCGATACCGGCCTGAAAGCCAACTACCGGCTCGGCCTGCAGCAGTGGCTGCTCTGGAAGCTGGGGATTGGTTGATTCGTTGATTGGTTGATTCGTTGATTGGTTGATTGGTTGATTCGTTGATTCGTTGATTCGGGATTCGTTGACTGGCGGGATCCGGCATTGGGAGTTCGCAACAGCTACGTGGCGGCTAATCACCGGGGACATTTCATTTCTCCTTAAAAAAGCGGAACTTTGCCGCCCAATCCATGCAAACGGAAATGATCGGTAAAGACCTTAGTTACGCTATACAACTCCTCAGAGCGGAGGCGGTAGTGGCCATCCCCACGGAAACTGTCTATGGGCTGGCGGGCAACGCCCTGAGCCCGAAGGCCGTCTCCACCATCTTCGAAGTGAAGAACCGCCCCTCCTTCGACCCCCTCATCATTCATACCAGCCACCGGGAACGCATCGCCGCCTTCACCACCGAAATGCCGGAAGCGGCGCGGAAGCTCGCACAACGCTTCATGCCCGGCCCGCTCACCCTGCTGCTCCCCAAGGCGGAGATCATCCCCGATATCGTCACCGCCGGCTCGCCCCGGGTGGCCGTCCGCATCCCGGCCCACCCCATGGCGCAGGAACTGCTTACCATGCTGGATTTCCCCCTGGCGGCGCCCAGCGCCAACCCCTTCGGATACATCAGCCCCACCACCGCCCGGCACGTGGAAGACCAACTGGGCGACAAGGTCCCCTACATCCTCGACGGCGGCCCCTGCCGGGTAGGCCTGGAGAGCACCATCGTCGGCTTCGAAGAGGGGCAGGCAGTGGTGTACCGCAAAGGCGGCATTGCCGTGGAGGAGATCGAAGCGGTGGTGGGCCCGGTGCGCGTCCGCTCTCATTCTTCCTCCAACCCGGCGGCGCCGGGCATGCTGAAGAGCCACTACGCCCCCTCCGCCCCGGTGGTGCTGGGCGATATTGAAATGCTGCTGCCTCAATACGAGGGAAAACGGGTGGGCGCCATCACCTTCCAACGTCCCGCCCCCGGCATTCCTGCCGAGCGGCAGCTCACCCTCTCCCCCACCGGCAACCTGGCCGAAGCGGCGCGCAACCTCTTCGCCGGCATGCGCCGCCTCGACGCCCTGAACCTCGACGTCATCCTGGCGGAATTCTTGCCCGAAGAAGGGCTGGGCAGAGCGATCAATGACCGGCTGCGGCGGGCGGCGGCGTGAAAGGGGGATGGTTGGATTGCTGGATGGTTAGAGTATGGTTACTGGGCACCTTGCCGGGGCGCAATTTATTCCATCCCCGTCTTCTCCCGACGGTTGTCGGGATCAGCCGGGTAAAATTCCATCAGTCGCTGCGCTCGTGTCCCATTGCGCCCGGACTTTAATTGCCAAGGGATTAACTTGCGCGCCAATGGGCATGCCTTCGCCAGGGCTCCGGCAGCCGGAGAAAATTGGCGCCCAAGGCTGCCCTCTCCTCCGGATTCCCCTTATCTTTACACCAAAAAGCTATGAAAAACACATTATTGCTCTCCTTACTATTCCTCCTATTCCACTCCCCCGGCCTCTCCCAGGAAGAGGCCGGATGGCCCTGGTACATGCAGGCCAACGCCCACCTGCACGGCGGCTTCCCCATCGAAGGGTATGCCGATAAGCAGGAGAAGGACGGCCTGGGCTGGGGCGCCCAGTTGCTGTTCCAGGCGAAGCGGGGGCGGCCGCTGTTCGTGGGGCTGGAAGGGTCGATGTTGTACCTCGACAAGGAGCGGCTGCGGTTCACCGCCATCGAGAACGGGCAGGAGATAGATTACCGGCTGGTAACCAACAACAACATCTTCATGGCGCACGGGCTGCTGCGCTTCAAGCCCTTTGTCAACAGCTGGGTGCAGCCCTACGCCGACGGGCTGGTGGGCCTGAAGAAGCTCTACACCCGCACCCGCCTCATCGATGAAAGCCTGGAGGACGAGGAAGTAGTGGAAGCGGAAACCGACCTGAGCAATACCGCTTTCAGCTACGGCCTGGGCGCCGGCCTGCAGGTGTACCTCTCCGATTTCCCCACGGTGCTGGGAGACATCAGGGTGGTTTACCTTCCCGGGGAGAACGCCACCTACTACACCCGGCGCGACGAAGCGCCCGACCCCCTCGAGGACCCGCTGGACGCTTTTGAACGGGTGAGTTCTCCCACCGCCCTGCTGCTGATCCAACTGGGAGTGACGATCCAGCTTTCCGACAGCGACTTTCAGGAGGCGGCCGCGCCGAATGATGATTTTTAGGGTAGCCGGCTGAAAGGTTTTCAAAAATTCCTATCTTTCTAGAAAAAATACAGCGATTCTCACTTTGGCACAATAAAGCCTTAAATCCTGCCACAAAAGCACAAAAACGCTAAATCCGCACCTCCCGATGGCTATCGGGATCGTGGGATTTCGCGCCTTTGTGGTTTAGTGGCATTTTAAACCGGGAATTGCTGGGAAAAAATAAGGGGCGCTCCCCTTCCTCGCCCGGCCTCACTTCGCCCAAAAACACAAGTACATGTTGCGTTTTTACTCTGCAAGTAACGGTGTGGTCAATTCGGAAAAAGCGATGCTCAGTTGTCTGGAATCCGCCCTGGCGGGGCAAGGAGCCGGTATTTACGATAAAGAATTGCTCATCGTTATCCACACTACGGTAGGCCACGATTTCCCGGCCCTTCTGGCCGCCGCCCGTGAGCGCTGTCCGCAGGCGACGGCCGTCGGCTGTACCTGCGCCGGCATCATCGGGGAGGAAGGGGCCAATGAAAATATGCGCGCCCTGGGCATTATGGTCGCCGAACCGGAGCGGAGCGGAGAATTCGGCATTGCTTTCTGCGACAACATCCGGGGGTACAATTCCTACCAGAAGGCCCGGGAAATGGCCGAGGCGCTGAAAGCGGGAACCCCCGGCGTCAATATGGTGCACATCCTGGCTTCCGGGATCGACATTGCCGCCGACCGGGCGCTGGAAGGGGTGGCCGATGTTTTCGGGCCGGCAATGCCGGTATTCGGAGGCACTTCTTCCGACAATATGCGCGCCATCAGCACCTACCAGTTCGTCAACTGCCGCATCCTGGAGCGGGGGGCCATTATGATCGGCTATGCCGACCCCAGCCTGAGCGTGGAGATGGGCGTGCACCACGGCAGCATACCGGTCGGCCGTCCGTTTACCGTCACCCGTTCAAAGGCAAACCAGGTTTTTGAACTCGACGGCCAGCCCGCCTGGCGCCTGCTGATGGAGAAGCTCAGCCTTCCCGAAAACTCCCATCCGGGCCCCTGCATCCCGGTTGCGGGGCTGGCGGAACTGCTGCCGGAAGAATACCACGAGGTTTACGACAACCGGTACATCCTCCGGGTGATCGTCAAAGTGGATGAAGAAGACAGCAGCTTCTACATGCCGGTAGATTGCCCCGAGGGCGCCCAACTCTGGCTGACCCAACGCGATGAAAACCTCATTTTTTCCGGGCTGGAGCGCATGATGGGCAGGCTGGCCCGGCGAATAGAAGGGCGAAAAGCCGCCGCCGTCTTCCATACCGACTGCGCCGCCCGTGGGAGGGCCATGTTCAACAAGATCGTCAAAGATGAGATCATAGAAAAAATGCAGTCGCCGCTGATGAAGGAAGGGCCCCTGCCCTGGCTGGGCATGTATGGCTTCGGAGAGTTTACTACACTGAACGGGAAGAACCTGTTTCACAACTATACGACGTCTATTTATGTGCTGGCCAGGAAGGAATGAGGGATTGAAGGAATGAGGGATTGAATGCCTAGCCCCCAATCATTCCTTCAATCCTTCATTCCTTCAATCCATATATTTAAACCTCAGTTGAAAAAAAATACAGTGATGGGTGCGACAAAAGGCCCCGAGAAGAAACCTACGTACGAAGAACTGGAAGCACTGTGCCGGGAGTTGCAGGCCAAGGTCACGAAGGGTATTGTCTTACAGCAGGAGCTCATCTCCATTAAGGACGAACTGGACCAGGAACTCAACCGGTTTCGCCTCATTCAGGAGTTTGGCGAAGTAGGCATGTTCCGGGAATCGATCCGGGATTTTGCCATTACGGCCACCGAATATTTTGTCATGGCATTCGAACAGCCGCATTGCCTGCTGGCGGAATACCAACTGGAGGAGGATTGCCTGAAAACGCTCAGTTTTTTTGGCTTTGTCGGGACGGAGATCCCCGGCCGCTTTTCCATTTCCGGGGGGCAGTTCCGGCAACGGGAGGGTTTTCTGATCAGCCAGAGCGAAACCCTCCAGCGGGAGCTTTCCTTTCTTTCCCTGGAAGACGCCCTCATCGCCCCGCTCTTTGCTCCAGACGGGGCGTTCCTGGGTATCATCGCCGCCGGGCAGCAAAGCGAAGACCAGCGTTTCTACAACCCCATCGACCCCAAAGACCGCCACGCCTTCACGGTAATGGCCACCAAAGTAGGATATCTGCTGCATAACTTCAGAGCCAATGAACAGCTCAGGCAGGAGATCAAAGAACGGAAAAAGGTGGAAAAAATGCTGGAAGCCAAAGCGGCAGACCTCCTGCGGTCCAATGCCGAACTGGAACAATTCGCCTATGTCGTCTCGCACGACCTCAAAGCGCCCCTGCGCAACGTAATGGGCTACGCCCACCTGCTGAAGAACAAACACCAGGAAGGCCTGAGCGATAAGGGCCGGGAATACCTGGAAGTGATCTGGAAAGAGGCCAACCGCTTCAATACCATTATTGACGACCTGCTGGCCTACGCCCGCCTGTCTTCTTCATCCGGCGAGGGCTTCCCCATCGTAGACCTCAACCTGACTGTAGAACGGGTCAAAAACCGCAACTCTTTCATCATCAGCCAGCGCCAGGCAAAGATCAGCATTCAGCCCCTGCCCTGCCTGCCTGCCTGCCCCGCTCAGATGGAACAGCTCTTCCAGAACCTCGTCCTCAACGCCATCAAATTCACCCCGGAACAGCGCCGGCCCGAGATCAGCATCGAGGTGGACGAAGAGAAGGAATACTACCGCTTTGCGGTCAGAGACAATGGCATCGGCATCGCCGAGGAACACCGGCAGGAGATCTTCGGGCTGTTCCAACGCCTCCATCCTTCCGGGAAATACGAGGGCAATGGCCTGGGGCTGAGCATCTGTAAAAAGGTCGTAGAACATCACAAAGGCCGGATATGGGTGCGGTCGGAAGGTAAGGGAAAGGGGGCGGTTTTTTACTTTACCCTGCCCCGGGGGGTGGAGTGATTGGTTGCCCGTCTTCGCTGAGGCTCAGCGTTCGGCTGAGCTCACGCCGAAGGCCGGGTAAAATTGGTTGATTCCCGATAGGGCCGGAAATCGGTAAAAACAGGTTCTACTTCGTGACTTCAGAATACTATTTCGTCAAAAGGCTGTCTTTAGGCCTTAATTTTAGGAAAAAACCCATAAATTTAGGCTTTGTAATTTTATCCAAACCATCAAACCACACGCTCTATGTTTGAGATCTTCAAAAGCGAAAAAGGAGACAAGTTCTACTTTCGCCTGAAAGCCAAAAACGGGCAGATCATCCTTTCCAGCCAGGGTTATGCCAGCAAGGCCAGCTGTAAGAACGGAATTGAAAGCGTCATGAAAAATGCGGCCGACGACAGCCTCTTTGAGCGCAAGGAAGCTGCCAACGGCAAATTCCACTTCAACCTGCTGGCCTCCAACAAGCAGATCATCGGCAGCAGCCAGATGTACGCCTCCAAGGCCAGCATGGAAAACGGCATCAAGTCCATAAAAACTAACGCTCCGGGAGCCGAAGTCAAAGACCTGACCGTCGAGGCCTGAACCGGATGGGGGATGGTTTTATGGTTTTGCCAAAGGCTCGCAAACCGTTTGGCAATACAACAATATAACCATATAGCAATATAGCAATATGGCAATATAGCAATATGGCCCAATAGCCATCCAACCATCCCCCCCTCCCCCTTCGCCCATGCCTGCAACCGTCAAACGCATCAATACCTGGTCCAGCCCGCGCAACGTCTCTACAGCGCTGATGTATTCCTTTGCTCAGCGCGCGGACACCAGGGTTTTTGACGAACCGCTCTACGCCCATTACCTGGCTTCCACCCGAAACAGAGTCCTGCACCCCGGCGCCGAAGAGATCCTGAACAGCCAGGAGCAGGACGGAGAACTGGTGATCCGGCAAACGCTTTTCGGCCCCTGCGATAAGCCCATCGCTTTTTTCAAGCAAATGGCCCACCACCTCATCGAACTGGACGAAAGCTTCCTGCTGCGAATGGAGAATATCCTGCTCATCCGGGACCCCAGGGCCATCATTTATTCTTATGCCAAGGTCATCCCCAACCCTTCTATGGAGGATATCGGCGTCAGAAAAATGCACCGCCTTTTCCGTTTTCTCTCGGAAAACGGCAGGCTGGCAACCGTGGTGGACAGCCGGGAACTCCTCGCTCGCCCGCCTGCCATCCTGGGCCGGTTGTGCAGCAACCTGGCCATCCCCTTCGATGAACGCATGCTGCAGTGGGCGCCCGGGCCCCGCCCCGAAGACGGCGTATGGGCAAGGTACTGGTACGGCAGAGTCCACCAGTCCTCCGGCTTCGAACCGTACCGGGAAGAAAATTTCGAACTGCCGCCCCGGCTGGAGGCTCTGGCGGAGGAATGCCGGCCGTACTACGAGGAAATGTACGAGGCGGCGATCAAGGCGTAGATGCCTAAATTGCGATACCCATGCTACAACAATACAATCCGAAAAACGAGAGCATCCTCATTTACATCAATGGTAAGCTGCTTCCCCGCAGCGAGGCCAAAGTCTCGGTATTTGACAGCGCAGTGCAGGGCGGCGACGCCGTCTGGGAGGGCCTGCGCGTATACAACGGCCGCATTTTCTGCCTGGACAGGCACCTGGAAAGGCTGCAGAACTCCGCCCACGCCCTGGCCTTCAGAGAAGTGCCCGATAACGAGTTCATCGAACAGGCCCTCTTCGAAACGCTGCGGGCCAATGGCATGCGCGACGGCGTGCACATCCGCCTGACCCTCACCCGAGGCGAAAAGATCACTTCCGGGATGGATCCCCGGCTCAACCAATCGGGGCCAACCCTCATCATACTGCCGGAGTGGAAACCGCCCGTCTATCCTCCGGAGATCACCCTCATCACCTCTTCGGTGCGGCGCAACTCCCCGCTCTTCCTGGACTCCAAGATCCACCACAACAACCTGCTCAACAACATCCTGGCCAAGATCGAGGCCAACCACGCCG
>JAGFJE010000470.1 GCA_024103175.1 Phaeodactylibacter sp.
CGGCGCCCAGGGCGGCCTGCCAGCTCTGCTGCGGCTTGATGCGGGCGGTGCTGGGCACCCACAGGTCGGTGGGCAGGCTGAACGACTCGCTGGTCAGCAGGTTGATGAACTGCGTCATGGTGGCGAAAGAGCCTTTGAGCGACCAGTTGCCGTCGAGCAGGTAGCGCAGGCCGAGGCGGGGCTGAACGGAGGAGTAGAATTTCCCATTCACATCAAAGGCCGAAGCGTGGACCCCCAGGTTGGCCTTCAGGGCGCCAAATTGCATATCGTCTTCCAGGTAGAGGGCGAATTCATTGCTGAAGGCATTCTGCGAACCGACCAGGGTGTCGAACTGCTCCTCGGCAAATTCGGCATTCAGGGCCAGCGCGCCTGGTTCATAACGGTGGTTGGTGGCCGAGGCGCCGAAGCGGATATAATGGCCGGGGCTGGGGATGTAGTCGAAATCGATACGAGCCGCCAGGTCTTCGATGCCGGAAAAATATTTGGCGGAATAGGTTTCCGTTTCTCCCTCGTAGCGGTCTTCGAACTCGGCCAGAATGTCGATCTTGTAGCGGCTGTAGGTCAGGGTGGTATTGGCGAAGAGCTTGTTATTGAGCTGCCAGTTCCACCGCAGGGCGGAGATGACGTTGCCCCAGTCGATGCCGCCTTTGAAGCGGCCATCCTCTTCTCTAAATTCATTGGCGAAAACGTCGGAGCCGAAGTAGCCGCTGAGGAAAAGGCGGTGCTTGTCGTTGATCTTGTGCTGCAGCTTGGCGTTGAGGTCATAGAAGTACAGGGCCACATCAAGGTCGGTCCCGGGCTCCTGGCTGGCGTTGATGATGGGCCGGAAGATCAGGTCGGCATAGGTCCGCCGCCCGGAGATGAGGAAGGAGGTTTTGTCCCTGACGATGGGCCCTTCCAGGGTCAGCTTGGAGGAGATCAGGCCGATGGCGCCCTCGCCGTGGAACTCCTGCAGGTTGCCTTCTTTCATGTTGATCTCCAGCACTGACGAGAGGCGGCCGCCGTAGCGGGCGGGGAAGCCGCCTTTTGTAAGAGTGACGTTCTTGATCGCGTCGGCATTGAAGACCGAAAAGATGCCCAGCAGGTGAGAGACGTTGTAGACCGGAACGCCGTCGAGCAGCACCAGGTTCTGGTCGGGGCTGCCGCCCCGTACGTACAGCCCTGTCTGCCCTTCGCCACCGGATTGCACGCCGGGCAGCAGTTGGAGCGCCTTGAGTACGTCAACTTCCCCGAGCAGGGCCGGCGCCTTTTTGATCTGCGCGATGGGGACGTCGATCTGGCTCATCTGGGTGCGCTCTTCGATTCGGGCGCTGTTGCGGGTTGCCGAAACGACCACTTCTTCCAGTTGAACCGCTCCGGACAGGCCGACGTCCAGGCTGATGTCCTTATTCAGAAGGAAAGCCCGGCGGGTGTTTTCGTAACCGATGTAGGAAAAAGAAAGCGAAACCGAATCAGCAGGCAGGGTAAGGCTGTAAAAGCCATAAGTATTGGTAACCGTGCCCGCGCCGCTCCGGCTGTCGAAGACGTTGGCGCTGATCAGCGGTTCTCCGGAAGCGGCGTCCCGAACGTACCCGCTGATGGTGTATTTCTGCGCGCTGGCCCACGTGGTACAGAGCAAGAGCAAGGAAAATGAGGAAAGTAGATGTTTCATAAATGGTATTTAAAGCTATTCAATCGGGTTGATTAAAGAGGCCCGGGGCGGCTTAATGGTTGTAAGGTAAGAGCAATAGACAAGTGCTGTGGGAGATGAAGTTGCACAAATAGATACACTTCGGCCGGGGAAGCGTTTCCTTCTGCAAATTTCTGCATATTTTCGATATATTTCAGCTCATTTAATCTTGCCGCCGCTGGCCATAAAGAATAACCGGCAATAAATAGTATCTTCCGGCCGAATCCACAAACCAGCCACAACTCATGTTAGGCAACATCCTACTGACTTTATTTCTCGTTCTGCTCAACGGCTTCTTCGTAGCCGCCGAATTTGCCATTGTGAAGGTACGCACCTCTCAGATACAGGTGCGGACGCAGAAAAACCTGGCGGCGCGCGTGGCCGAGTCAGTCATCGCCAACCTGGACGGCTACCTGGCCGCCACCCAGCTGGGCATCACCCTGGCCAGCCTGGGCCTGGGCTGGATCGGGGAGGGCGTGGTTTCCGAGATCATCCTGGCCATCATGCACGGCCTGGGAATAGAGATGAGCGAGGAAGTCGCCCATCAGGTCGCCCTGCCCACTTCGTTTGTCCTGATTACGGTACTGCACATCGTTTTCGGGGAACTGGCCCCCAAATCCCTGGCAATCCGGTATCCCACGCGGACTACGCTGATGACTTCCCTTCCGCTGCGGGCCTTTTATTTCGTTTTTTCCTGGCCGATCAAGCTGCTCAACGGCATCGCCAACGCCTTTCTGAAGCTGATCGGTATCGAGCCGGTGCCCCACGCCGAGGTGCATTCCGAAGAAGAACTGAAGCTCATCATTGCCGAAAGCGCTGAGGGCGGGGCCATACAGTCCTCAGAGCGGGAACTCATCCAAAACGTCTTCGACTTCGACGACCGGCTGGTGCGGCAGGTCCTCAAACCCCGAACCCAGATCATCGCTCTGGAGGCAGAGACGCCGATAGAAGAAGCCATAGAAACAGCGCTGGAGGAAGGCTACTCCCGCTTCCCGGTCTTTGAGAAGAACATCGACAACATATTCGGCTTCGTGACCACCAAAGACCTCCTGGCGGCGGCTTACCGGAAGGAAACCCCCGGCCTGCGCGAACTGGCGCGGCCGGTTCTCTTTACGCCAGCCAGCCGGAAGGTCATGCCCCTGTTGCGGCAGTTCCAGCGCGAACGGGCGCAGCTGGCGATAGTCGTCAACGAATTCGGCGGCACGGTGGGCATTGTCACCATGGAGGACATCCTCGAAGAACTGGTGGGAGAAATACAGGACGAGTATGATTCCGAGCAGCCCATCGTGGAGAAGATCGGCGAAAATAAGTTCCGGGCCCTGGCCCAGAACCCGGTGGATGAGATCAACCACTACCTTCCCGAACCGCTTCCGGAAAGCCCGGACTACGTCACCCTGGCCGGGCTGATCCTGCAGATGGCCCAGGATGTACCCGCGGTAGGGCAAACCTTTACGATCGGGAACTACGAAGTGAAGATCACCATTATTCAATACACCAGCCCCGAAGAAGTGGAACTGGAGTGGCAAGGACAAATGTCATAGGTTTTGTGTTTTTTTGTTGATACTTTGGGCGCCGGAAAAACTAAAAACCATTAGCCATGAATATCACGCATATCGAACACATCGGCATCGCGGTAGAAGACATGGACGAAGCCATCGCCTACTACGAAAATGTGCTCGGCCTGAAATGCTACGCCATCGAAGAGGTTCCCGACCAGAAAGTCAAAACGGCCTTCTTTATGGTGGGACAAACCAAGATCGAACTGCTCGAATCGACCGACCCGGAGGGGCCTATCGGAAAGCATATTGAGAAGCGGGGCCCCGGCCTGCACCACCTCGCCTTCGCTGTGGGCGATGTCGCCCAATCCCTGGAGGAAGCTGAAGACAAAGGAATGCGGCTGATCGATAAAACGCCCCGCAAGGGCGCCGAAGGCCTCAACATCGGCTTCCTGCACCCCAAGTCTACCCTGGGCGTGCTGACGGAGTTCTGCGGGAAGAAGTGATGGTTGATTTAGTTGATTGGGTTGATTGGTTTGCCAACAGCGTGCCGGCTGGCCGGTAGGCGCCCCGTCCCGGAAACCCAATCAACCCAACCAACCAACCAATTTTACCCGGCTCCGAAGGAGACGGGCACCCAATCAACTTAATCAACCAATTCCACCCACTTCCCCTTCTCCCATTGCACCCTACCTTCCGTATACGGCAACACGATATCATACAGCGCCTTACGGATATCCTTTGGCACAGCGTCGAGGGGCGAGCGTTCCTTATCGAAACGGAGGTGCATCACCTCCGGGTGAGGTTTGGCTTTCGGGGCCGCTATGATCCCAGCCTGATCGAGCATATAGAAAAGCTGAGAAGCGTCGGCGCCCAGTTGTTTGGTATGCTGGTTGGCGGCCATGGCTTTCAGGGCATGGCTGATCTGTTCGTCGGAATAGCCGCAGCGGTGCGGGTCGCCGCCCAGGA
>JAGFJE010000515.1 GCA_024103175.1 Phaeodactylibacter sp.
CCGACGGTATTGACCACCAGGTCGGGCCCGAAGGCGTAGTTTTTCAGGTTTTCCTTTTTGGAAACGCCGGAGAGCGTCAGGATGGTCCGGTAGCCCACCTGTATGCCCCCGAGGATATCGGTATCCATGGTATCGCCGATCATGGTTGTCTCGGCGGTTTCCAGGCCCAGCTTTTTGCGGGCCACCCGCATCATGACCGGGCTGGGTTTGCCGACAGAGAAGGCCCTGATGCCGGTGGCCTCTTCGATCATCTTGACCACCGCCTTGATCCCCAGGTTGGCCCAGCCTTTCTTTTTGGGGGAGGGGTCCAGGTTGGTGGCCACCAGCTTGGCGCCGTCGAGGATCATGTCCACGGCGTGGTTGACCATCTCCAGGGTGAAGTTGCGGCCCTCGCCCACCACCACGAAATCCGGGTCCTGAGTGGCCAGGGTGTAACCGTTCTCGTGGAGGCTGGTCAGCAGGCCGCCCTCGCCGAGCACATAGGCTGCCCCGTGCGGCTTCTGCCGGGCCAGGAACCAGCCGGTGGCCATGGCGCTGGTGAAAACGTCCTTCTCCTCCGCCTCGATGCCGAGGCCGGCCAGTTTGTTGACCACATCCCGGGGGGTGCGCTGGCTGTTGTTGGTCAGAAAGAGGAAGGGAACCTCCCGCTTTTTCAGTTCGGCAATAAAGGTGTCGGCGCCGGGAATGAGGTCGTTTCCGCTGTAGATGACGCCGTCCATGTCGATGAGAAATCCTTTGGGCATATTGGAAATATTTGCGGCCTGATCTGGTTGGGCAGTTCGTTCCCGGCATAGGTGTACCGGGAAACGAAATTAGGTAATTAAATTTTTTGAAATCCATAAATCAAAATACTTTCACCGGCCATTCGCTTCCATGATTGCCCGTATATCCCCGGCAGTGATCTCCGGCGTACCGCCGGCCCTGGTAGCTACCAGCGCTCCCACCGCCCCGGCGAAAGCCAGGCATTCCGCAGGGCTTTGTCCGGACAGGTGCTTGCTGAGGAAAGAGGCCAGGAAGGAATCGCCGCTGCCGATGGTATCCTGTACTTTTACCGGAAAGCCCGGGTGTTCGTAAAAGCCTTCTCCATCCAGGCAGGCGGCGCCGTTTTTGCCCCTGGTCAGGATGAGCACGTCGATCTTGAATTTCTTCTGGATGGCCTCCAGTTGCGCGCGTTCGCCGCCTTCGGCCCTTTGCCAGCCGCCGATGAGAGCAAGCTCTTCGTCGTTCATTTTCACGATGTCTGCCCTGGCCAGTAGAGACTCGATCAGAGGCTGAGCGTAGAAAGGAGCCCGCAGGTTGACGTCCAGCACCCGGATCGGGGCCAGCTCGAGGTATTCGAATAAGGTTCTCTTGTTTCGTTCCGTCCGGCAGGCCAGGCTTCCGAAAACAAGTGCATCAGCAGCTTTAACGGCATCTTTAGCCTTGTCGTCCGCCCGGATATAATCCCAGGCCACGGGGTTGACGATCTCGTAGGAGGGAGAACCGCCATTGTCCAGGATCACGTTTACAGTGCCGGTCGGGAAGGTGGGGTCAGTCTGGATCAGGCTGGTGGATACCCCCTTGTCCTCCAAAAAACGAAGGAGTTCCTTGCCCAGCTCGTCATCCCCTACGCAGCTGATCATTTTCGACTGCATCCCAAACTGGTTGACGTGAAAAGCGACGTTCATCGGCGCCCCGCCGGCAATCCGTTTATCCGGCAGCACATCCCAGAGGACTTCCCCAAAGCATATTATGGTTGGTTTTGACATCTGTCTGTGGTTTTCAATGGAATTATTTATTGATTGTGCCGATTCCTGGCCTCCACCAATCAACCAACGCAAGCCTGGCATGAGCTAATCAACCAATCAACTAATCAACCAATCAACCAATCAACTAATATCCTACTCCCCCTCCACCCTTATCAACTGCTTCTCCAACTCCTCCAGCGGCACTCCTTTCGTTTCCGGCATCATCCGCCAGACGAAGATCAGCTGCAGCACCATCATGAAAGCGAAAAAGGCGAAGACCGGCGCCGCCCCGATGGTAGTAAAAAGAAAGGGAATCGAAGAGGGGATAGCCGCCGCCAGCACCCAATGTACCGAGCTGCCGAAGGCCTGCCCGTTGGCTCGCAGGTGGTTGGGGAAAATTTCGGAAATGAATACCCAGATGACCGTCCCCTGCCCGATGGCGTGGGAGGCGATAAACAGGAACAGGAAAATGGGCACCGCCATGCCTTTGATGCCCATCACGAAGGACAGGGCGACCAGGGAAAGCGACACGATATAGCCCACCGAACCGATGTACATCAACTGCCGGCGCCCGAAGCGGTCGATCATCGACAGGCCCACCAGGGTGAAAATGAGGTTGGTCACGCCGATGCCAACGCTGCTCAGCAGGGCCGAGCTCTTTTCCAGGCCGGCGATCTCAAAGATCCGGGGGGCATAGTACAAAAAGGCGTTGATGCCCGAAAACTGGTTGAAGAACGCGACCAGGAACGCCAGCATCAGCGGGAAGCGGTATTTCGGGCTGAAGATCGTCTCGCCCGTTTCGGCAGCTTTGTGGTCGGCCATAAGGGCCTCCATTGTCTCGTCGATATTCATATCGGGATTGATCAACCGCAACGTCCGGGCCGCCCCCTCCCGGTCGCCCTTCTTGACGAGCAGCCAGCGCGGGCTCTTCGGCACCGTCAGCACCATCAGGGTGTAAATGAAAGCGGGAAAAGCCTCCACCCCGATCATCCAGCGCCAGGCATTTTCGCCGATGTTGCTCAGCAGGTAGTTGGACAGGAAGGCCACCAGTATCCCGAAAACGATATTGAACTGGTACAAGGCCACCAGCTTGCCCCGGTCTTTTGCCGGAGCGATCTCCGAAACATAAGCCGGCGCCGCTACTGTAGAAGCCCCGACCCCCAGGCCGCCCAGGAAGCGAAAAAAGGCAAACACCCAGGGGTCGCCGGCAAGTGCCGACCCCACCGCGGAGACGAAATAAAATACCCCGATCCAGAAAAGGGTCGTTTTACGCCCCAGCCGGTCGGTAGGAAAACCGCCGAAAATGGCGCCGATCACCGTGCCCCAAAGAGCGGATGCCATGACCACAAAGCCGTGGAAAACTTCTCCTTTCTGCCACAGCTCCTGCAACGACAGGTCGGCGCCGGAAATGACAACGGTGTCAAAGCCGAACAGGAAACCGGCCAGGGCAACGGTGATGGACCAGAATAAGATCTTGCGGTGGTTCATTATTTTTCGTTTTGTGTGCCTGAGAATTAGCCAAGGCGGAAATTAAAGACTTTTGAGGAATATCCTGCTTTTCTGATCCGGAGCTTATCTGAAAACCGCCTTCTTCAATGGATAGATCCTGGCCGAAAGGATCTTCGTTTCCCCTCCGTTGGAAAATAACTTCACATCCGTGAAATCCTCCGAAGGGAAAAAGATGTCCGTCATCACCACTTCCCCGCCGTCGGCAAACAGTTCACAGGAAGCCACGTCAAAGAAGAAGTGCAAGCGCAGCGTCTTGCCTGTGCTCAACCGGGGAGCTGTGTGGACTTTGGCCGCGAATTTTTCGGAAAACCCGGTTTTGCCGGCCTTGGTGCGGTCACTGTAAAACACCCGGTTGCCGGTATCATAACCTGCCCGGTATTCCTCCCCTTTCGAATTGGAGAGGGCTATGCCGAAGCCCGTTTCAGCGCCCTCCGGCAGCTCCACTTCCAGCAGGACTTCCATTTGGGAAGGGGGAAAATCGAGCTTACTGCCCAGGC
>JAGFJE010000527.1 GCA_024103175.1 Phaeodactylibacter sp.
ATGCAGTGGCCCTGTACATGGGCAACCCCGGTGTGCACAATACCGGCACCGGCCTGTATTTTTACGATTTTGCCAATGCCCTGGGCACCCGGAACCGCTATGCTTCCCATTCCCTCGACCAGTTGCCGCAGATGTTCGTCAACGGGGAGATGTTCGGCCATCAGGCCCTCTTTCCGGTGCCCGATATAGAGCGCACCCAGTTCTTCCTCATGCTGGGCGCCAACCCGGTGGTATCCAACGGCAGCGTCATGTCTACCCCCAATATCAAAAAGTTGCTGCAGGATATTCAGCGGCGGCAGGGCAGGGTGGTGGTGCTCGACCCCCGCCGCACCCGGACGGCGGAGCTTGCCGATCAGCATTTGTTCATCCGCCCCGGTATGGATGTGTTCTTTCTCCTGGCTTTTGTACATACGCTATTTGAAGAGGAACTCGTCCGGCCCAATCACGCCTGGCGCTTCACCGATGGCATAGCCATCCTGAAGAAGGCCGTCTCCGCCTACACGCCCGAACGGGTAGCGGGTAAGACGGGAGTAAGTGCCGAAACCATCCGCCGGCTCGCCCGCGGCTTTGCTGGGGCGGAGCGGGCCATCTGCTACGGCCGCCTGGGCGTTTCCACCCAGCGATTCGGCAGCCTCTGCCACTGGCTCATCAACGCCGTCAACATCCTGACGGGCAATATGGACAGCGAGGGCGGCGTGATGTTCCCCCTGCCCGCCATCGACTTTGTGCGCCTGCTGAAGCGGGAAGCGAAAGCCCTGCGCTGGCAGAGCCGCACCCGGGGGCTGCCCGAGGTGGCCGGCGACCTGCCCACCGCCGCCCTGGCCGAGGAGATCCTCACCGAAGGGGAGGGGCAGGTGAAAGCCCTGATCACCATTGCCGGCAACCCCGCCAGCTCCGTGCCCAACGTCGGCAGGATGAACGAGGCGCTGGCCCGGCTGGACTTCATGGTGGCCATCGATATCTACCTGAACGAAACCACCCGCCATGCCGACATCATCCTGCCGCCGGCTGCCGGCCTGGAAGCGCTGCACTACGATTTTGTGCTCAACATCGTCGCCATACGGAATGTGGCCAACTTCTCCCCGCCGGTATTTTCCATCGGGCCGGACCAGCGCTACGACTGGCAGATCCTCCTGGAGCTGCAGAAGCGGCTGGAACGGGGGAATCCCCTATGGCTGAAAGCCAAACATGCGGTACTGAGCCGGCTTACCCCCGAGCGGCGCCTCAACCTGGGCCTGCTCATCGGCCCCTACGGAAAGCTGGGGGGGCGCTTCCTGAAAGGTAATGGCCTGGATCTTCAGAAATTGAAGGACAACCCCCATGGTATTGACCTGGGCCCTTTGAAGCCCTGCCTTCCCGTGCGGTTGTTCACCAAAAATAAGCGGATACAACTGCTGCCGCCCGCTCTGCTTCCCTTCCTTGAGCAGGCCGAAGCTGCTCTTGAGGAGCAGGCCCCGGACGGCCGGTTCCAACTCATCGGCAGGCGCCACCTGCGCAGTAACAACTCCTGGATGCACAACAGCACGCGGCTGATGAAAGGGCCGCCCCGGTGTACGGCCATCCTCCATCCCCATGATGCCGAACGGCTGCGGATCGAAGAAAACCAGTTGGTAACGGTGCGGTCGAAAAACGGCAGCATTCAGCTTCCGGCAGAGATCTCCGATGAGGTCATGCCCGGGGTCATCAGCATTCCCCACGGCTGGGGCCACGACCAGGACGGCGTGCGCCTGGTGGTGGCCCGGTGGCGCCCCGGCGTCAACGTCAATGTGCTCACCGATGACCAGCTGACGGACGGCCCGACGGGCAATGCGGTGTTCAACGGGGTGTGGGTGGAGGTGGAAGCGGTGGAGCAGGGATAGCGTGGCAGGGAGAAGTGTGTCAGGTGGCTGGACATAAACAACGATATGCCTGGAAACGTAGGCTAGCGGTCTAGCGTTGGACAAAAGTCGGAATTCGGAATTCGGAATTCGGAAGGACTTGGGGCGTTCCGCAACTCTTTGGCTATCAATAGTTTCCAACCTTATACGGGTAGTCGAAACGTGTAGAAATGCGGTGGAAATGAGTGCGGTATATGGCCTCCCAATGCATGTCTGCGCATTTTAGTAAAGTATTTATCGAAGGATACGAGCGAAGCCGCTGAGGCAGCAGAATGGGCGTTTGGCTTTAATTCCGATCTCAATTCCGACTTACTTCCTGCCTGCCAGGCCGCCAAGGCTTGCCTGGCGGGCAGGCAGGCGTCAGTCGCTTCGCTCGTGTCGTATTTCCGCCTTCAAACTTCCTTTTGTTAAGGAAGCCCCATTTTTTATGGTGGAGGCATCTCCAGCCCTATCCCGGCAGCACTCTACTGGAAAAATTCCGACCCGTCTTCGTTCCTCAGCCGGGCAAGCTTCCGACTTTGGGGCGCCGCTTGCACCTGGAAGCCTTCCGATTTCCGCCTTCCGCCTCATTCCCTCAATTCCTGACACTGCGGGCAGTAATACGTCGACCTTCCCGCCACCTTGTCCCGTTCCAGTTCGTGGCCGTCGCGGGGGCAGGCGCCGCCCTTCTCGCGATGGTTCCAGAGCCATTCGTCGGGGTAGTGGGCATAGTCGGCCCGGTTGGCGATTGCTGTTTGCAGGATGGCCTGCATGCGGTGGTACAGTTCCCGGCGGGTTTTCTCATCCAGTGCGGGAATGCGGGAGGCCGGGTGGAGGTGCACCTGCCAGCACACCTCGTCGGCGTAGAGGTTGCCCATGCCCGCCAGGTTGGACTGGTTGAGGAAGAAGCCCTTGATGGTTCCGGTTTCCCGCAGCTCCACCTTTTCGATCTTTTTGTTCAGGGCAACGCGGTCGAAGTTGAGCTTCTTGGTATTGACTTCGGGTAGTTCGGGCATAGTGCATCAGAGGATGGTCCTTTGGCGTAACCGTAAAACCAGGGCTTTTGTTTTCAGGTTGATCCAAAGGAGGCGCTCTTCCTGAAGGCCCTGCCCACTTATGGGAAAAGGCCAGGTATAGCGTAGCTATGCGTTCCCTTGGAAAGTTCTTCCGCAAGGTTGAATTTTACCGAACGGCTGAAATCTGCCAGGCTGTATATATAGACCTCTCCTGCCGTCAGGTCATAAATGTTGGAATATACGCTCAGTTCTTCCTGGTGGGTCTGGGAAAGGATGCTCCGAACATGCTCAACAGTAGCGCTGCTGTCCACCTGGAGGATCTCCAGCGCCTTGCCGTAGCGGGGGCAGGCCTCTTCTCCACCGTACTCGGGGTCAGTAACGTTGAAATTGGTAAGTACCTGGTACGCCTTTTTCCGGTAGGTGAAAGTCAGCTCGCCGTCGTAGGCGCCAATAATTACGGACTGGCCGGTGCGGTCAGCAAACAGGATGTGCACCCGTTCCAGGTCCGGGAGGCGGTATGGCCTGATAAATTCTACCGCTTCCTTTACGTTGGAGCAACGCCTGAGCACTTCTGTCCAGATGTAACAACCACAATCCTGTTGGCCGGAAAAATCCAGGGGTGCAAAAGGCGTGGCGGTGCCGTCGAAGAATAGCCCTTCCGTGTTCATGCCGCCCTGGGCGTACCCTTCGCTTTCGAAATCGAAGGCTACCATGCCGTAGGTAGTATCTGTGGCCGGTTCGAAACGCACCCGTGCATCTCTGGCGAACCAGTCTTCGTGGTTGCCCACCAATACGTGCTGCTCATCGGTGACAACGACTATGAGGCAGGGAAAAGCGGCGTGGAAGGTAAAGATAAGGATCAGGCCAAGGGCTAATTTTTTCATCGGGAATGATTTTTTTAAAGCAACTACTTATCTATCCGGCTGAAATCGCCTGGCTTAGCCTCGATCCTAAAGGAGAGCCAGGCGCTTTCAGCCTTTGCCCCCTTCAGGGCGGGGCAAAGGCTGAAAATACCCTCTCGAAGCCAACCTAAATAGGTGTTTTTTCACAGAAAATTTATGAGGCTTTCCTATCAGCCACCATGAGGATGACTTACCGGATATTGATTTCCGAGAACTTTACCAGCAAGTCCGGGCGCATAGCCGGAGCATTGCCCGGGAAATGGGTATAACCTACCAAGCCCAGCTCTGCTGTTTCGGGAAAACCGGGAAGTTCTTCTTCGCGGAGCAGTGTCCATTGTGCCGTTCCTGGTATTTGGTAGGAAAGTCTGAATTGTTGCCCCTGCCGGCGGATACGCAGCCGGAGGCGGTTCAGGTTCGGCTTATCTGTTTTCAGGGACGATTTCCCGTTGCGGGTAAAATTGCCGCCCACCTTGAGGTTGGGGTTGCCTCCGGCGCCCAGCCCGATCATCAGGTAGTTCTCGTGGCCGCTTTCCGGGTTGCGCACCAGGATGCCGCCTTGCTGAAAGCCTTTGTCCGGCGCCTGGGTGGTGTCCGACGCTTTCTGCACTTCCACCAGCGCTTCGAACACGAAATCGCCACGCTTTTCTCGCTTCAGCATGGGGCCGGTTTGTTCATCCATCCATTCCGATTCCATGTAGGGTTTCAGAAAGATGGAACCGCCGGATCGGTAAGCTTTGGCCTGCCCGGAGTTGAGGAGTACCCACCCCCCTGACAGTGTGTCCGTTGCAGAAATGCCAGCTCCGGGTTCCCTTGCCATTGAATCCACGATATCGTGCAGAGCGCGGGAGGGCAGGATGTGGTTGTTGTCGCCCCAGAATGCCTCGTTGTATTCGGCGGGCAGGCTGAGCATGAGTTGCTTCCTGTCCCATTGCTCCGGGCGCGAAAAGGGTTGTATGCCTTCTTTTTTCAATCCGGTAATGAGCAACTCTTCATAGATCTCGAGGTTGAGCCCCAGCCTTTTTTTGGGCTGCCGGTAGGTGATGTTGTGGTGGAAAGTGGCGTTATTCAGGTACCATTTCCCGTCGAATTTTTCAAACTCGGCAATCAGATCTGACCGGCGGATCAGAAATTCAATATTAAGTAGTTTCGCAAAGAGCTTGTCTTTGCCCGAAAGGTGATCTACATAGGGCATTCCCCGGGGGCTGATGCCGGCCTCCATTCGAACGATAGCCCGGCTTTCCTTATCGATAAAAAGGCGCCCTTTTGACAAAGCTTCTTTCACAGAAGGACGTTGGTCAAAACTGACGATATACAGGGCTTTCCCATCGGAATGGATGATGCTGTCCAGCCAGTATTCGTACCTGTCCATATATTTTTCCTGCAGGTAGGCAGGCCGGTGGATGGACAGGCTCAGGCCGGCCAGGCGGTGCGGGCTGCCGGCGGGGTGGAAGTCTTCGAACAGGCGGGTGGAGCGTACATCTTCGCTGAGCCGCCCCTTGATCAGCCGGAGTTGGAGCTGTTCTTTTTTTCTCTCTTCCGGAAAGAAAGCCGCTTCGAACAGGCCTTCCGCTACAGACAGGTAACCGTCCTGATCGCGGATGGACTCCCGGAAGAAGCCGGGGTGCAGGTGAGGGCCAGCATCGTAGTTTTCCGCCATCCTGGCTATGGCCTCTTGCACCAGCGCCCGGGCGGATACGGGCTTGACGTCGACGGCCTGCAGGAGGAATGCTTCCGGTTTCAGCCTGACGATAGCCGGCGCGTCCTGGCGGAAGGTTTCAATGGGCAGGGTGATGGAACGATATCCCAGGT
>JAGFJE010000528.1 GCA_024103175.1 Phaeodactylibacter sp.
AAATACAGCTACTTACGTGTTGCACTCGGCGGTACGCCGAACTCTTCCTTATAGGCCCGTGAGAAATAACTTAGTGATGTAAAGCCTATCTCGTAAGCTACCTCGGAGATGTTCAGTTCGCCTTTGGCAAGCAACTCCTTCCCTTTTTGCAGGCGGATGGAGCGGATGAACAGGGTGGCAGAAGTGCCGGTGAGGGCTTTTAGTTTTCTGAACACCTGGGAACGGCTCATGCCCAGCGAACGGCAGAGCTTGTTCATGTCCAATTCGGGGTTGGAGATTTCCTTTTCGACGAGGGAATAGAATTTTTGCAGGAACGGGTCTTCGAGTTGGGTGGGGGCATTTTCCAAAGAAGAAAGTTTGGCGTAACGGGCCTGGAGTTTCCGGCGCAGTTCCAGAAGTTTTTCCAGGCGCACCAGCAGTTCCCGTTGTTGGAAAGGCTTCGACAGGTAAGCGTCCGCCCCTTTTTCCAAGCCGCTGATTTTGGAGTCAATGTCCATTTTGGCAGTAAGCAGGACGATGGGGATGTGGTCGGTGCGCTCGTCGTTTTTCAGGGTAACGGTGAGTTCGTAGCCGTTTTTTTCAGGCATCATCACGTCGCTGATGATGAGGTCGGGGGTGAGTTCGATGGCTTTTTCAATACCTTCCTGCCCATTGGCGGCGATTTCCAGGTGGTAGTGGTCTTCGAGGCAGGCGATGAGGATCTGTACGATTTGGGGGTTATCCTCCACGATGAGCAGGGTGGGCAGTTCGTCGGCCTTCGGTTCGTCAGTTCGCCAGTCATGGGCTTTCGGGGTGGGGATTTTCCCATGGAGGACGGGCGCCGGGGTGGCAAAATCCGCCGCTTTCATTTCGGCGGCGCGGGCTACGGGCAGTTTGACGGTGAAGGTTGTACCGACGCCTACCTGGCTTTCCACTTCGATTTCGCCGTTCATCAGTTTGACCAATTCCTGCGTCAGCGCCATGCCGATGCCCGAACCAACCACCTTCTTTTCACCTGGTTGATGGGCCACATAAAACAGGTCGAAAATTTCGGGCAATTTTTCCGGAGGGATACCCTCGCCAGTGTCTTGTACGCGCAGGCGGAGATGTTCGCCGCCGTCATTTCCCCCGATTTTTTCCACCTGAAAATAAATATGCCCGCCTTCCCGGTTGTACTTAATGGCATTGGCCAGCAGGTTAGACACAATGCGGAGGATCTTGTCGGGATCGTAGTCCATGACCACCGATGGAGTGGCGGCGAGGAAGTGCAGTTGCAGCCCCTCGTTCTCGGCATACGACTGGTAAGATTCGGACAGGTAACGCAGGTATTGCACAATGTCGCCCTGCATCAGGTTGAGTTTCAGGTTTTTGGATTCCAGTTTTCGCAAATCCAGTATCTGGTTGATGAGGTTGAGCAGGTTGAGGGTATTCTGCTTGATGATTTTCGTCCCCTTTTCGAGCCAAACGTCGGGCTTCGACCTGACCTGTTCCACCATGCCGGAGATGATGGTCAGCGGGGTGCGGAACTCGTGGGTGATGTTGGTGAAAAAGCGGGATTTGGCCTTGTCCAATTCTTTTAATGCTTCCGCCTGAATTTCGATGGTTTCCTTATCCCGTTGGATGGTTTCGGTGGCTTTTTTCACCTCAATCCGCAAGCGTTGAATCCATAACAATGAAAAGGCGCTCAGCAGGGCAAGGCAGAGCAGGTAAAACCAGGCCTGTTTGTAAAAATGCTCCTTGGCATGGATGGCGATGGCGAGCGGCGTTCCGGTGACGTTGCCCGACCCGTCGCTACCTCTGACGAGCAAGCGGTATTTCCCGGCGGGCAGGTTGTCGAGGTGGAGGGTGTGCTGATTGCCGAGTGGGATCCAGTCGTCGGAAACACCCTCCAGTTGATAGGCGTACTGATTGTATTCGGGTTGGAAATAATTTGAAAGGGCGAATTTTAGCCGGATGTTGCGCCGGGAAGCTGGTAAAATGAGCGTGCCGAGGCTGTCCAGTCCATAATTTTTACTTATCAATTTGTTACCGCCTGTGGCATAATAGCTGACGGAATTCAGGAATATTTTCAGATTGGCAAATGCCTTAAAGCGTTGCTTAATTTTGTCAGGCTCAATGATGTTCAGCCCCGCCACTGTGCCGATCAGGAGTTTGCCGTCGCTGGTTTTCAGGTAGGCGTAACGGTTGCATTCCTTGTCCGTCAGGCCGTCTTCCTGATAGAGGTTTGCCTTCAATTCCCCTTCGAACGAGACAATGGAGATGCCGTTGTAAGTGCCAACCCAGCGGTCGCCATCGTCGTCCGCCATGATGCTGGCGACAGTGTTGTTGGCCAGCCCCTTGTTGCCGTTGAGGATTTTCAGTTCGCCGGTGGCGGGGTCAAAAATATGGACGCCGCCGAGCGAGGTGCCGAGCCAGAGCAAGCCCTTTTCATCCTCGTGGATGCAGAGGAAACGGAAGTCAATGAACGGCTCGTCGAGTCCGATGACCTCGGCGCTTTGTTTTTCCAAATCCACCTTGACCAGGCCCTGCGTCGTGGCAATCCACAGCAGGCCGCTGCGGCTGTACAGCATGTCGTGGACAAAGCCCTCTACATTTAAAGGCCCGCCCCCGATGGCCACGGGCGAACTGGCCCCGTTGTTCCGGTCGAACAGAGCAAGGTGCTCCGGGCTGCCTTTTTCAAGATAGGCGATTTTGCTGCCCCCAACAAAGGCGAAGACGATGTTCGAGGCCGAAACAGGGAATTTCTGGCAGGAGTTGGTGGACGGGTCGTATTTCAGGAAGTAAGATCGCTTCATACCCCAAATAAACCCCTTGCCATCTTCTATTAATTTTGATACCCCCATGTGGCACTCTGGATTTGGCCAATCTTCGAGGGTGCCCGTTTCGGGGTCGTAGATGAATTCCGTGCCGCCGGATTGCTGTGTTGCAATGATGATGCGTTTATCCGGCAGTTCTTTCATGACTCGAACCGAGACACCGGGAAGTATATGCGAAATGGCATTGGTTGCTTTAACTGTTTGTAGCAGGATGCCCTTGAAGTGACAGGCCAGTAATTGGCGCTTAAAGTCTGGGCTTTTCAAATTGAGCACAGCGCCTTTAAGCAGGGAAGATTTAAAAAAAGCAGAATAATCGTACCGCCTGCCCTCCGTGTCCTGCAAAACGGCGTAGTACTCGCCGTTGGCCTGTTTGAGAAGGAAGACGAGGTTGCCGAGGGAGTCAGTGAAAACTTTGGCGTCTTCCACCTCGATTGGCATCCCCGGCAGCAGCCTGAACCGGCCGGAGGACGGTTCAAATTTAAACAGCAGGTTGCGGTTGGCGTTCGGGTTTGCCAGCACATAATAATAAGCCTCTTCAAAGGAGTAGAGTTTGCCTTGGAGTGTGGGAAAAACATCCCGCATGGCAAAGGGTATCTCAAAATCATTGGCTGTAAAGGTTCTTTTGCCGCCTGTTGAAAAAAACTTTTGGTAAAGTGTATCCAGCTCTGGGTTGAGGTACCAGATTTCGTCGCCATCCTTGCCGGAAACATCGGGGAAGCACTTGAAACCCTGGCATTCCGCCTCCACTTTGCCACGCAGGACGAATTGCCCGTCCACCAGTTCGTGCAGCAGGAAATGTGTTCTTGTGACGGAGACAGCCATAAGGTTGCCCTTTTCGTTCAGGAACGCCACGGCCATCTTGTCTTCCGCAGCAAGCGGCAGCTGGAAAAAGGCCAGTTGATTTGCTGCCTGGTTGTAAAAAAACGCTTGCTGGTTGCCCGCTTCGTTCACATACCCGACGAACTGTCCGTTCCCGTCAATGGCCACAAACCTGGAGTCGGAGGGCAGTTGGTC
>JAGFJE010000540.1 GCA_024103175.1 Phaeodactylibacter sp.
CCGGAATTGGTGATCGCTATTGCTTTGTCGCAGGATAGTGCCGGTACGGCGAGGGAACTGCTCAGGAAGTGGCTGCTGGAAGGGCTTTCCGGGGAGGAAATGGAGAAGGTTTTTGAGGGGGTGGTGAGAGCGTAGCGCTATTTCGTGACGACACAACCACCCACACTACTAAGAGTATATTTGAAGGATCACAAAAGAATTTTACCGTATGCCGAATGCAGCGAGTGCCGGCTTGCCGGCGAATGAACTGGGCATTCATGATATGAGTGGAAATGTGTGGGAGTGGTGCGCCGACCATTGGCATGACAATTATGAGGGCGCGCCCAACGGCGGCAGCGCCTGGGTTAGCGGAAGAGATTCAGCTCTCCGGGTGGTTCGTGGCGGGTCCTGGGACGACGTCGATATCAGCTGCCGTACTTCGCTCCGCAACAGGCTCGATTCCGTTGTCAGGTACGTCAGTATCGGTTTTCGTTTAGCCCGGTACTAACCCTCGAGCCCTTTTACTCTTTTACCCTTTGAAATGGGTCATTTTGGTTTCGCCTGATTTCACATGGCGAACTTTATGTTCAGGTGCGGAACGCCTCAAGGAGCGACGAATGGAATAGGTTGCATCTCCGACAAACACTGCCGGGTTCAGCCAAGCACAATCACCCCGCAAACCCGGCAGGTTGAGTACTGCCCGGAAAGAAATCAAAGCCATAATGTCGAAATTGGTAAAAAATCACCTCAGCGCAAATAACCCTGCCTCAAGAGCAACCTCCCGAACAGGCGAACTATAAACGAAAGCGCCAATCTTCGGCCAATCGCCAATAACCCAAATCCAACTGGCCGGCCAATAACCAACAACCAATCCTTCAGCAAAACGAAAGCACCTGCTTCCGGGCTAATAACCAATAACCTGCCTCCGGCTCACCACTCTAACCATCCAACCATCCAACCATCGCCAGGAGCAACAACCTTAGCTTACTTACACCCGAAAACCCAAAGCGCATATCACCTACCTTCCTACTCCAACTCCACCACCAGGTCATCCTGCTCCACCAGCGTTTTCTCCTTCAGGTGCACCTTCTTCACCTTACCCGCCGCCGGCGCGGTAATGGTGCTCTCCATCTTCATGGCCTCTATGATGAAAAGCGGCGCATTGGCCGCCACCTCATCGCCTTCCTGGACCAGAATCTTGGAAAGGCTGCCCTGCAGGGGCGAGCCCACCTCCTTCTCCGTTTCCGCCTTGCGGTGGACGACGACCTCCAGCTTGAGCTTGCGGTCGTGGACGGGGATGGAGCGGGTCTGGCCGTTGAGCTGGAAGAAGACCAGGCGGTTGCCCTGGAAATCGGGCTCGGTGACGTTGAGGTACTTGATGAGCAGGTTCTTGCCGGGCGCCAGGCTGACGAGGATCTCCTCGTTGAACTTCAGCCCGAAGAAGAAGGCCGGGCTGGGCAGGGCGCGAATCAGGCCGTACTGCTCGTAGTGCTCGCGGTAGTCGCGGTACACCTTGGGGTACAGCTTGTAGGAGAGGAAGTTGCGCAGGTCCAGGTGCTCGCCGAATTCCTGCTGAAAAGCCGGGAATTCCTTTTCGAAATCCACCGGCTCCAGGTGGGCGTTGGGGCGCTCGGTGTAGGGCTTTTCATCCTTGAGTACGATCTTCTGGATCTCCGGCGGGAAGCCGCCCTCGGCCTGCCCCAGGTCGCCCCGCATCAGAGCCTTGACGCTGTCGGGGAAGGAGAGGGAGTGGCCGCGCTTCAGGATGTCTTCTTTGGTCAGGCCGTTGGAGGTCATGAACATGGCCATGTCGCCCACTACTTTGGAAGAGGGGGTTACTTTCACGATGTCGCCGAACAGCTCGTTGGCGGCCTGGTAGTTCTTCTTAATGGTTTCAAACTGCTCTTCCAGCCCCAGGGAGCGGGCCTGCGGGCGCAGGTTGGAGTATTGCCCGCCGGGGATCTCATGGTCGTACACTTCGGCGGTGCCGGCGCGCAGTTCTGTTTCGAAGGGGTAGTAGATCCGGCGCACCGACTCCCAGTAGTCGGAAAATTCATTGAGGGACTCCAGGTCGACCGGGTGCTCCCGTTCGTGCCGTTTCATCATGGCCACTACGGAGTTGAAGTTGGGCTGGGAAGTCAGGCCCGACATGGAGCTTATGGCCACGTCCACCACGTCGACGCCCGCTTCGATGGCCTTGAGGTAGGTGGCCGCCTGAATGGAGGAGGTGTCGTGGGTGTGCAGGTGGATGGGTATATGGACCGTATTTTTCAGCTCGGTAACCAGCAGTTCAGCGGCCATGGGTTTGAGCAGTCCCGCCATATCCTTGATGGCGATGATGTGGGCGCCTTCGTCTTCCAGGCGTTTGGCCAGGCCGAGGTAGTACTGCAGGTTGTATTTGGGGTGGGAGGGGTCGGTAATGTCGCCGGTGTAGCAAATAGCGGCCTCCGCCACGCTGTTGGTGCGCTCACGTACCGTTTTGATGCTTACCCTCATGGCTTCCACCCAGTTGAGGGAGTCGAAGATGCGGAAGATGTCGATGCCCGCCTCGGCGGCCTCTTCGATGAATTTGATGATGAGGTTGTCGGGATAGGCGGTGTATCCTACGGCGTTGGAGCCGCGCAGCAGCATCTGGAAGCAGATGTTGGGGATGGCCTCGCGGAGGAACTCCAGCCGTTTCCAGGGGCATTCCTTGAGGAAGCGCAGGGCCACGTCGAAGGTGGCGCCGCCCCATACTTCCATGGAAAAGACGTCGTCGGCGTGGCGCAGGGCAAAGCTTCGGGCCACCTTCATCAAGTCGTAGGTGCGCATGCGGGTGGCCAGCAACGACTGGTGGGCGTCGCGGAAGGTGGTATCGGTGTATTGTATGGGCTTGTAGTCCTTCAGCCATTGGGCAAAGCCTTCCGGGCCGAGTTCCTGCAGCTTCTGGCGGGCGCCGGGAGGCACGGGGGCATGCGGGTTGTAGGCCGGCACGGGAGGCGGCAGGAATTCAATGTCCGGGTCGTAGTGCTTGACGTCCGGGTTGCCGTTGACAATGACGTCGGCCAGGTAGCGCAGCATCTTGGTGCCGCGGTCCCTCCAGTTGGGCGGCGCCGTCAGCTGCGGGTTGTCCTTGATGAAGTTGACGGTGGCATTGCCTTCCTGAAACGTTTCGTGCATCAGCAGGTTGAGCAGGAAGCCGATGTTGGTCTTCACCCCGCGGATGCGGAACTCGCGCAGTGCGCGGTGCAGGCGCTGGGAGGCTCCTTTCTGGGTGCGCCCCCAGGCGGTGACCTTTACCAGCAGGCTGTCGAAAAAGGGAGAGATCTTGGCGCCGGGGAAGGCGCTGCCTGCATCCAGCCGGATGCCCATGCCGGAGGCGGAGCGGTAGGCGATCAGCGTGCCGTAGTCGGGCTGGAAATCGTTGCTCGGCTCCTCGGTGGTGACCCGGCACTGAATGGCCACGCCGTGGCACTCGATGTCTTCCTGCCCGTGGATGAAGATGGTCTTGTGGTTCAGCGGGTAGCCCATCGCGATGAGGATCTGCGAGCGCACCAGGTCGATGCCGGTGACTTCTTCGGTGACCGTGTGTTCTACCTGAATGCGGGGGTTGACCTCGATGAAGTAGATGTTCTCTTCCCGGTCGACCAGGAATTCGACGGTGCCGGCGTTGTTGTAGCCGACCTCCCGCGCCAGCCCCAGGGCATATTCGTAGAGTTTGTTCTTGGTCTCCTGTTTAAGCGTAACAGCGGGGGCTACCTCCACCACCTTCTGAAACCGCCGCTGCACCGAGCAGTCGCGCTCGAAGAGGTGCACGATATTGCCGTGCTGGTCGCCCAGGATCTGCACTTCGATGTGCTTGGGGTTGTCGATGAACTTTTCGAGGAAGACGGTGTCGTCGCCGAAGGCCGTTCGGGCCTCGCCCCGGGCTTCGTTATACAGGTCCTTCAGCGCCTTTTCCTCCCGCACCACGCGCATACCGCGCCCGCCGCCGCCGGCGGCCGCCTTGACCACTACCGGAAAGCCGATGCGTTTGGCTTCTTCCAGGGCAATATCGGCGTCGGTGAGGGGCTGCCGGCTGTCTTCGATAATGGGTACCTGCACCCGCCGGGCCAGCACCTTGGCCGCCACCTTATCGCCCAGTTCTTCCATGACCTCGGGGGCGGGGCCGACAAAAGCTATGCCTTCCTCCCGGCAGCGGCGGGCAAATTGTACATTTTCCGAGAGGAAACCGTAACCCGGGTGGATGGCGTCCACCTTGTTTTCTTTGGCGATGGTGATGATCTCTTCGATATCGAGATACGGCTTCAGCGGGTCGTCGTCCGGGCCGATCTGATAGGCTTCGTCCGCTTTGTAACGGTGCAGGGAGTAGCGGTCTTCCCAGGTATAGATGGCGACGGTGCGCAGGTTGAGCTCAGAGGCGGCGCGCAGTACCCGGATGGCAATTTCCCCCCGGTTGGCGACCATGAGTTTTTTGAAACGCTTCTTCTTCGGTTGCATTCGTTCTTTTGATTTGCCAGAAAATGATTTTGGCTTGTAGTGGCAGGGCTGGTTTTTAGTTGGATGGGCGGCGGCTCGCAGGTGGCAAAAGGCCGCCGCCCACCCAACCCTCTGGGGAAGACAGCTTACAGAAATGGGCCGGCAATTTCAGCGGCTATGCGCCGAACCCGGTGTAATGTTGTCCTCCGGCGGGGCAAAAGATACGCAACTGTGAGCAAAAGGCGAAAAGATGGACAACATTAAATGGGCGCTTACGAAGTGGCTTTACCTTTCTCTGGTTCGAATGTCCTTTTCCCAAATTGCCGGGCCACAAACGACTCACTGCATTTTCACTATCGCCCACCTGCTCCGTGTATCATTGCCCTTTAGCGACAGTTGCAGCAGGTACATGCCATTTGGCAGTTGGCCCAGATCAATGATAGAGCCTTCCGGGCTCAGGTATATCCGGCCACTGAGCGCCTGCTCTCCGGTGAGGTGGTATAGTTCGAAATACCCTTCTATTCCCCGCGGAAAGGAGATGGTGATCTTTTCGTTCGTTGGGTTCGGAAATATCCGAACTTTTGAAAAAGCAGCATCGTAAACACCGGTGATCAGGTCCTGCCCGTCACAATTTTCATCAATGCCGTTATCGGGAATTTCATCTGCGCCGGGGTGAATAGTGGGATCGGTATCGTCACAATCGGTGCTGTCGGGTACATACCCTTCCGGAATGTAATCACAAATGGTTACGGAAGTATCGCGGTTGCCGTAACCATCGGCATCGGCGTCTTTGAATACAGTGATCTCGCAGGGGGCTTCGGGCGGGCAGACGGTGCCGGGCAAGCCATCGGATCCTTTTACTCCGCTTCCATTAGCGCCGTCGGCGCCGGGGGCGCCATTCGGGTCACCGGCGCGGCCACCCTGGCCGCCGTTACCGCCGATGCCTTCTCCTCCGGCGCCGCCGGGGTCTCCGCAATACTGGCCGTTACCGCCGTCGCCGCCCCGGGCATTGCCGCCATCCCCTCCGTTACCCCCGTCACCCCCGTTGTTAGGTATGGTTCCGGAATTGTTGCCTCCATTACCGCCATTGCCGCCGTCACCGCCTCTAGCCTGGCCGCCGTTGCCACCGATACTGCCGCTTCCCCCAATGCCGGCGATGGCGTTACCGCCGTTGCCGGCATTGCCGCCATTTCCGGTATAATTGTGATAAGCGCCATGCCCGCCGTTGCCGCCGCGCCCTCCGCCGGCAGTCCCGCCATTTCCACCGGGGGCGCCGTCGCCATTGCCGCCGTAGCCGCCGTAGCCGCTGCCTCCATTGCCGCCATCTCCTCCACTGCCTGGATTACCGAAGTTGTTCAGGCCACAGCTCCCGCCAGTGCCGCCGGCGCCGCCATTGCCGTTACCACCCTTGCCGCCGGTAAAGCCGGGAGCGCCCTGCCCTCCGTTACCACCGAAACCATTTCCGCCGGGAGCGCCCTGCCCTCCGTCTTCAATACCATATGAATTTCCACCGCCGTTGCCACCGGCGCCGCCAGCGCCCCATCCGCCACTGCCCCCCAATCCGGAGGGAGTAGTGTTGCCCTCATGCCCGAAGCCGTCGCCGCCCGGCCCTCCGATATTTCCCATACTGCAATAGCCGCTGCCGCCATTGCCGCCACTCCCGCCTGTTCCCCTGCGGCCATTGCCATTAAAAACGCCCCCGTAGCCGTCGCCTCCCCTGCCTCCTACACCTGGCATGCCATTGCCGCCGTCGCCACATCGCGTAACGCCCCCGTCGCCGCCACATCCACCGCTTCCGTCGCCGTCACCTCCATAACCATTGCCTCCTTGGCCGCCGAGCCCACCTTCGCCACTGATGCCGTTAGGCCCGCCGCCGCTTCCGCTCCAGCCCCCGTCGCCGCCGCAACCGCCATTGCCGTAACCACTGCCATTACTGGTATTTCCTCCGTTCCCGTAACCACCTTTTCCTCCGTTGCCTCCGGCGCCGCCGTCGCTGCTGGCCACCGGGTCGTTGTATCCATTGCCCCCTCCTCCTCCGTTCCCGCCCATTCCTCCAACGGCATTTCCGGTGGAGCTGGAGGCGTCGCCCCCGTCGCCACCATTACCGCCGCGGCAGCCGTCTTCTCCAGGGGCGGCGCCATTGCCGCCTGCCCCACCGTTGCCGCCGTGCCCTCCTCTGGCATCACCCTCCTCGTTGGCGTTGGCGCCGGCCGCTCCGGGTACGCCTGGTGTACAGGACAACAGCATATCGCCCCCTGCCCCTCCATGGCCGCCGCTGCAGGTATATAACCCTGGAAGGCCATCGCCGCCACTGCCGCCATTCCCTGCTTTCCATGGGGTTGAATTTTTACTTGTGGCAATACCGGTTTGGGACAGCAGGGCAAGATGCCCGCCGTTACCACCATTGCTTCCAGGTCCGCCGTCGCCGCCGTTACCTGGTTGCAAGTGTCCGAATAGTTCCAACCGCTTACCATACAACAACAGGCTTCCGCCGTTGCCGCCTGCTACACCGGCTGGCGGAAGGACGCTGCTGAGGACGTCTCTGCCGCAAAGCAGCAGGCCGCCAACCGACGGCCAGCCCCTACCCGTCGAAGCGAGCATTTCCATTATCCCAGCCTGCCCGTTCCATCCATCCCCCAGGATGATACTGCCATTGACCTCTATGCTGCCTTCGGCTATGATCACCAGGCTCTGGCCCGCTTGGCCCGGGGTGGAAACCGGAGCGCCGGTAATATCCCCGTCGATGCGCACATCGCCCGTGCAGTAGATGTACAGGCCGCCCTGGAGAGAAAGGGGTTCCCCGGCGGGCAGGTAAAAGGAGGAAAAGACGTATTTTCCGGCAGTCGGCAACCGTTTTTCCGGGTGAGCAGGGGTCAACCCTTCCATTTTGCAACCAAAGGTATAAGCCGCTTCAAGGAAGCTTTGCATGCGGGATGATAATGCCCCGGATTGCCAAGTGCTTGAATGGTTGTCGGCCTGAAAATAGGATAATACTTCCGGAGACTGCGCCCACAGGCCCGGGATGAAGAAGGCCCATAACAACAAAGCCATTGTTCCCGGGATTGAAATTGAAGTTTTATGCATGCCGTAGCCGGAGGGATGCTTTTTGTTTGTTGTTTTTCTCATAGTGCAGCTTGTTTGGTATGCGTCGGATCAAATTACCCCATTTTCTGCTTTCTTGGACTGACATTTGTCAGGGAAGGGCCGATATTAGTTTGTTCGGGGTGAGGACGGCCGGATAGAAGGCCTGGTTTTTCATCGGTACTATGAGTTTCCGGAGCTTCGGGCGAAAAAGGTGAGTTAATCAAACAGATACTCAATATCACCCCGGCTCCAGCTCGCCTTCTGCACCTCCCCGATGATGTCTTCCGCCAGCTGGGATTTTTTCTCCTGCAGCCGGAGGATCTTCTCCTCGATGCTGTCTTTGGTGATGAACTTGATGGCGATCACGTGCTTATCCTGCCCGATGCGGTGGGCGCGGGCGATGGCCTGCTGCTCGGTGGTGGGGTTCCACCAGGGGTCGAGGATGAAGACGTAATCGGCGGCGGTGAGGTTGAGGCCTGTGCCGCCCGATTTGATGGAAACGAGGAAGGGCTGTACGGCCGGGTCGTCCTGAAAAGCGCGGATGGCGGCCTCCCGCTGCTTGCTGTTCTGGCTGCCGGTGAGCCAGGCGTAGGGCAGTTTGTGGGTTTCGAACTGCCGGCGGTACAGTTCCAGGTGTTTGACGAATGAGCTGAAGATGAGCGCCTTGTGGCCGCCCCGGCGCACCACGTCCCAGTGTTCCAAAACGTCGTTGAACTTGCCGCTTTCCTTGTCATAATTGTCGGTTGTCAGTTTGGGGTGGTTGGCCAATTGCCGCAGTTTGGTCAGGGATTGCAGCACCTGGAAGCGGAATTTCGGGTTGTCCGCCTGGAAGTTGTCCAGCAGAAAATTACGGGCGGCGGATTTCTCCCGTTCGTACAGGCGCTTCTGCTCGGGCGCCATCTCGGAGTAGAACAGTTTGACGGTCAGCTCGGGCAGGTCGCGGGCCACTTCTTCCTTGGTGCGGCGCAGCAGGTAGGGGGCGGCCAGGCGGCGCAGGCGGTTTTTCTTTTCTTCGTCCTGGTGTTTTTCTATAGGTGTGATGAATTCCCGTTTGAAGAAGTTGAAGCTGCCCAGCAGGTCGGGGTTGATGAACTGCATCTGCGCCCACAGGTCGGACAGGGAGTTCTCGATGGGCGTGCCGCTGAGGGAGATCTTGTGGCGGGCTTCCAGCTCGTTGATGGCTTTGAAAACCTTGCTGTCCTTGTTCTTAATCTGCTGGCTTTCGTCCAGAATGATGTACTCGTATTCCAGCTGTTTCAGGAGCTCAACGTCCCGCAGGGCAGTTTGGTAGGTGGTCAGGATGACGTCGAAGCGCTGCAGCAGGCGCCGGTCATTATATCGTTTAGGGCCGGTATGGCGGTAAACCTGGAGGGAGGGGGCGAACTTTTGCAGCTCTGCTTCCCAGTTGAACACCAGGGAGGCCGGCAGGACGATCAGAGCATTGAGCGGCTTGAGGAAGTCGTGGTCGGCGGGCGCTTCGAACAGGCCGAGTTGCCGGCTGGCGGAAGATGGGCTTTCCTGCTGCTCGCGTTGTTCTTTGGCATGGAGCAGGGCGGCGATGGTTTGCAGGGTCTTTCCCAGCCCCATATCGTCGGCCAGGCAGGCGCCCAGCTGGTTCTCGTAAAGCTGCACCAACCACTTGACGCCCTCCATCTGGTAGGGGCGCAGTTGGGCTTTCAGCAGGGGAGAGGGGGTGAAATCAGAAAGGCTTTCACTTTCTTCCAGCGCTTCCGCCCCTTCCTGAATGCCGATCTCATCCAGTAAGGTGTACTGGCTTTTGGCCAGCCGGAGATTATCCTTATCCTTCTTGCCAAACTGAAAAATGGCTTTATACCGGGCCATCCACTCCTGCGGGATGATAAAAACAGAACCGTTGGGCAAAGGGTAGAGCCGGTTGCCTTCCCGGATATTTTTAGCCAGGGCGGTGAAGGGAAAGGAAAATTCCCCTACAGTTATCGTGCCGTGGAGGTCAAACCAATCATTATGCTGTTTAGTATCGAGGTTGAGCTCCGGTTGGTGGAGATAAACAGGCTGCCCGTCGACGGGCGGCGCCTCCACCGCGAAGCCTGCCGCTTCCAGCGCCGGCCGCTGTTCGCTGAGCCATTCCAGTATAGCGAAGGCATCCTCCTGTTCTCCGGGAAGCTGAAAGTAACTTCCGGACCGGTTCTCCAGCCCGAAGGCCTGGAGCTTTTTCAGGAATTCACTTTCTGCTTCGGAGTCCCGTATGGCTTGCAGGATGCGGATATCCTCTCCATCGCCGAATTCCAGCGCGGTGCGTTTGTCCTTTTTGTCGCTCCAGTTGAACAGGGCTCCGGGATAGTGCATCCGCACGGCCAGCACCCAATGGTTGTTGAACAGGTCCTGCACCGGCTCTATCTGACACCCCGTGAGTTTATCGTACTGCACGACCTCAAAACCCTCCGCTTCGATATCTGCCCGGGCGGCCACCTTGAGGATGAACTTCTGAAAATACGTTTTGACCGCTTTTTGGGGAATGAATACCTCTTCCTTTTTCCGAAAAGGCTTGGCCATATTGCCGTTGATCTCCGGCGCCCGGTACAGGCGGTAATCGACAAACAGCCAGGCAGGGTTGTTGGTGATGGGGATGACATCCCGGGTATGAATGGGCCAGGGCCCCTTCTCATCGGCCAGCTGCAGGCGGTAGCGCACGCCATCCGTTTCCCGGGCGAAGAAAAGGCGGGGTTCCAGCGGTTCCTCTTCCGGCCTAAGCAGGAAATCCTTGACGAGGACTTTACGGTTGACCTGCCAGGTGAGCGGCAGGTGGTGCCGGGTAATGAGCTGCAGCAGTTCGTCGAGCAGGCGGTGGGTGTAATTGGCGATGGTGCGCGCCATATCTTTATCTTCCATCAGTACCGCCAGCTCTTTAGGCTTTCTTTTAGGAGGATTGAACTGCTTTTCCAGGGTTTTGGGCTGCAGTTTATCAATGATCTGAAAGAGGCGCTCCTGTACCGGGCCGATGGGCAGATTCAGGGCGCGGGCGGTTTCCGGCAGGGCCTTTTGATGGATGTGCGTCAGTTCTCCGTCTTTTCCTTTGATCACGATGTAACCCATAGGAAGGTAAAGGCCTTCCACAGCAGGGTACAGGTCGTATACGATCTCGAGTTCGGCTTGTCTTTTCTGTTCGGAGAAGAGCTGCATGGGTGAGGTTGTCGGGAATTGGTTATTGGTTACTGGTTATTGGTTATTGGCTGGGTGCTTGGCCTTATAAAGAAAATGGTGATTTCTATAACGATTACATTCATAATCATTATTCTTGTAATAATCATAAAAATAACGATTGTTGTCGCAACAACCGCAGCCCCCATCGAAACGGAAAGGCAAACATAAAGAAAAACAGTCGGCCGCCAAAATGCGGCCCGGCCGTTTTTTGGAGCATGTTTGGAGGCCGCCCCCGTCTCTGCAGCCGGGCAAGCTTCGGGCTAAAAACCGTCCCTTTTTCGTTGATACTTCGTTGTTAAGAGGGTCGCGTACCTGAGGGTATGCTCCCCTTTTAACGCCTTGTCTCAACAAAAAATTGACACTTTCCCCGGTACGGGCCCGTATGGGTTATCTTCAAAAGCGGCCTCCAAACATGCTCTTAATCCCGCGCTTTCCTCAGCTTGATCCAAAACTCCGCGCCGTTCCCGGGTTCCGACTGCACGCCGATGCTTCCGCCCATGGCCTCGATGAACTCCTTGGAAATGGCCAGGCCCAGGCCGGCGCCCTCCGTTTTGTCATCCTTCGAGCGGGCGTAGGGCTGGAAGAGCCTTTCTTTCAGTTCCGGGCCGATCCCCTTGCCGTTATCTTTTACGGAAAGAGTAACGTCAAATTCGTTTTCTACAGCCGTCACTTTGATGAGTCCGCCAGCCGGGGAATAGCGGATAGCGTTGGTCAGAAAGTTGTTCAGCACCCATATTGTCTTTTGAGGGTCGGCCAGTACCCAGGGTACGGAGCCGGCCTGGCTGACTTTGATTTCGATATGTTTATCTTCTAAAAACGGAATGACGCCCGTCACTGCTTTGTCGATCAACTTGTCGGCGCTCGTTTTTTCATTGATGACCTCAATGCTGCCGCTCTCAATTTTCGAAAGGTCGAGGATCTCGTTGATGATGCGCTGGATGCGCCTGTTGTTTCCCCGGATGGTAGACAGGCATTCGCGCTGGCCGTCGTTGAGGCCGCCCGTTTTTTTGTTTTCCAGCAGGCTGGCGGCCATGTCAATAGCGGCTACCGGCGTTTTGAGTTCATGGCTCAGCGTGGCGATGAAGCGGGTTTTGGCGCGGTCTTTTTCAGCGAATTCGGTGATGTCTGTCAATATGATGACGTGGCCGATCAGGACACTTCGGTCTTCGCCGGTAGGCTTCAAGGAAATGTGAATAGCCTCCTGGGAAAATAATTTTTCCTGCCTGTCTTCGGTGATCTTGATCGGGCCGTAGGCTTCTTTTTCCCAGTAGTCGAAGCCGATCATCAGGCGGCTGGTCAGTTTTTGCATCAGCGGGTTGACCTGGGCGATTTCCGGCGCATAGCGGCCGATGAGCTTGTCCCGCTCCATGCCGATGAGGGATAGGGCCCGCTCGTTGACGAAAATGATGGCTTTCGACTCGTCCAGGCCGATCACCGCGCCGTTGAACTGGTTGATGACGGCGTCCAGGCGCTTTTTCTCGAACAGGATCCTGGCGTAATTGCTTTCCTCGTATTCCTGGAGTTTGCGCGCCATTTTATTGAACGAACGGGCCAGCCTGCCCAGTTCGTTCTCGGTGATGATGGGAACCTCTATATCATACCGGCCCCTGGCCACCTGGCTGATCGCTTCGTCGAGCGCATCGACGGGCCTGGAGATGACCGAAGGCATGCCGAGCGTAACCAGCAGGCCTATGATGATGCCGCCGGCGCCGAAGATGATCATATAGAGAAAAACTTCGTCCGCCGTTTTGCCGGCGGTTTGGTTGCGCTGCTCAATGGCGTCCTGGTTGAGGTGGAAGATGGTGTTTACCAGTGTGTTGATCTCGT
>JAGFJE010000566.1 GCA_024103175.1 Phaeodactylibacter sp.
CAGATTGAAAACTTATATTGTAAACTAACTGGAGCGCGGGCCTCCAGGCCCGCTGAATCGATCATATTCGCGGACTTGGAAGTCCGCGCTCCAGCCCAAAAACATAGAACTTTAACCTGCGGCGCTAACGGCGGAGGGCTGCATACTTCTGCAGAAAGCTGGGCAGGCCCGCCCATTCGGGTGGAAAGCTGCATCTTCAGGAACAATACCGCCTCCTCCGGGGCAGGGGCCTATTTCTGGCATAACGGCCCGACGGAAACCGGGCTGGAACTGATCGGCCTGGAATTTACGAACAATAACAGCAACAAACCATGAGACACCTCCCAATTTCCCTCATCGCATCTTTTTTGATGTTATTTTCGATTCGAATAACGGCGCAGCCCGGCGCCCTGCAGGAATGGGCGCGCATTGTAGGAGACCCTGACAGCGCCCGCTACGAATACGCTGCGCAGATCATCCCCGCCGAAGACGGCGCCTTCTGGCTGGCCGGCCAGTGGCAGGACAGCGCCCTGCTGATGATGGTGAACAGCTGCGGAGAAGTGCGCTGGCGAAAGACTTACGCTTTTGGTTCCGTTTCTAACCTGCAGGGCCTGTCCCGCCTCGGCGAGGGTAGCCTGCTGGCCGCCGGCTACTGCGATCATTGCCACCCCGCCGATTCGAGCCGGAAGATGTTGCTCCTCCACCTGGGCCCGGACGGCAGCCTGCTGGCCGACACGGTGCTGGGGCAGGCCGGTATGCGGGCCGAAGCGCAGAGCGTTGTGCCTACGAGCGGCGGCGGCGCGGCCGTCAGCGGTTTTCAGGTGGTTGATCCTACCTGGGGCTTTACCGACCTGGTTTTTCTCCGGTTTGGGGCGGACTTCAGTATACAGCTGAACCGTTCGTACGACGAGGCCAACTACGAATATGCCCCGGCCTTAGCGCAGCTTGCTGATGGAGGGTTCGCCCTTGGTGGCCGAAACCGGGCGCCTCTCTTTGGCGATGATTTTGCTTTTCTTCACCACCTCGATCCTGAAGGAAACCTCATTTGGGCCTATCATTCCGATCTTCCCAAAACCAGTTTCCAGGCAATCTGTCAAACCGCCGACGGCAGGCTCTACGCCACCGGCAGCCACTATGTGAACACGGTGCAAAGGGAAGATGTCTACCTGGCTGAAATAGAGGCCGGAAGTGGGCAGCTCGTTATGGATCGGCACTATGGCGGCGGCGGCCCGGACTACGGACAAACCCTTCATGCAGTGGAAGGCGGCCTGCTGCTCGGCGCCGAATACCGAACGCCCCGGCTGCCTAATTACGGGGGAAGCGCCAAGGTGTACCGCCTGGATTATGAGGGTGAAGTGCAGGATTCGTCCTTTTATGACGGCTACCTCTTCAGCTACCTGTTGCGCAGCCTTTTCCCCCTGACATCCGACGGCCGCGATTACGTCGTGGCCGGCAACCATGCTTTTTTCGGCAACCGGAATATTTTTCTTTACCGGCGCTCTCATCAGGGCTATCGGGGGCCGGTGGAAGCCATGCCCCAGGATTGGCAATTGTACCCGCGTGGCCTATCCCTACAGGGAGCGCCGGTGGAAGTCAGCGGTTCGGTTTCCGGCGACGGCGCTTCTCCCTACGATCAAATGCGGCTCAGGGTGTTCCGCAACGACAGCCTGTATCACGAACAGGCCCAGCCTCTTAATTACATTGGCGGAGAGGCGGGATATATGTTTTCCTGGACATTGCCCTCGGAGCTGGCAAGCTATACCTTCCGCCTGGAAGGTTTGGCTGACGGCCGGTTCGAACTGGAAGCTCAGGCCTGCGAGGTGGTTGCCGGCGACGCCTACATCATCCAGGGCCAGAGTAATGCAAGAGCCGCCAGCGAGTGGTCCGCCGATAGCGCTTATGCCTGGCAGGAGCCTTACAACGAATTTGTCCGCACCTTCGGCCTGGCGGTTGACAACGATAGCCTGATGCGCTGGCACAATGAAGCCCACACGGGCGAAACCCGCTTCGCCGATACCCGCAGCGGGCAGTGGGGGCTGGTGCTGGCCAAAAAGATCGCGGCGGAACAGGGCGTGCCGGTGGCCATCCTCAACGGCGGCATCGGCGGCATCGCCATCGACAACATGCTTCCTGATCCGGCAGATCCCCACAGCCCGTACCACTCCTATGGCCAATTTTTCCAGCGCGTGGGCCGATCCGGCCTGAGCAACCACATCCGGGCCATCCTCTTTTTCCAGGGGGAGACGAACGCTCTCCAGGGATACGGAGAAACCGTCGATTCCTACAAAGAAAAATACCGGCAACTGCGGAACGCCTGGGAGGCCGACTTCACCTTCGAGCGGGAATACCTGTTCCAGATCCGCCCCGGGTGCTGGCCCGGCAATTTCGCCATCATCCAGGAGGCACAGCGGCAACTGGCTATCGAGCTACCCGGCGCCGGGATCATGTCCTCCACCGGAATGAACCACGATGGTTGCCATTACCATTTCTTCAATGGCTATCAAAGAGCCGGTGAAGATATTTACCGCCTGCTGGCCGGTGACCTCTACGGCGCTCCGCCATTGCCGGACATGAATCCGCCCACAGTAGACAGCGCCTGGTTTTCCAGCTGCGATCGCCGGGAGATCACCCTCCGGCTGCAGCATGGGGAAGATACCTATTCCTGGGCCTCGGGCTGGGAGGCGGACTTTCGCCTGGAAGGCCCCGGCGATGTAGATGTGGAAAGTGGCATGGTGGTGGGCAATACGGTGGTGCTTTCCTTATCCGGTGCTCCCGCCGACGGCTTTACCGGCCTGACGTACACCGGACACTCCGTTGGCAGCGAGGCTTCGGTAAAGAACGCCAACGGCATCGGCATGCTGGCATTCTATGATTTTCCGGTGGCTCCGCCTGAGCCGCTGATCGAAACCAACAGTGCCTCCATCTGTCCCGGCGAAAGCTTTGTGCTTCCGGATGGAGCGGTTGTCGATACGCCTGGAATGTACATTTCCGAGTTTATCAGCAAGAAGGGGTGCGACAGCCTGATCGTTACCGAACTGGCGTTTTTCGGCCCGCCCGCTGCGCCTGTCCTGGAAGTACGGCACGTTTCCTGCCACGGCGAGGGGGATGGGGCCATTACGGCTTTTCCGGAAGGAGGAACCCCTCCATACAATTACCTCTGGAATGACGGGCAGGCGACTGCCACAGCCACCGGGCTGGCCCCGGGCATGTATACACTCACAATGACGGACTCGAATGGTTGCGAGGCGGTGGCGACAGCCGAGATGGAAGAACCCCCGCTTCTCGAAGCCTCCGCAATGGCTTTGACATCAGCCAGCTGCCCCGAGGCTTCCGACGGCGCCGCCACCGCCATAGTAACCGGAGGCAAGCCTGATTACAGTTTTGCCTGGAGCACCGGGCAGTCTGCCGCTACGGCTACCGGCCTGGCCCCAGGTATGTATTCCCTTACCGTTACTGACGCTAATGGTTGTGAAGCAACAGGAGAGGTACAGGTCACCGCCCTGGCATACGAGCCCGGCCTCGCGATTGAACAGGAAAATAACACCCTCACGGTAGAAGAGCAGGGCGCTTCCTACCAATGGGTCGATTGCAATAACGATGAAGCCATTCCCGGCGCTATTGAAGGGTCCTACACACCCGTCGAAAGCGGCCTTTACGCCGTTATCGTCAGTGAAGGGGAATGTAGTGCCACCTCAGATTGTGTAGATGTAATGATCGTCGGTACGGAAGAACCGGAAACGCCGAGGCAACGGGCCGCCGTTTTCCCCAACCCCAGCAACGGGAAGTTCACCCTGGCCTTGCCCTGGGGGGCGGAGGCTCTGTTGCATGACGCTACAGGGCGGCTGCACTACCAAAACCATTTTGACCCCGGCGCCCATCAGGTCGAAGTAGACGGGTTGTCTTCGGGGGTTTATTTCCTCCGGCTTCAGTCCGATAACGGGCAGCAAATCCTTAAGTTGATGGTAAAATAAGAAGAACGATCGGCAAAAAGGGGTATTCTTCCATCGGAAATGGGCAAATTTGCAGGTATCAGCAACCCCTCAAGGAAAGCGCGTATGATGAAACAACGGACCAAAACCTTTTCTCTTTCCTTTTTCCTTTTGGCAGCCCTGCCCTTTTTTGCCGTTCACAGAGTGGAAACGGCCGATGAGAAGGCCATCGAAAGCAGGATGGGCCGGAAGCTGCCTTTAGGGAAGCGGATAATTTTGAAACTCGTTGAGAAGAAGGCCAGGAAATATCAAAAAAAGAACGCCCGTGCCCGGATTAAAGATACTCCGGACAACCTCGCCACCTTTGCTCTTGTACTTGGCGTCCTCACCTATGTGCTGTTGGCTATTCCTACCGTGGCCTTTTTGTCCTTCTTTGTTGCCATCGGGGCTGTTATTGCCGGCATCCTGGCGCTGAAAAGGGGAGGAAATAAACTTCGCTCCATCCTGGGCATCGTCCTGGGCGGGCTATTCGTTTCGCTGATCATTATCTCGCTGATCATTTTCCTGTCGGCCCCCCCCGGAGGATAAACGAAGTTTGGATTTGATATTGGAAAAACGCTGCCGGGCCTATTTGCCCGAAATACAACTGAAGCCCGGCAGCGTCGACCATTCAACAATGAAGCAATCTAACCATCCAACAATGGCTTACCTCCCGCACGCGCATTGTGCCGGCATCAGCCCCTGTCCTTCCGTCATCATCGGCCAGGCGTTGCCGCTGCCTTCCAGCTCGAAGTAGAATTTGCTTCGTTTCCTGTCGTAATTGCCGATCTCGTCCATGGTTGCGGCGTCGTACAGGCGGCCGTTCACCATGGTGTAGCGGATGGATTCCGAGTTGCGGATGTCTTCCAGCGGGTTGGCGTCCAGGACGATCAGGTCGGCCAGCTTGCCTTCCTTGAGCGAGCCGATCTGGGCGTCCATGCCCAGGTAGCGGGCGCCGTTGATGGTGGCGCACTTCAGCGCCTGGTGGTTGCTCATGCCGCCTTGTTGCAGCATCCACAGTTCCCAGTGGGCGCCGAGGCCCTGCAGCTGGCCGTGGGCGCCGAGGTTGACGTTGACGCCGGCATCCTGCAGCTTTTTCAGCGATTGAGAAGTGAGGATATGGCCGTTTTCGTATTCTTCCTCCGGGACCATGGTGCGGTGGCGGGCGCGGGAGTCGACCACGGCGCGGGGCGTGAAGCTCAGGAGCCGTTCCTTTTCCCAGACGTTGGTGTGCTGGTACCAATAATATTCTCCGTTGATGCCGCCGTAGTTGACGATCAGCGTGGGGGTATTGTGCGTTTCGGTCTTTGACCAGAACTGGATCACATCATCGTGCAGGGGCGCTACCGGGATGTTGTGTTCCACGCCGGTATGGCCATCGGCCACCATGCTCATATTGTGGTAGAAGAAGGAGCCTCCTTCCGGCACCACCAGGATGCCTAGCTCGCGGGCGGCCTGCAGCACCTGCTGGCGCTGGTCGCGGCGCGGCTGGTTGTAGCTCTTGACGGAGAATGCCCCGTATGCCTTGGTGCGCCGGATGGCGGAGCGGGCGTCGTCCAGGTTGTTGATCACGGCCTTGAAGTCGCCGTCGGCGCCATAGAGGATGGTGCCGGTGGAGTAGAGGCGCGGCCCCACCATATTGCCCGCCTTGATCATCTCGGAATGGGAGAAGATCATCTCCGAATTGGAGGAGGGGTCGTGGGCGGTGGTGACGCCGTAGGCCAGGTTGGCGTAGTAGTACCAGTTCTGCTGCGGGCTCAGGCCGTAGCGGAAGTCGCCGAGGTGGCCATGTACGTCGACCAGGCCGGGCATGATGGTTTTGCCGGTGCAATCGATCACTTTGGCGTTATCGGGAACGCGTATCTTGACGGATTCGCCGATCCGGATGATCTGATTGCCCTCTATTACTACGGTCCCATTCTCGATCACCTCATCGCCCTCCATGGTAATGAGGCGGGCGTTGGTGAGGGCGAGGATGCCTTCCGGTTTGTCGTAGTCGAGTTCCAGGCCCACATGCAGGCCGGCGGTGTCCATCGGCGGCAGGCTGTCGCGGCTACCCTCCAGGAATTTAAAACGTTCGGCAAGCTCATCGGAGAAGAGCTCGCCGCCCAGCATCCAGAACAGCTTTTTGCTGTCTTTAGCCCAGTGGATGTTGATGCCGGCGTCCCGTGCCACCTGAGCAACGGGCAGCGCCTTGGCGCCGGCGCTCAGCCCCACCGTTTTGCCGGCCATGGGCATGGGGGCGATGTATACTTTGTAGAGCTCCGACCAGGCGATCCATTTGTTGTCCGGGCTGGGAACGAAACGATGGGCGTACTTGCTTTCGCAGAGCTTCTGCTCGTTGCTGCCGTCGGTTTCGATGCTGTGGTAGGATTTGGTGAGGCTGCCGAAGATGTAGCCGCCTTTCTGGTAGAAGATACGGCTGCCGTCTTGGCTGAAGATGGGGTATTCGCCCTGGGGCGTCACCAGTTCGGCCTCGCCGCCGTCGGCAGGCATGATGTAGATGCCCGGCTCTTTACAGAAAGCGTACCCCTGGTGGCCGTTGCCGCCTTCTTTCTCGTAAACGATCCGTTTTCCGTCCGGCGAGAAAGCGGGGGTGCGGTAGATACCTTTTTCAGTAGTGAGCTTTTGCCTCTGCCCGCTGGCCAGGTCCAGGCGCCAGATGGCGCCCATGTTTTCATCGTTCCAGGTGACGTAGGCGATTTCCTTGCCGTCAGGAGAGAATGCAGGTTCGAACTCAAAATCAGCCCCGTCGGTGAGGCGTACCGGCTTGCCGTCGGGCAGCGGTTTCTTCCAGAGGTAACCCACAGCGCTGAACACCAGCATTTTCTCATCCGGCGAAGTGACGGCGTGGCGGATGACGTTGGCGGTGAATTTGTCCTCATAGGCCTTATTCTCAAAGCGCACCGTCTCCTGGAACCGGTGTTTGGCAGTAGCTTCGAAGGGGATCTCTTCCGCCTTTCCGGTAGCTACTTCCACCTTCCAGATCTTGCCTTGCCCCCAGATGACGATGTGTTTGTCGTCGGGCGTCCAGTCGAAGCCGGTGTAGACGCCGAAGATGGCCCAGGCTTCCTGCTGGTCTTTGCTGAGCTGGCCGAAAAGGGGAAAATTTTGCCCCGTTTCCAGGTCGTGGATGAAAAGGACGGATTCCGTGCGGATGCGCCGTACGAAGGCCAGCTTTTTGCCGTCGTTGGAAGCCTGCGGGCGGCAGGCGCCCCCGGGGCCGGCAATGAGGTTCTTTACCTCGCCCTTTTCGCGGTCGTATCGTCGGATAACGTAGATCTGGCTGTTGGGGTCCTTGTTGTACTGAAAGGCGCCGCCGGGATACATGTCTTCACTGAAGTAAACATAGCGGCCGTCGGGAGAGATGCTGGGCTCGTTGACGTCCTGCTGGTCGTTCTTGCGTTCGGTCAGCTGCAGGCCTTCGCCGCCGCTGATGTGGTAGAGCCACATCTCGCCGGCGCCGAGGGAGCGCTCGGAAGTAAAGTGTTTGCGGGCGACGAAGTACTGGCCGTCGGGCGTCCATTCGGCGTTGTTGAGCAGGCGGAAGCTCTCTTTGGTCACCTGCCGGGCGTTGCCGCCGCCGATATCCATCACCCAGATGTTGTCGCCTCCGCCGGCGTCGCTGGTGAAGAGGATTTTCGAGCCGTCGGGGCTGAAGCGGGGCTGCACCTCCCAGGCCAGGCCCTGGCGCAGCAGAGTCGCCTTGCCGCCCGTGATGGGTATGGTGTAGATGTCTCCCAAAAGGTCGAAGGCGATGGTTTTGCCGTCGGGGCTGACGTCGAGGTTCATCCAGGTGCCTTCGGTGAAAGTGAGTTCCACTTCCTTGAACTCGCCAGGAGGGGTGTTGACGTCCCACTTGTCGTCTTTTGTTTCTTTATCGTCTTGTGCGTTCAGGCTGGCCGCAAGGTATAACAGGAACAGCAAGAGGGTCTTTTTCATTCTGATCGGTCTTTGATTAGGTAAAAAAGGGTGGGCTTTTGGTGTTTCCGGATGCGAAGAAACAAAAAATTTGCCATTGAGATTAAAATATACGTTTGAAATAATTTGTTTTAATTTTGTTTTTTCGTATTTCGGGGAATGGAAAAACTTCCCCAGTCACACGATAAATTTTTCAAATACCTCCTCTCTGACCTGGAACGGGCAAGGGAATATTTGCACGCCTATCTACCCGAAGAACTGGCTAAGGCACTTGACCTGGATACCCTGCAATTGGAAGACGGTTCCTTCATCGATGATGCATTGAGGAAGTCCTATTCCGACCTGATCTTCTTCATTTCAACTCACAACGGAAAGCCGGCTAACCTGTGCTTTCTCATAGAGCACAAAAGCCACCCAGATGACACTGCTGCCTTCCAGGCCCTGCCCTATATCAGCAGCGCCATGCTCCGGCGGGCCAGGAATGGAGAAGAGCAACGGCTGATCATTCCCATTTTGTTTTACCCAAGGCTTACAACAGGGCAAAGTGGAAACAAGACGCCATGCCTGTACCAACATGATCAGGCTTGGCTTTGAGGATGAGACGATCTGCAAGGCATTGGAAGTGGCGCCCGAGTTCGTGGAGGAGATTCGGCGAGAAGAGGAACAAGAAAATAGAAAAGAATAGTTGCTTCCTTAGAAGCTGTTTTCCATCTCAAGATATCATTCGATACGCCATTTTCATTTCTCTGCTGAACCACTCTGATACTCCGCCGGATACACCCGCCGCAGATACCAGCGCACCACCCGGACGCGCACTACCCGCCAAGCGTAGGCCACTCTTTCCTGAACGACAGGGGTTATTTCCCTAACCCAGTTCCAGCCCAGCCGGGCGGCAATGGTGGCTTTCTCCCGCCACCAGGGCCAGCGGTACTGCCGGATGCGGTCGATTTTGGCGATGAGCAGGACGAAGAAAAGAATAAACAGGGCGGCGCCGATGACAGTCTGCAAAGGCGTCAGGCTGCGGTACCAGAAGGTAGAAAGGCCGATGCCGAACCAGGTGCTGTACAGCAGTACGAAGTGCACCTCGTAAATGACCAGCGTCTCGCTGCCGATGCGCAGTAGTAGTTTGGGGATATTCTGCCACAACTGGGCGATCCAGATGAAAATGGCCACGGCGATGAAGACGTGCCCCATGCGCCACCCCAGCCAGTTGAAATTGGCGTGCTCCAGAAAGCCCTGCATTCCGGTGATCTCGTGCAGCTGTGTCAATGCCCAGGTGGAGTGGTAGTGTATGATCAGCCCGGAAGAAAGCAGCGCCAGGGGCAGGATCTGACCGAATGCCCATTGCGGGCGGCGGTTCAGGGCGTAGCCCAGCACCCCGCCGAACATGGAATAGGCCACCCAGGGAAAAGGGGTGAATACCGAGCCGTTGGATTGGGTAAAGTAGTTCTCCAGTACCAGAGGAAGGAAGCTCCAGTCCGCATTTTTAAAGTCGAAATGGAAATAAAACACCAGGGAGCCGCCCAGGGCCAGCAACAGCGGATAAGATATCTTCAGGGTTCGGCTTATGGCAAAAACGCCGATGAGCGTCAGCAGGGCCAGGCCGATACAGTGCAGTACATCCACCGCGAAAAGCCCCGGATAGATATCGAACTTCAGCAGGCGCGGGAAGCTCATCCGCAGGACGTACCCGATGATGATGAGCTCGATGCCTCGCCGTATCCCTTTCTTCACCCGTACATTCTCCCGGAAAGGCGCCTTATCCCGCATCAGCAGGAAGACAAAGATCAGCCCGCTGGCGAAGAAAAAGATGGGCGCCGTCATACCCCGCATGAAGGTCCAGGTGGCAAAGACAGGGTTGCTCAGGTCGCGGAAGGACTCCGCCAGCAGGGTGTCCGTGAAGTGCCCTTGCAGCATCATCAGGATGGCGTAGGCGCGCAGCAGGTCGATGAAGGTGACGCGCCGGTTGGCGAAGGGAGCGGATGGCGCCTTGGCTGCAGTATGTGTTTTTATTAGGTTCATTTCCCAGTAAATTGCCTGTAGTAGACGGAATTTTTCATTTAGGTAACGTCCGAAATTGGATGAGAACACCCCCGGGCTGAATTTAGTTGCAGGAACTGACTCTTTTCGCTATCAAACCCGGCCTCCAATTACACCTTTATACTTTTCCACATTTACACAAGAGCCCTCAGGCGTCCAGTAGTATGGCTTGTAGTCCAAGGCTATAAGTAATATCCTGGCTGCCATTTGTTTATAGAGTAAAGGTAGGGAAAAATGTGTTGGTAGTCAGTTTTTTACGAGATTTTTAGGAAGAGTGAAGTAGTGCCGGACTACTGCCGGCGGAGACGGAGCGCCCCACCAATACATCATTAAAAAACCCTCACCCTGTGCACTCCCGGATGGTATGGCTTGCGCAGCACCTCCAGGATCTTCTCGTAGTACTGGCGGTTTTGGAGGAAGTCGATCTGTTCGATGTCGATGATAAGGATGGGGATATTATCGTTGGTCTTGAAAAAATCAAAATAGGCTGTCTGGATCTGCTGCAGGTATTCCGGTGCGATCTCCTGTTCGTAGCTGCGGCCCCGCTTGCGGATGTTTTCCATCAGGTTGTCGACCGAGCGGTGGAGGTAGACCAGCAGGTCGGGCTTGGGAAAAGTAGCGTTGAGGATGTTGAACAGGCGCTGGAAAAGGCGGTATTCCTCTTCTACGAGGTTGTTGCGGGCAAAAAGCAGGGTCTTGACAAAGAGATAGTCGGCTACGATAGACTGCTGGAAGAGGTTGCGCTGGGAGAGTTCCGCCTGCAACTGCTTGTGGCGTTCGGTCATGAAGAAAAGCTCCACCGGAAAGGCATAGCGTTCCGGGTTCTTGTAAAAATGGGGCAGGAAAGGGTTGTCGGCAAACTCTTCGAGAATGAGCCGGTAGTCGAAGTGCTCTGAAAGCATACGGCACAGGGTCGTCTTGCCGGCGCCGATATTGCCTTCTACGACGATGAAGTTGTATGGAAGCGGAGTCGCCATTTGGGCTTTTCGTTGTTTTCAGGTGTTGTTGTGTATTAGTGTTGTGGTGTATCAGTGTTGTAGTGTATCAGTGTTGTGGTGGGATAGTTTGTTTTTCTGTGTCTTTCGACGGCTACCCGTCTAATGTTGGACACTATTGATAGCCAAAGAGTTGCGGAACGTCCAAAGTCATTCCGACTTCCGCTTTCCGACTTCCGACTTTTGTCCAACGCTAGACCGCTAGCCCTTTCGACCCCCCCCCCTTTTATTTTCAGGAACTCGCGAACGGCGCCCCTCCTCCCCCGCTATTTATCCGAATCGGCCGGGTAAAAACAGCCAATCGCGAACAGACCCGTTGTGGTATATTAGTGTTGAAAAACCGCTCCCCCAACCACCACTCCCTAAAGCCTCTCTCCCCGAAACACTCACCCCCAAACCTACACATCCACAACCCCTACCCCCCAAACACCACCA
>JAGFJE010000567.1 GCA_024103175.1 Phaeodactylibacter sp.
GTGGTGGTCAGCCAGCTGCTGAAGGATAAGCTGATCGAGGCCATCGCTCATGACCAGGTGGAATGCTTCGAGGCCGGCGTGAAATTCGCCCGCGCCGAAGGCATTATTCCCGCACCGGAGACCAACCACGCTATTGCCACAGCCATCCGGGAGGCGGAAAAATGTAAGGAAGAGGGCCTCAGCCGTACCATACTGATCCATATGTGCGGCCACGGCCACTTCGACCTGGCGGCCTATGAGAACTACCTCAGCGGCAACCTGGAAAAGCATGAGATCACCAGCGAAGAGATCGAGGCGGCGCTCGCTAAGATCGACACCCCGGTGATCAATTGAATTTTGTCCGGGAAAACCGGGCTCGTGAAAATTTTCGATTTTCACGAGCCCGGTTTTCCCGGACGTCCTACGTGTACTCGGAGCGCCCAATTTATTTGCTTTGGAGGCGCAACCTCTTCTGCCTGGTTCATCGGTTGGATTTCGGAGATAGCCTCAAAAAAAGTTCTCCGCGAACCGCTTGCCTTTCGTGTACCCGGATCGGGGTTGTTAAAAAAGTACAGTTAGACAGCCCGCCTGCTGTGCCAGCATGGCCGGCAGGGATTGACAAGATTTTCAGGATATGTACCCCCTTGTGGCGCAAGCCACTACATCTTGTAAATCCTGTTAATCCTGTCTACTTTTGACCTTTTTTAACAACCCCTCGAAGGCATAAACCCTTACGTGTACCCGCGCTTACCCTCCAAAATTGGTATCCTTTCCCGCCTGGATTCCGTATTAAGATTATTTTTTTTGCTTTTACCGCTGTAAAAACAATGAAAATCGAAAGGATACTACTTTAATCTTGGCGGAGAAGTTGTTTACTTCGCTGATTCTGCTCAAGGGAAGCAAAAAAGCAATTAAACAAAGGCCCGGCCGTTATGTGCGGGTTTTCCTGTAAAACATATTCAAAAAACAATTGACCATGGCAAAATTAAACTTCGGAGGTGTTGAAGAGAACGTTGTGACCAGGGAAGAATTCCCCCTGGAAAAGGCCCTTCAGGTAATGAAAAATGAGACGATCGCCGTTATTGGCTACGGCGTTCAGGGGCCGGGGCAGGCGCTCAACCTGCGGGATAACGGATTCAATGTCATCGTCGGGCAGCGCCAGAATTCCAAGACCTGGGACAAGGCCGTAGCCGACGGCTGGACGCCCGGGGAAACCCTCTTCCCGATCGAGGAAGCCGTGAAGCGGGGCACGGTCGTTCAGTACCTGCTCTCCGATGCAGCCCAGATCGCCCTCTGGCCTACCATCAAACCGCACCTGACAGCAGGCAAGGCGCTGTATTTTTCCCACGGTTTTGCCATTACCTATAAGGAGCGCACCGGCATTGTACCGCCCAAAGACGTGGATGTCATCCTCGTTGCACCTAAAGGGTCGGGCACCAGCCTGCGCCGCATGTTCCTCGCCGGCAAAGGGCTAAACTCCAGCTACGCTATTTTTCAGGACGCCACCGGGCGCGCCTACGAACGCGTCGTAGCCCTCGGCATTGGCGTCGGTTCCGGTTACCTCTTCGAAACGGACTTCAAGAAAGAGGTATACAGCGACCTGACCGGCGAGCGGGGCACCCTCATGGG
>JAGFJE010000579.1 GCA_024103175.1 Phaeodactylibacter sp.
TCAGGGGGGCGGCAGGGAGGCCGGCGCACAGGCCGAAAAGGGAGGCTGCCCCTTATTTACGGATTCCCCTCCGAAAAGTTGCTATCCACCTATGTTCTATATATCAGGCGTCAGGCGAAAAGTACAATCGGCCCCTCAAGATCGGTAGCCGGATGGCCCTTCCGCATAAGATGAATTCCAGTTTTGCAGGAATACCGCACTTCCGATTTCCGCTTTCCGATTTCCGACTTCCGACTTCCGACTTCAGACTTCCGATTTCCGATTTCCGACTTCCGACTTCCGACTTCCCTACGGCCCCTTCTCCCGTTCGATCTCATTCCGGTAAACGGCGTCTCTCCACTGGCTAGTCAGGGTGATGACGAGCAGGACGGCTGACTGCACACACAGGCCGGCGCCGGTACCCAGCAGGAACTGCCCGGAAAGGCGCAGGCCGCCGGCCAGGGCAAAACACATCCCGAGGATGAACAGCGCCTGCTCGATGAAGCGGCGCCGCATGGCCGACTGCTCCCGCTTGTCCAGCCGGGGAATCTCCTGGGCGGCGAAGCTCGGCGGGGCAATCTCGACGATAGGGTGCAGTTCCTTTCTCAGGCGCCGGGCCTGCAACAGACGCCGGATGCCGGCATAAACCTGCACCAGGCTCAGCAGGCATACGGCCAGCAGCAGGGCCCATAGCATTTTTCCCGGCCAGCGGGCATACGCCCAGGCCGCCGCCGCCGCCGACAACAGCCCCCAGCCCATCAGGAACAGGGCCGTGGCCCGCTCCCCCCATAAGTAAAGATCGAATCGTCTTTCCATGGTGGCTAAGTTCGCAATTCGGCCTTGTTTGCCCAAACATTACAGGACAGAAAGCCACAAAAAATCAGGTCGCAAAACCCGCCCCGGCAACATCTTTTTGCGTATATTTAAGGCTTATACCATCAAAAAGTTACCTTTCCAGCGCCTTGTAGCTATGAAAAACAAATGCATAGAATGCGGTGAAGAATTCATTGGCAGAGCAGACAAACGCTTTTGCTCGGCGCACTGCCGCAGCACCTACAACAACCGCCTGAACCGGGACGTCAACAACTTTATGCGCAGCATCAACAACATCCTGCGCAAAAACCGCCGTATCCTGGCCCGCCTCAACCCCAACGGCAAGGCCAAAGTCCACCGCGACAAACTGCTGGAACACGGCTTCAAATTCAGCTACTTCACCAATGAATACGTCACCCGGTCCGGAAATGTCTATCGCTTTTGTTACGACCAGGGCTACCTCGAGATCGATAAGGATTACTATACGCTGGTGGTGCGGCAGGAGTATGTGGAGTGAGGGGGGGGGACGGTAGGTGGGTGGACGGTAGGGAAAAATGGGCATCCGTCTAAGGCTGGACAGAAAGCTCCGGGGCGTGTACGGTGTACGAGCCAATGGCGCAGCCCACGGGCTTGTACGGTGTACGGGCCTGTCCAACGTTAGACGGGTAGCCGGAAAAATCATCCGTTTTTTGTCTTTCAGGCAGTTATGTCCCTATATTTGGAGCTTCAAAAAAGAGTCATGACCAAGGCCAGTTTTTTCATTGCCATTATATCCGTTTTTCTCATTGCCGCCTGCCGGGGCGAGCCGGCCGGGGAGCAGGAAAGCCGGGAGGAAGCGGCGAAGCCGCTCAGTGAAGTGTTGCCCGGCGCCTGGGAGTCGGTATCCATCCGGGTGGAAGTCAACACTGCTGAAAATACGGACAGCAGTTATGTCTTTGAGGTGCGGGAGGAAGAGTGGGCCGAGCGCTTGGGCACCCGCCCCATACGGTTCTATTTTCAGCCGGATAACAAGTACCGCCAGGAGTTCATCACCCTCGACGACAAGCCGCTGAGCACTGCCAGGGGTATGTGGAACACCTTTGGCGACACCCTGATGTTGATCGAGCCCAACGCCACCTATCAGTATCAGGTCTCCACCGGAAAGGGCCTGGCCGAATTTCGCACCATGATGGACTGGGATGGCGACGGGCAGGAGGACGACAGCTACCTCGGCGTCCACCGGCGGGTCAGCCTGTCGGCGGAATAAGGCTGCTGAAGCGGAAAAGAGGGCCTGCCATAGTGTTTGTCCTTCTAAATCTGTAGCTTTGAGCAAACCCACGGCAACATGAAACGCTCCCCGATACTGATTGAAACACTACTCGCCACCCTGGGGCTTTTTCTCTCTGTCACTGCCGCAGCTCAGGCCGGCTCCCAGGAAAAGGGCAGCCCTCTGATCCGCAATTTCTCGCCGGAAGAATATCATTCGGACATCACCTGCACCAGCCTCATCCAGGGCTTCAGCGGCATGGTTTACGTTGCCAACGAGCGGGGTGTGCTGGAATACGACGGGGCGGAGTGGAGGCTCATTCAGACGCCCATTGGCCAGGATGTACGGGCCCTGGAGCAAACGGCAGATGGCACGATATATACCGGAGGGCTGAAAAACATCGGCTATCTCTCCCCCGATGAAAACGGGCTGCTCCAGTTTCATTCCCTTATTGACGAACTGCCGGAAGGACAACGCAATTTTGGGTTTTTCCGGGAAGCCATCGCCATTGAAGATACGGTTTACCTGCGCGGGGAGCAGCTGCTGGTAAAGCTTGCCGGCCGCCGGGTACTACAAACCTGGAAGGTCAATGGCTGGCGGGGCCTTTTCCACATCAATGGCGCCCTATATGTCGACCAGCTGAACCCCGGCCTGTGCCGGCTTGAGAAAGGCCAGATAAAGCTTGTTCCCGGAGGAGAGCGTTTTGTCCGTACTCATGTCTATGTCATGTTGCCCCTGGGCGAAGACATCCTCATTGGCACTATGGACCAGGGCCTGTTCCGGTACAACCCCCGCCGGAAGGGAGCTGAAGCATTTCAAACCTTCCCTTCGGAACTGAACGAATATTTTCTCGAGCATCAATGCTACAGCGGACTGGCTCTCCCTGATGGCAGGCTGGCCCTGGGCACCTTTACCGGCGGGATGGTGATCATGGATGCCCTGGGGCGGCAGCGACAGCTGTTCCACGAATTTCCCGGTTATTCGGTGCGGGTGGTTGAAGGCATGATGGCCGACCGGCAGGGCGCTCTGTGGTTCACTTCCGAAAACGGGGTTTCCAGGATGGAGATCCACCTCCCCATCTCTTTCTGGGGTAAAGAAAAGGGGTTGAGCAGCCGCCTGACAAGCATCTCCCGTTTTGCCGGTTACCTTTTTATAGCAAGTTACAACGGCTTAATGCAGTTTGACCCCCGGGAATACCCCACGGCGCCATTTCGCCAGTTTGGGCAGTTGGGAAAGATCATCAACCCCCTGTCTTTGCTCTCCACCCCTCCCATTGACGGTAAGGAAAGGCTGATCATCGGCGGAAGCTCCGGACTGGGAGAGGTGGCGCTGGATAATGACGGGCAATGGCAAACCCAGTTGGTCAATTCGGAACAAAACTCAGCGTTCCTCTATCATTTTGCCGCCTATCCGCGGCGACTGTACGTACTCAACCGGGCCAACAACGAGGTGCGCACCCTCCGGCTGGAACAGGGACGATGGGTGGAAGACGGCCGGCAGACGGCAGATGGCCCTACCTTCCTGGGCGCCGGGCAGGACGGCAGGGTCTGGGCAGGCACCTACAGCCGGGGAATGGCCCTGCTCACCCTGGATGAGGAAGGCAGGCTCCTGAACCAACCTCCGTCCTATTACGGGCCGGACAAGGGGCTGCCTTCCGCAAAGTATACCATGCCCCTGCCCCTTTCCGATGGCCTGTACTTCCTGGCCGGCGACAGCGCCTACCGGTACCTGCCCGGAGAAGACAGGTTCGAACCGGCAGTAGAGGCCAATGCCTGGATGGACGCGCTCGGGGCCAACTACCTGCATCCCGATAACAATGGCAATCTCCTCCTCACCCGGCAGAAAGATGGCCTCTACCTGCCCCTGGGCATTGCCTTCCTGGAAAGCCCGGGCCTTCCCCCGGAGCAGGCTTACCAACTGGATACCACTTTTCACAACCGCCTGCCCGAAACGATCACCAGCATATATTCGGATGCCGACAGTGTTCTGTGGATCGGCACTACGAAGGGGTTATTCCGCTACAACCGCCGACACGCCATTGATGTTACTTACCCCCTTACGGTTTATATCCGAAAAGTAACCGTGGCCGGACAGGATTCCGTCCTATTCGGCGGAGCCCCATTGGCAACAGGCGGGCAAAAACAATACTTCAGCCTCGCCAACCCGCTGAGCTACCGGCTCAACAACCTGCACTTCCGGTTTGCGGCCCAGGGGTATGATGACCCGCAGAAAAACCAGTACCGGTACTTCCTGGAGGGTTTCGACCGGAAATGGAGCAACTGGGCCGGCGCTCCCCAGAAGGAATACACCAACCTCCCCGAAGGAGAATATACTTTCCGGGTGATGGCCCGCGATATTTACGGTAATGTGAGCCCGGAGGCAAGCTTCCGTTTTTCGGTCGCCCCGCCCTGGTGGCGCACGCCTTTCACCTACCTGGGCATGTCGCTGCTCCTGATGCTGGCCATGTGGTCATGGGTGCGCTACCGCACCCGCCGGGACCGCCAGAAGCTGGCCCGGCAGAAGGCGCAACTGGAAAAAGAGCGGCAGCTGAACGAACGCCTCCGCCACGTCGACCGCCTGAAAGACCAGTTCCTGGCGAATACTTCCCACGAGCTGCGCACCCCTCTGCACGGCATCATCGGCCTGGCCGAGTCGCTGGAAGGCCGGGAAGGCGACCCGGACAAGCTGGAAGACATCCAAATGATCATCTCCTCCGGCAAGCGGCTCAGCAGCCTGGTCAATGACATTCTGGACTTCTCCCGCCTGAAGAACCACGAGATCGAGCTGCAGCCCAAACCGGTGGACATGCATGCCCTGGTGGATGTGATCCTGCGCATCCATGCCCCTCTGGCCCGCGGCAAAGACCTGGAGCTGAAAAACAGGGTGCCCCTGCGGGGCAGCATCGTCTGGGGCGATGAGAACCGCCTGATGCAGGTCATGCACAACCTGGTGGGCAATGGCATCAAGTTCAGCGAATCCGGGCACATCCGGGTAAGCGCCCGCCGCACCGGGGAGCGCCTGGAGGTTTCAGTAGAAGATACCGGAGTTGGGATCCCTCCGGAGAAAAAGGAAGCCATCTTCCAGGAGTTCGAGCAGGCCGACGGCTCGGAAAAGCGCCTGTTTACCGGCACGGGGCTGGGGCTGAGCGTCAGCAAGCGCCTGATCGAGATGCACGGCGGGCAGCTGTGGGTAGAAAGTGAAGAAGGCCGAGGTTCCACCTTCAACTTTACCCTCCCGCTCAGCCGGGAGAAACTGGCCCCCGATATGGCGCCGCCCGAACCGGCATCCCGCCCGGAGGAGCGCCCCAGAAGCGCCTCCAAGGCGCGCCCCCTTCAGCCCTTGCCCCCCCTTCTCCAGAAGGACAGCGATAAAATCCGCATCCTTATCGTCGATGATGAACCCATTAACCAGCGGGTTCTGGCCAACCACCTGCGCAGCGAGCAGTTCCAGATCATTTCCGCCATGAACGGCAGGGAAGCCCTGGAGGCCATATCATCATCGGATGAGCCTTTCGACCTCGTCCTGCTGGATGTGATGATGCCCAGCATGTCAGGCTACGAAGTGTGCCAGAAGATCCGCGAGCGCCACCTGCCCAGCGAGCTGCCCGTCATCATGGTGACCGCCAAGAACCAGGTCAGCGACCTGGTGGAGGGCCTGGCCGTCGGCGCCAATGACTATCTGGCCAAGCCTTTTACCAAAGAAGAATTCCTGGCGCGCGTCAAAACACACCTCTACCTGCACCGCATCAATTCCGCCACCGGCAAGTTCGTCCCCTACGAATTCCTGCAGGCCCTGGGCAGGGAGGCTATCACCGAGGTGCGCCTCGGCGACCAGGCGCTGCGCGAAGTGACCGTCTTCTTTTCCGACATCCGCGGCTATACGGCCCTGTCGGAAACCATGAACCCCACCGACAACTTCCGCTTCGTCAACGCCCTTAACGGGCGCCTCGGCCCCTACATCCGCAGCAACCACGGCTTCATCAACCAGTACCTGGGCGACGCCATCATGGCCATCTTCCCGCAGGAGCCCATGAATGCCCTGGCCGCCGCCATACAGATGCAGGAAGCCCTCCAGGAATACAACCGCTACCGCCAGAAGAAGCAACGCTCCCCCATCCGCCTGGGCATGGGCATCCACACCGGCCCCCTCATTATGGGCATCATCGGCGACAATAAGCGCATGGACGCCGCCACCATCGCCGATACGGTCAATACGGCGTCCCGGGTGGAAAGCCTGACCAAATACTATGGCGCCAACATCCTGCTGACCGACGAAAGCCTGGAGCGCATCCCGAAACAGGAAGGCTACCTGCTCCGCTACCTCGGCAAGGTACAAGTGATCGGCAAGAAGAAGGCCCTCGGCCTGTACGAATGCTTCAACGGGGACGAACCCAGGCAACGGGAGCAAAAACAGGAAAGCCTGCCCGAATTCCGGAAAGCCGTGGCCGCCTACTTCAATAAGGAATTCTGGGATGCCGGCCACCTCTTCGAAGAGCTGCTGCACCGCTACCCCCAGGACGGCGCCGTCCGCTTCTTCCTCAACGAGGCCCGCCACCTGGCCAGCGAAGGAGCGCCGACAGGATGGACGGGGGTGGTGGAGATGAGGAGTAAGTAGGGGTTCGTTGATTGGTTGATTGGTTGATTGGTTG
>JAGFJE010000587.1 GCA_024103175.1 Phaeodactylibacter sp.
CTGGGTGGATTTTGACGCCGATGGAGACCCGGACCTCATCCTCTGTGGTGATTGGATGCCTGTTACCATCCTCGAAAATGACGGTAGCGGGCAGCTGGAGTTCTTACCCCCTGAACAGGGCCTCCCCAGCCTGTCCGGCTTCTGGAATACCCTGGCGTTTGCCGACCTCAACCAGGACGGGCAACTCGATATCCTGGCCGGCAACCTGGGCGCCAATACCTTGTTCACCGCAGATACGGAGCGTCCGGTGAAGCTTTACCTCGGGGATTTTGATGAGAACGGGGCGGTTGACCCCATCATTTTTTTCCACTATTTTGGCCGCTATGTGCCCCTGGGCTCGAAGGACAAGTTCGTTTCCCAATTGCCGGGGCTGAAAAAGAATTTTGTGGCCTACGAGGACTTCTCCCGGGTCAGTTCTTTCGCGGAGCTGCTGCCGGAAGGAGAAGCCCACCTGGTGGAAACCAAAGAAGTGAACGAACTGCGCTCTATGCTTTTCCTTTCTCAGAATGGCCGCTATACCGCCGTGCCTTTACCCGACCGGCTGCAAACGATCAACGTGCAGGACTTTTACCTGGATGCCGGGCAAGGTAAGGTTTATTACATTGGCGGCGCCCAGGAACTGGCCGCCGTCCGGGGCAATGCCATGTCCGCTAAGGCTGGTATGCTGGCCGGATTTGACGCGGACAGGCAAACCTTTGCGCAGGACATGTGGCTCGATTTTCCGGCCGGGGTCAACGCCCGGGCCATTATTCGGCTGGAGAATGGAACAGGGCTCATTGTTACTAACAATGATTACCCTTATCTGGTAGATTGGCTATAAAATAAAAATTATTTGTTATGCGAAGAATTGCTTTGTGGATGGCTTTACTTTCTCTTTTGGGGGTTAGTTGTCAGAAGGACTATATTAACCAGGCAGAAATTCGCGAAAACCTGCAGAAAAGCGAACTGTTTTTACGGTCGGTAGAAAACCTGACGGATATTCAGGTGCACGATATTTTTTCGCCTCCGGTAGCCAGCCGGGTGTATGTGTATCCTTGCATTGCGGCCTATGAGGCGATCTGTCCGGCCTATCCGGACAACCGGAGCTTCGCCAACCGGCTGAGCGAATTGCCCCCCTTGACTATCGAGGCCGATACGGCGCTGGTCAGTTTTGAGCTGGCGGCCGTCTATGCCTTCAACGAGGTGGGCAAGCAGCTCATCTTTTCGGAGGAAAAAATGACGGCCTGGCAGGATGAGGTGGATTCGCTGGTGGTTGCCTGGGGCGTATCCCCCCGGATGATTGCAGCCACCAAAGATTATGCCTCTCAGGTAGGGCGCCACATCCTGGCCTGGGCCCGGGAAGATAACTACGAACAGACCCGGTCCATGCCCAAATTTTCCGTCACGAATGACCCTTCGCGCTGGAAACCCACCCCTCCGGCCTATATGGAGGGCATTGAGCCCCACTGGAACAAGATGCGAACCCTGGTGATCGACTCGGCGGCCCAGTTCCGGCCCGCCCCGCCGCCGCCTTTCGACCTGACGGAAGGAGCCCCCTTCTATCAATTGGCCAAAGAGGTGTACGAGGTAGGCAACAACCTGGATGAAGAACAACGCCTCATTGCCAGTTTCTGGGACTGTAACCCCTACGTGATGAACCAGACGGGGCACGTTATGTTCGCCACCAAAAAGATTACCCCCGGAGGCCACTGGATGGGCATTGCCGGGGTGGCGTGCCGCACCGCCGGGTCCGATATAATGGAGACGGTCACCATACATTCCCTGGTGAGTATTACCCTCTTTGACGCCTTCATCAGTTGCTGGGATGAAAAGTACCGCAGCGCTCTGATCCGCCCGGAAACCGTGATCAACGAGGTCATCGATCCGGATTGGCTGCCCACCCTGCAGACGCCTCCTTTCCCCGAGCATACCAGCGGCCATAGCGTGATCTCTACCGCCGCCGCCGTCATGCTGACCGAACTTTTAGGGGATAATTTCGAATTCGTAGATGTGGTGGAAGTAGATTTTGGCCTGCCCGAGCGGCATTTTAATTCTTTTATGGAGGCTTCCCGGGAGGCCGCCATCAGCCGGTTGTACGGCGGTATCCACTATCGGCCGGCCATTGACGACGGGGTCGCCCAGGGCCGGCAGGTGGGGGACTACATCGTCGGCCAGCTCCTCCGCAGCGATAGGATTGGCAGGGTGAACTGAGGAAGCAGTTCGAAGCCCTGCCCTGAAGGGTATTTTCCAAACAGCAGCTCAGAGCAGGGCTTCATAAACCGGCAAATACCGTCCGGGAATACTGCTTTCCAGCTGTCCGATCTGTACGGCGCCCATCCGCTCGTAGAAGCCGGCGGCGTAGGGGTCCGATTCTATGATCAGGCGGGATTCTCCCTTTCGGCGAAGGGCATCCAGGAGGTTCAGGAATGCCGCCCGGCCAATACCTTTCCCCATAAAAGGCGGATCGATCCAGAAGTGCCCGATCTCCGTGCAGCCGTACTTCGGATGTGGTTGCAGGGCGTAAAACCCCGCCAGTTCGTTGCCCTCCATGGCCTTTACGACTTTATGCGTTTCGATGTATTTCGGGTGGATCGTGAGCTCTTCTTTCCACCGCTGCATCCATTCTTCCGGGTAGCCCCAGTGCTGCTTGGCGCGCCAGGCGAGGGTGGAGAGGGCGGGGGCGTCCCGGGGCTCTGCGGGTAGAAAATGTACGTTCATCCGATGAAGTCTTTTGTTCTGGAAAAAGCAATATGGGATTGCTGGCTCTATTATATTGTTTGATGGTTAAATTGTTGGCTCAACGTGGCAGCCAGCCCTATAACAATCCAACAATCCCCCATACCCGCAGGCATCACCTCAGCAGCGCCACATCCCCCTGTCGCCTTTTTATCTCCTCTCCGGAAAACTCCTGGTAGGAAAGCTGGTAGAAATACACCTCTGAGGGAGCGGGCTGTCCGTTAAAAGTGCCGTCCCAGCCCTTTTCGGCGTCCTCTGTTTCGAAGACGAGCTGGCCCCAGCGGTTGAAGATCTGCAGGTAATAGGCCGGGAAGGGGCATTGCAGGATGGGCGCGAAAGCGTCGTTCACCCCGTCTCCATTGGGGCTGAAGGCATTGGGGATGGCCAGGCAGGGCGCACACCAGTCCACAGTGATGGAGTCCTGCAGCACGCATTCATCAACCACAACTTTGGCCAGGTAGCTGCCCGGCTTGATCACGGTATAGATTGGTTCCTGGGCGCCGTCCTGCCAGAGGTAGAGGGCGGCGCCTTCGAGCGTGGCGTCCAGCAGCAGGGAATCCTGGCCGCACAGGGCCGTATCGGCAGGCAGGCCCGGCCAGTCGACAACCGGCAGCCTCAGCTGTATGCTGTCGGTTGCCCGGCACTCGCCCAGGCGGGCGGAAACCCAGTAGGCGCCGGAGGCGGAAACGGTGAGGGAGGTGTCGGTGCTTCCGTCGCTCCACTGTATGTCAAAGCCGCCGGGCGGTTCGGGGATGGAGAGCGTAAACTGTTCCGCTTCACAGATGGTGGTATCTGCCGGTAGCGCAAACACAGGAGTAGCCGACAATTTGACAACCCAGAAGTCGGCCTCTCCGATGGGGTTGGAAATGTCTCCGTCCGTCGACCGGCTGGCGCCGGAAAGGAGGAGGCTGCCGTCGGCAGCCATTGCGATGGCCTCCGCCAGTTCCATTTGGCTCCCGCCGAAGTTGAGGTGTTGTTGGATCTCTCCCTCCGGGCTGATCTCCGCCAGGCTGTAATCGCGGGTTTGAACCTGGAATAAGGCCTCCTCCCGCTGAGACAATACGAACATTTGTCCCTCCGGGCCAACCTGAAAGCCGACTACAATCTGGGCGGCGCCCAGGTTATATCTCTGCTCCCAGATGGCCTCTCCCTGAGGGCTGAGTTTGAGGACAATAGCGCTCTGGTCAATAGAGCCGTAGGTATTTCCCGCCAGCAACAGGCTCCCGTCATCCAGTTCCTGTATCTTTGCCGGTAGCAGAAAAAACGGGAGGGGGATGCTGTCCGGGAAGGCGCCCTGTTCATCCATGCGGACAATATGCGAGTTGGTGCTGAGTAAAAAGGTGTTGCCGTCGGCCGGGCTCAGGGGACAAAAGGGAAAAAAATGGCCGTAAGGCCGGGCCCATAACAGGTTGCCGGCCCCATCAAACCGGGTGATCTGGCGGAACGGAGAGCCGGAGCCGCTGCCGGCTCCTGAATTGCTCAGAACGATACACCCGCCGTCGGAAGTGGGCTGCACCTCATAGGCCAGGTCACTGCCGTCCCCGCCAAAGCTGCGCTGCCACACAATGGCGCCTTCTTCGTCGATCTTCAGCACCCAGGCGTCGCCGGCCCCTTCGTGCGTGGTAACATCCTGGCCCGGTTCGCCGGAGACGCCGCACAGGAAATATCCGCCATCCGCTGGCGCCGCCGCCTGGGCGTTATCCTTCCCCGGGCCGCCGTAGTGGCGGCTCCACAGGACGTCGCCCCGGGCGTCGAGCTTCAGCACGGCCATATCCTGATCTCCGTAGTTGCCGGACAGATGCCCATCCTCAGAAGTGGAGCCGCCAAATAAGAGATAACCGCCTTCGTTGCTGTTGATGATGCCGCCGTAGTATTCAATGGCCGTACCGCCGTAACTTCGTTCCCATTCCAGGGACGGGCAGTTTTCGTACTGCTGGCTGTATCCCGGTATGGCGGCCAGGGCCAACAAGATCAGCGTAAAATGTTGTTTCATTTCTTTACCGTTGAGCGCGATGATTAAAACAGGTCAAAAACCAAACCTGGCCAGTCGGGCCGCTCTGGCTTCTTCCTTACATTGCCTTTGAAAACAATTAAGTTCGAAAACAACAGAACTAAAGGAACAATCAATGAAGAAGCCCCGAAGGTCATCGGCCGCTGCCTGTATGCCGGGGGCGGCCATCTCGATGCCGCCAATGTTTACAACGCCGGAAAGCCGGAAGAGATTGCCAGAATCAGCACAGCCTTCTGGAAGCACCCGTCCGAAATACCGAAAAGCCATAAACCGGGATACCTGAATGGCCACCCTCTTTTGCAATTGCATTGCATCCTCCTCCCTCCGACCTTTGCCTAAAAAAACACCATGGCAATTCCTCAGATCTGGCTATTCGTTTACATGCTGGTTTTCCTTTTCCTGCTTTTCGGCCTGCGCTCCTGGCTGCTCTGGCGGCGCACAGGCGTCAACCCCATC
>JAGFJE010000592.1 GCA_024103175.1 Phaeodactylibacter sp.
TACCTCCACCGGCAGCGCCACCACGCCCGCCGCACCCTCATCCTGTCCGACATCCTGCAGAGCGGGGAGCCGCCCGAGCAGTTGTATGAAAAAGTCGCCAGCCTGGTTCGCGAGGCCGGCGTCCACCGCCTGATCGGCATCGGCAAAGACATTCCCGTCATCGCCCGCCACCTTCCGCCGGAGGTGGAGGCCCGCTTTTTCCCCGACACCGACGCCTTTCTGGATACCCAGCGGCATCGCGATTTCTACAACGAGGCCATCCTGGTCAAAGGCGCCCGGCCCTTTTCCTTTGAGCGCATCGCCCGCCGCCTCTCCCGAAAGGTCCATCAGACGGAGCTGGAGGTCGATATCAACGCACTCATCCACAACGTCCGCGTCTTTCAGCAGTGGCTGCGCCCCGGCACGAAGACGATGGTGATGGTCAAGGCGGCCGCCTACGGCAGCGGCAGCCTGGAGGTGGCCCGCGCCCTGGAGTTCCACAAGGCCGACTACCTGGCCGTAGCCTATGCCGACGAGGGAATCGAACTGCGGGAGGGCGGCGTCGGCCTGCCCATTATGGTCCTCAACCCGGAGGAGGCGGTCTTCGACGGCATCCTGCGCTACCGCCTGGAGCCGGAGCTCTACAGCCCGGCCCTGCTGCGCCGCTTCGGCCGCTTCACCCGCGAGGCCGGCGCCAGGGCTGTGGCGCACCTGAAGCTGGACACCGGCATGCACCGCCTCGGCTTCGACGCCGACAACCTGGACGAGGCTATCGATCTGCTCAATGAGAACCCTCAGCTGGAGGTGCGCAGCATCTTCTCCCACCTGGCCGCCGGCGAAGCGCCCGAGCACGACAACTTCACCCTCGATCAGGCCGCCCGCTTTGAGGCCCTGTACGAGCGCCTGGCCGGCGCCCTGGGATACCGCCCCATGCGGCACCTCCTCAACTCCAGCGGCATCATCCGCTTCCCGCAATACCAGATGGACATGGTGCGTTTGGGCATCGGTACCTACGGTATTGACGGCACGGGCCTGGTGCAGGCGCAACTCCGCACGGTGCTCACGCTCCGGGCCCGGATTTCTCAGGTCAAGCACTTGCTGCCCGGCGAAACGGTGAGCTATGGGCGCAGCGGCCTTATCGAAAAACCTTCCCGCATCGCTACCGTCAGCATCGGCTATGCCGACGGCCTGCCGCGGGCGGTGAGCAACGGCCGGTTCAGGCTGCTGGTGCGCGGGCAGCGCGCCCCCATCGTCGGCAATGTCTGCATGGACATGTGCATGATCGACGTGACGCACATCCCGCAGGCGATGGAAGGGGATGAGGTGGTGGTGTTCGGTGAAGAGCCCACCGCTGAAGAGCTTGCCCGGGTGATGGGCACCATTCCTTATGAGGTGTTTACGAGCGTTTCGCCGCGGGTGCGGAGGGTGTATGTGCAGGAGTGAATTAAACTTGCCCATTCCGCCCAAGCCTCGTACCTTTGAAGGCATGAAGTACCCCGTCGGCATACAGGATTTTTCGAAGATCCGCAAAGAAGGATACGTCTATGTGGATAAGACACAATACATTCACCGGATCGTAACCGGAGGGGCTTATTTTTTCCTCTCCCGCCCCCGCCGCTTCGGCAAGTCCCTGTTGTTGTCGGTCATAAAAGAACTGTATTCCGGAAGCCGGGAATTGTTCGAAGGGCTCTGGGTGGAAGATCACTGGGATTGGGAACAGCAAAACCCGGTGATCCACATTAAGTTTGCCAGCTTTAAATATAAGGACAATCCCCTGAAAGAGGCTATTCAAAGCGGCCTGCAACCGGAGGCGGAACGTTTGGGCGTGAAGCTGCGCGAAGGGCCTTTCATCAACCCTCTGGAGGACCTCATTCATCAGGCCTATAAAAAGTACCAGCGAAAGGTTGTCCTCCTTATCGACGAATACGACAAGCCCATTATCGATTACCTGGGGGAGCCGGAACAAGCGGAAGCCAACCGGGATACGCTCAAAGGGCTATATTCGATCATCAAAGACAGCGGCCCCTACCTGGAGCTGGCTTTCATCACCGGCGTTTCTGCTTTTTCAAAAGTTAGTATCTTTTCCGATCTAAACAATCTGGAGAACATCACATTTAGCCCTTATGCTTACACGCTACTCGGGCTTACAGAAGAGGAACTGGAACATTATTTTCCGGAGCAGCTCGCCGCCGTAGATGTCGAGAAGATGAAAACCTGGTATAACGGCTATTCCTGGGATGGAGAACACAAAGTGTATAACCCTCGGTATCAATTTCTCTACTGCGGATAAGCAGGTGGAGGAGTATCTCGTGGAGAAGTGGTGATGGGGGATTCGTAATTTGGGGGCAATCGCCTGCCTGGCACGCCGGGTAAAAATACTGAACCACCAAATGCCTGCCTGCTACAGCCGGCGCTGCCTGTTCGCCCTCCGGCCACAATGAACCGGCTATTCCGTGCGTTACCTCTGACAAAATAACCCCCGGATCATTCATTCACCCTATATTTTGCTAATTTTGCGGTGCTTTTGCCAACCCTTCCGTGCTGTCGGAGCGTTTTAGGCAAGAGCAGGTGATAACTCAACCAAAAAACAAAAATAAAAATACCCATGGCAAAGCATTGTTTCCTCCTTTTGGCAGCCCTCTTCTTTCTGCCGTTGGCTGGCTGGGCGCAAAAGGATGACCCCGTACTGTTCACCGTGGAAGACACCCCGGTGCGCCAATCGGAATTCGTCTACATCTACACAAAAACGAACGGTAAGAACGCCGACTTTTCCCGCCCGTCACTGGAAGAATACCTCGACCTGTACATCAAGTTCAAGCTCAAGGTACAGAAGGCGCGGGACATGCAGCTCGACACCATTCCCCAGCTGATGAACGAACTGGCCGGCTACCGCCGCCAGCTGGCGGACTCCTACCTGATCGATAAGGAGGTGACCGAAAAGCTGTTGAAGGAGGCTTATGAGCACTCCCAGCAGGATGTAGACATCAGCCACATCCTCATCAGCGTAGCGCCCGGGGCCAGCCCGGAAGATACGCTGGCCGCTTACCAAAAGGCGATGGACGTTAAGCAACGCCTCAAAAAAGAAGATTTCGCAGCGGTGGCCAAAGAAGTATCGGCCGACAAATCCGCCCAGAATAACGGCGGCCACATCGGGTTCGTCACCGCCTTGTTCCCCAACGGCTTTTACGAACTGGAAAAAGCAGCTTATTCTGTACCGCTGAACACGCTGTCGGGCCCCATAAGGACCAATGCCGGCTATCATATCCTGAAAGTGCATGCTCGTCGGCCCGCAAGGGGGGAAATGGAAGCCGCTCACATATTGCTGCGCACCCAGGACAAGAGCCCGGAAGCCGTAAAAGAGCGAATCGACAGCATATACCAGGCCCTGAAAAACGGCGCCGACTTTGAGAACATGGCCAAAAAATTGTCGGAAGACAGCCGCACTGCCGCCCAGGGCGGGTACATCGGGTTCTTCGGCATCAACAAGTACAGCCCCTCTTTCGAAGAAGCCGCCTTCGGGCTTAAGGAGGACGGCGCCATCGCCAAACCGGTACAGACCAACGTCGGCTGGCACATCATTAAGCGAATAAGCCACCGGGGCATACAACCCTACAACATCGAAAAGAGTCGTTTAGAGAACAAAGTCAAAAGAGACAACCGCTTCCAGGAAGCCAAGCTGGCCATGGTGGAAAAAATCAAGAAAGATGGCAAGCTGAAAGAATACCCGAAAGTGCTGGAGGAATTCGCCTCCAGCCTGACGGATACCTTCCTGACCTTCCGGTGGCGGCCGCCCCAGCAAGGGGGGGAAGCGCTGCTGTTCCAGTACGGCGATGACTACAAAGTAACCCTCGGCGATTTCACCAATTACCTGGAGCGCGCTACCCGCAAGCGCATGAGAGGCGGCAAGGATACGGACGTCCCCGCTTTGGTGCAGGAGTTGTACCAGGATTTCATTAACGAAAGCGCCATGGCCTACGAAGAGCAAAACCTCGAAAACAAATATCCGGACTTTAAGGCCCTGATGCGGGAGTACGAGGAAGGCATCCTGCTGTTCGAGGCCACCAAGATGCTGGTATGGGACAAGGCCTCCCAGGACAGCGCCGGGCTGGCCGAGTTCTACAAACTCATCGAAGGCAAGTACCGCTGGGAAGAGCGGGCCGTCACCAGCATTTACAAGCTGGACGACCGCTACAAGGATCAGCTCGATGAGGTGCGCGCATTTGCCGCTGCCCATTCGCCGCAGGAGGTGATGGAGAAGTATAAAAATACCGACCCCCCCATGCTGCGCCATGAATCAAAGACCATGGAACACAGCGTATATCCGGAGTTTAAAAGCATGGAGTGGAAGGCGGGCGCCCTCTCTCAGTCGGAACCGGACCCGCGGGGGCGCCACATCAAATTCGTGAAGATCGAAGAGATCCTGCCCAAAGGGCTGAAAACGCTGGACGAAGCCCGCGGCTACGTCGTAGCTGATTATCAGGACTATCTGGAAAGCCAGTGGGTTGAAGAGCTGCGTAAGGAATACGAAGTGGACATCAACCAGAAAGTATTTGACAACCTGGTGAAGTAATGAAGA
>JAGFJE010000601.1 GCA_024103175.1 Phaeodactylibacter sp.
GGCGGGCCCGGTGGCGGACGGGGCGGCGGCCGCTGGCGGCGCGGCGGCGGCGATATCGGCGACTTCCTCATCGGGGAGCAGAACGGCATCTCCACCACCCAGGCCTTCGGCCTCAACTATACCGACAAATGGGGGGAGAAAGCGGATGTCTCCGGCAGCTACTTCTTCAACCGCAGCGAAAACGACGCCCTGACTACCGCCTTCCGCGATTACATTACCAATTCCGACTTCGAGCAGGTATACGACGAAGAAAGCCGGACAGCCACCACCAACACCAACCACCGCTTCAACCTGCGCATCGACTACAAGATCGACTCCAGCAACTCCATTCTGATCATACCCCGCCTGGGCCTGCAGTACAACGACGGCAGGGAAAACACCACCGGCCTGAACCTCTTCGGCGGGGACCCCGCCAGCAAGACGCTTTACGAACTGGCGCCCAGCCTCGATGCGCTGGACTTTTCCAATATGCTGCTCTTCCGCCACCGCTTCGCCAAACGGGGGCGAACCTTCTCCCTCAACCTGAATACCAACTACAACAACAAAACCGGCGAGCGCCGCCTGTTATCGGAGAACACCTTCTTTGAGGACGTGGCCCTTTCCGATACCCTCGACCAGTTCTCGGACCTGTTCACCGACGGGTGGGAGATCGAGTCGCGGGCGTCCTACACCGAGCCCCTGGGTAAGGAAGGGCTGGTGCAGTTCGATTACGAGGCCTCCTACCAGAAAGGAGAATCCGAGCAGGAAACCTTCGACTTTGAAGAAAGCAGCCAGGCCTACCGCCTGTTCAACCCCGCCCTGTCCAACACCTTCAGCAGCAACTACCTGGCGCAGCGCGCCGGCATGGGCTACCGGATGCGGGGCGAAAAGGCCATGCTCTTCGCCCGCGTGCATTACCAGTGGGCGCAGCTGGAAGGCGAGCAGGTATTCCCGGTGGCCGATCAGCTGAGCCGCAATTTTTACAACCTGGTGCCGGGGGCGTTCTTCCGCTACGAGTTCTCCAAGCAGAGCAACCTGCGGGCCGGCTACCGGGCCAGCACCAACCCGCCCTCGGTCAGCCAGCTGCAGGAGGCCATCGACAACAGCAACCCCCTGCAGCTGAGAACGGGCAACCCGGATCTGGAGCAGAACTACTCGCACCGCCTGTTCGCCCGTTATTCCAAAACGAATACCGAAAAGTCAACGGTCTTCTACGCCATGCTGTCCGGCCAGTACTCCGACAATTACATCGGCAACAACACCTTTACCGCCCGCCAGGATACTGTCATCGCCGAAGGAATCACCCTGCAGCAAGGCGCCCAGCTCATCCGCCCCGTCAACCTGGAAGGCTACCGCAACCTGCGGGGTTTCGTGACCTACGGCCTGCCCCTGAGGCTGCTGAAGTCCAACCTCAACATCGACCTCTCTGCCGACTACAGCAGGCAACCCGGCCAGGTGAACGGCGCCGTGAACTACGCCAACAACATTTCCTACGGCCTGGGGCTGGTGCTGAGCAGCAACATCAGCGAACGGGTGGATTTTACCATCTCCTCCCGGTCCAGCTTCAGCACCGTGGAGAACAGCCTGTCCACCCGGCTGAATACCGAATACTTCAGCCAGAACTCCAGCCTGCTGGTCAACCTCATCATCGCCAACGGCTTCGTCTTCCGCACTACCCTCAACCACCAGCTCTACAGCGGCCTGTCCGAAGGCTTCGACCAGAACTACTGGCTGTGGAACATGGGCCTGGCCAAGAAGCTGTTCAAAAATGAACGCGGGGAGATCCAGCTGTCGGTATTCGACCTGCTGAAGCAGAACACCAGCATCCAGCGCAACGTCACCGAAGCCTATATCGAGGACGTGCAGACCGAGGTGCTGCAGCAGTACGTCATGCTAACGTTTACCTACCAGATCCGGAATTTCGGGAAAGCGCCGGAACGGCGGGAGAATGAAGAACGGAGGGGGGACTGGAGGCATTGAGGGGTGTAGTGTTTCAGTGTTTCAGTGTAAGTATGTGGGCACAAATAAATGAAAAAGGTGGAAATGTGTAGAAATGCAGTGGAAATGCGTACTACGCTTGGGTTCGGAACTGCATTTCCTCATTTCTATGCATGTCTGCGCATTTCAGTCCACATACTTATCAATGTTGCAGTAGGCATTGCCCCCATGAACCCATAAATATCCACCATCCCCTAGGCTGCCTGCAGCCATCCTTCCGCTTCGAACAGACCAGCAACGTCCATACGGAAGCGGGCCCAGTCGAAGTTTTTGACCTTGTGTTGAGGGGCTTCGTCAATAGCGCGGAGGAAGAGCTGGGCGACGAGTTGCAGAAAAGCAGGCTCGTCTGCCCGGGAAACAGCATGGTAATCTAGTTTTAGATTAACCACAAGTTCTTTGTGTTTTTTGAAATACTTGATGTATTCTTCGTGTAATTTGTTGGTTGGCAAAACAGCTACCGATACAAAGCGGATAACAGAAATACCGGAACCGTAATCTTCTAACCGGATATTGTGTTGCAGAAAACGTTCGATCTTCGTGATCCAAAATGCTTTATCGCCCACCTCTTTCCAAAAGACGGTACCGAATGCGATCGGAGGCCATGCTGTTTTTTCCATGTTAGCTATCTCTTTTGTTTCCCGGAGGACGTTGAAGGGGGCGAGCCCGCCGAAGGTTCTCAGGTAACAGCGCGTAGTAATAAATTCTTATCTTTTCCCGCTTATAGCATTCTATCGTCTCCCCCTCGTATTGTATCTTGTATTCCAGGCCATATACCGGCAGCCCCTGCGGATACCGTCCTTTTTCGTGTTTTGTGGTAACGCCATACTTCCAAACCTCCCCTAAATTTAAGAAAATTTCTTCTTCGCCGAAACAGTTGTAACAAGGATAAAATCCTGGTATCCTAGCGAAGAGCACATACTGCTCCGCACTATCCAGCTCTTCCAGTTCCCGTTCCAGCTTCGCCTTCCTCAAGGGGGACAGGTCCGGTTTGCCATCTTTCCAGATGACAAAATCCTTCTCTCCCATCAATATCCAAAGGGCGAAGGCCAGCAGGAGTAGTCCAACTACCTTTCCATTTCTGGCGGGCGGGGCCGGTTTTCTTCGCTTCGGCTTTCCAACTTGCACGGCCATGGTAAAATGCGTTTTGAGGATGCAGGCGTACGCTCACATCTGGGGTATTTTCTCAGGCTCAAAAAAGAGAGGCTCTCCCTGAAAGGCCTTCAGGGAAGAGCTTAGCAAGTTGGGTAGGCCAATAATGGGGATAAATATAAGGTTTCAGGCAATGAAAAGCAAGGCATTGCCTCGTCTCCACCCAGCGGTGAGCATTCGCAAAATTCGCAACGCCGCTTACAATGTTACTCTTTACTTTACGGCTACCATAGCGGAGTTAGAGTTGTTTCTGTAAATTTATAGATCAATGAACTGCCCAGATCACTAAAAACTCTGCTCATGAAAAACGCGCTGTACATTCATTCTTTCCGGTTACTGGTTTCATTGCTGATCGTCAGCAGCATCGGTTTATTGCTGTTGTCCGGTTGTAACCAGGAATCCACGCCCACTCCATCGGAAAACGGCCCTACGGATGACACCACAACTCCGATCGACAACCTGGCCGGCATTGATGGCACTTATAATTGTACCTGCTACATCGAAAACCTCGGATACGGGGACGAGGTATTCTCCAAAGATACCGTACAACAGGAAGTGGTAATTGAGCGGGCCAACCAATCTCAGGACACCATCTACCTCAACAATACGGAAATGGTCAATACCCTCAAAGAACCTAACCTGGTTTTTTCGGTTCCCTACTCCAGCCTGCGGTATAAATACAGTGGCGTCTTCTACCTGGAACAGGATTCACTGAAGGTCTATTTTTACCAGTACTACACCAAAACGTATTACTGCTACGGGACGAAATAGCATTCGGCATCAGCCATCGGCCAGCCCGGCTGCCTCCTGCAGCTTTTCCAGGTACAGCGCTTTGAACTCCTCCAGGCGTTTTCTGCGGTACTGCATCACCCAGCGGGGGTGCGGCAGGGGCAGCACCTGGCGGAAAAAGCCGTGCTCCTGGTTGAGCCGCCCGAAGTACTTCATATTCTGGCCCTGGCCCATGCAGAGGGCCACCTCATTGCTGATGCCCAGGCCGATCTGGGCGCGGATGTTGTCGATGATGTAGGGTTCCACGGCGCGCTCCAGCTTCTTATCGTCGTAGTAGTTGTAGTTCTTGCCGTCTTTGGTGAACCCCAGAGGGCTGAGGGAGGTGATGTAAAACCGGCGGTAGAACGCCTCCGGGCCGCCCCAGGCGTTGACGATGCGGTAGACAAAATCGGAAGACAGCTCCGGTTTTTTATCGAAATCGTTGCTGATGCCGCATTCCGTTTCCAGGCGGATGGGGTCGGTGAAGGGCACGCCGGTGACGCCCGCCCCGAAGCGCCCGGGGTTGATGCCGAAGATGCCTATCCGCGGGTAGCCATCATCATAGTATTTTTGGTAGAAGGCTTCCATGGCCCGCCAGGTTTCTTCTCCATCGTAGGGGTAGAGTAGTTCTACGTGGGCTGGAAGCCTCCAGTCGGGCCGAAGGCTGCGGTTGAAATCGAGGATGCGCCGGGCAAGGGACATAGGGTAAGTTTTTATAAAAGGAAAAACCTGCCGCGTTTACTGTACGCATCCGGAAAACCTGGCAGGTAGGCTGTTCAAAATATGGAGGGTTCAGATGAAAAACTTCCCCATACTTTTGAAGCGTCTCAACCTGCCGGGTTTTCAGCCAGGCGCCAGGCCGGTTAACCCGGCAG
>JAGFJE010000616.1 GCA_024103175.1 Phaeodactylibacter sp.
TAAGGCCTTTCCCATCGCCCTCCCCCCAGATGACGCGCTCGGCGGCGGTGGGTTTGATCTTGCGGTGGCGGTGCATGAGGAGGCCCTGAGGAGAGAAAAGGAGAAGGCTGCAATACAGGGTATTTTCTGTAGGCTCGCGCTCTACGGCGCCCATGGCCAGGTAGGCGCCGGCCTCCCGGGCCATGGCGCCCAGGCGTTCCATTGAAGGGCTTCCCATCACCAGAGCGTTCCGGTAATAGTGCAGCCACTGCTCTCTTCCCCGGGGCGAGCGGCTACCCACCACCGTGCCGAAACTCAGCCCTCGTGGATAGCCTCCGATGAAAGCCTCCGGAAAAAGGATAAACTGTGCGCCGTTTTTCGCCGCCTCCCGGGTGAGGCGGGCGGCTTTTTCCAGCGTAGCCTCCAGGCCGAAGAGAACGGAAGCGGCCTGAATGAGGGCGATCTTTGTTGTTGGCATGGGTTTACATTTTTTTCCAGGATAGCTTCCCCGGTAGTGGTTTGTCCTCATAAAACTAAAAAACCGGCGGCATCCGTCCAATGATACCGCCCAACTGCTCAAGTTGGGTGGCGCAGAAAGATAAAAGCCCTTATTTTCTGCCTGCAAAACAATCACCCGATGTTGAGAATGGCCATACTGATGACCACATTCCTGTCTTTTCTATATCTGGGAGCCAGGCAGGAGGCTCCCGCTGTTATCCCCGGGCCTCACCCGGCCGGCGTTTCAGCCGTCCGGAACAACCCGGAGGCGGAACCAGTTCCTTTGCTCCGAGGCGATAATGAGATCTACGGCCTCATCGGGCTGCCCCGGCCCCGGAAATGGGTGGCCCGCGGCCATGCCTACAACAAGGATGGCTCGAAAGTGATGCATTCGGACGACCCTATGGCGGCCCCCAACCGGAATGTCATCGTCAGCCTTCATCCTTTGGATTTTCAACCGCCCCTCTCCCCTACCCGGGAGGCGGCCATCACCCAGAAGGACCAGACTTTCCTGCCCTGCGTATTACCTGTAACCGTTGGTTCTACGGTATACTTCCTGAATGAAGACCAGTTTGTCCATAGCATTTATTCCCTGACCCTGCGCAACATCGCCATCGGGAGGCGCCCGCCCGGCGAGGTGCACCCCCGGAAGATCAACAAGCCGGGCGTCATCCAGCTTACCTGCGACATCCACACCCACATGCGGGGCGTGATCCTGAGCCTGGAAACGCCCTATTTCACCCGGGCCGACGCCGACGGGCGATACCGGATACGGGGGCTTCCCGACGGGCGCTACCGGATGGAAGTTTTCCATCTCGACGCCGGCAAACGGATGGTGGAAGTAGCGCTCTCCGGAGGGCAGGCATTGCGGCAGGACATCGACTACACCAAACCCTGAGCCATGAAAACAATCCGGCTATTAACTACCCTTAAGCTGGCCCTCTTCCCCCTGGCACTTCAGGCACAACTCGAACTCAATGCCACTGCAAGCTTCGAGCTGTCCAGGGGAGGGGATAAGTCCCACTATTTTTACAATGAGATCCATGAGGGGTACAGCGACTGGCGCTTCGGCCTGGCGCAGGCCAACCTGATGGCCGCCTGGCCCTTTGGCGGCGGCTGGCGCCTGCAGGGGCGCCTGCTCCTGGAGCGAAAGCAGGGGGAAAGGCCGGAACAGCTGCGCCTACCGCAGCTCAACCTGCAGTGGGCGCCGCAGGAAAGCCCCCTCCGCTTTACCCTGGGGCGCTTCCTCTACCCCTTCGGGGCGTTCAACGGCCGCCAGCTGCCTACGGAGCGGACGTTCATTGCCCGGCCCCTCGCCTACAGCTATTACGTCAACATCTCGGAAAAAGCAGGGTTCTTTCCCGGGATGGGCGATGAGGTAAAAGTACCGGCCGATGGAAACACCCTATGGGGAAGCACCATGCTCTACTACGGCGGATATGCTGCCGGGATGAAGCTGCACTGGGAGATCAAGGCCCGGAAAGCGTGGCTGGACGCCGCCGTGGTGAACGGAGCACCCAATGTGAGAACGGGCCTGCCTGGATCTCCGAACTGGGGCATTACCTCCCGCTTCTCCGTACAGCCCCGCCACTGGTGGAAGCAGGGGTTTTCCCTCGCTTACGGAACCTTTATGGAACGGGCGGACATCAACGCCGGGCTGGAAAAAATGAAGGCCTACCGCCAGGCCCTGATCGGTACGGATTATCTGATAGGGTTCGGATACTTCGAGCTGTCGGGAGAGCTGATTGCGGCTACCTACCGGGCGCCGCAGCACCTCCCCGAAGAGGAAAGCTTCGCCGGAAAAGCCCTTCACCTGAAGGCGCTGGCCGGCCATGGGGATATCAGGTACAGCCTCCCCTTTCTGGGTGGGGCGTACCTGGCCTACCGGTTTGGAATGATACACTTCGGAAGGATACCCGGACGAACAGACAGGTGGGATAACGGGATAAAGCGCCATTCCCTGGCCGCCGGCTACCGCATCAATTCCTTTCTGCTCGTACAGGCTTCCGTTTCCACCCAACAGGTGAACGAAAAACAATGGGCCCGGCGCCAACAGGCCTTCCGGCTCATGCTTACTGCCTTTTATTGACGGTAAAATGAAACAGCTTACACAGTACTTTTTTATCCTCTTAATCCTGCTCCCGGCATTGGCCCGGGCGCAGGCTCCATCCCGCTTTTTCACGCGGCCGGCAGCTTTCGAACAAAAGATGGAGAAACTGCTGGAAGCCGGCGAAACGGAAACAGTACAGGAGGCTGTCAAACAGTTCCTCCGAACCCGGCCCGCCCCCAAAGAAGAAGGGCTGGCGCTTTTCTACGCCGGCCAGGCCAAAATCCGGGAAGGCTTTCACTCCCAGGGCGAGCTGCTCCTGGAAGATGCCCTCAGCCGTCTCCGTTATGCCGGCCACAAGGAAGGTATAGCGATAACCCTGGTGGAGCTGGGCATCCTGGCCCAGCAATCCGGAGAACTGCCGAGGGCCCAACAGCGCTTTACCGAGGCCGAAGAGCTGGCCCGGGAGATGGTCCTGCCCCGCTTGCTGTACACCTTATGCTATCACCTCGCGCTCCTGAACAGTACGGAAATGGAAAAGGCCACCCAATATCTCAAAGAAGGGCTCGTGTGGGCCGAAGTCCTCAAAGACTCCAGCAAGGTTGGAAGCATCTGCGAGGAGCTGTATACCCAATACCGCTATGCCGGACAGAATGATTCGGCTATGGCCTACTTTCAGCGCTTCATCGGCATCAAGGAAGAACAGGGCAATACCGTCGAGCTGATCGGCGATTACATTGCCTACGGCGGATACCAGGAAAAACTCGGCCATTATACAGAAGCCCAAATGTACCTGATCCGGGCGCTGAAGATGGCGGAGTCCATCCAGGATACTTTCTCCATGATGAGCTTGTACACCAACATCGGAGCGGTATTCAAGGCGCAGAAGGACTGGGCCGGCGCATTGTCTTACAGCCGCAAAGCTACTGCTATTGCCCGGCTGAAAAACGTCCCCGGTATTGAGGCAATCAACCTGAAACACCAGGCCGACGTATTGTCGGAGACGGGGGAGCTGGAACAGGCCGCATCGAAGTACCGCCGGGCGCTCCACCTGTTCCTGGAGTTGAACAACCCCATTTCGGCAGCGGAAGTGCAGATCAGCCTGTTGAAGCTTCGGGAATTCGGACAACCGCCAGGCCCGGAAGACACCCGCAGGGCCATCCGTATCCTGCAGGAAGCGCTGCAGATCCGGAAAAAGATCAACGACCGGGCCAATATGCTCCATACCCAGCTCGTGCTGGCCCGGCTGGAAGCCCTCACCGGACGATACGCTCAGGCCGAGGCCCTCCTCCTGGAAGCCCTGGAATGGAGCCGGGAGATGGACAACCCCAGCAGCCGGGCGGAAGCTTACAGCCTGCTCGCCCGGGCCCGCGCCGGAATGGGAGATTTTCGGCAGGCCTACCGGTACCAGGAACGACACCAGGCCGTCCTGGACAGCATGCTGTCCCGCCAAAATGCCGCTATCGTAAAGGAACTGGAAGTGAAGTACCAGGCAGAGAAAAAAGACCGCGCCCTGGCCGAACGCCAGGCCCGGGAGGAACAGTTGGAGGCCGAGATCCAGAAGCGATACTACCAGGTCGTCCTGCTGGCCACCGGTTCCATCCTGGCCTCCCTGATCGCCGGCCTGTTGTTCTTCCTCTTTCGCTACAACAAACGGCTGCACCTCCACCGCCTGCAACTGATCCGCAAAGAACAGGAAACCCGGCGGCTGCAGGCCATGATCGAAGGGGAAGAGAAGGAACGCAAGCGCCTCGCCCGCGAGCTGCACGACGGCCTCGGCGCCGTCTTGTCTACCGCCAAGATGCAGATCAGCGCCCTTTCCGACAATGTGCCGGCCGTATACCTCTCGCATAGCTATACCAAGGCCGGACACCTGCTGGATGAAGCCTGCCGCAGCGTCCGGGAGATCTCCCACAACCTCACTCCCGACATACTCGAACACCATGGCCTGGAATTCGCTCTGCAGTACCTGTGTGATTCCCTCGCCAAGGCACACCGCCTGGAGGCTGATTTTATTCCCTATGGCCTCGATGCGGCCATTCCAGAACAGGCCAGCATAGCCGTGTACCGCATCACCCAGGAACTGCTCAAAAACATTACCCAGCACTCCGGCGCCCGTTCTGTCCTCGTACAGGCCACCCTCGAAGACGGATGGCTCCACCTCGTGGTGGAGGACGATGGCCGCGGCTTCGAACTCAACGGCGATTTCACCGGCGGGATAGGCCTGAACAATATACGCTCAAGAGTGGCCTACCTCGGAGGGTGGGTAAGTATTGACTCGGAACCGGGGCAGGGAAGTACGTTCAATATTGATATTCCGGTGGGGGAAAGGAAGGCCCGTCCTCATACTTCGGCCGGGTAAAAATGAAGGAAGGAACGATTGAGTGATTTTTACCCGGACGAGCCGAAGCAAGGACGGGGAGTGATTTTGACAACAAAAAAAAGTGTATTATGAATATACTCATTGTTGACGACCACAAGATCGTGATTGACGGGTTGCGGACGCTCCTGGAGGGGGAAAGCAGCATTACCGGCATACAGGAAGCCCTGAGCGGGGAACAGGCGCTGGAGATGGCGGCTCAGTCGGATATCGGGCTGGTTTTACTGGACATCAACCTCCCTGGCCTGAACGGCTTCGAAGTTTGCCGGCAGCTCAAAGATTCGAAGCCGGAACGGAAAGTGATCGCCCTGACCATGCACAGCAATGCCGGTTACATCTCCAGGATGGTAAAGGCCGGCGTCGACGGCTACCTCCTGAAAAATACCGGCAAGGATGAACTCCTGCTGGCCATCCGCAAAGTGGCCGCCGGAGAGCAGTACTTCAGCCGGGAAGTGGCCAACAACCTGATCTCCGGCATGCAGCAGGCCCGGCAGCCCCGGCCCGCCGGGTACATTCAAAAGCTAACCCGCCGCGAAAAAGAGGTGCTGCACCTCATCATCGATGAACACACTACGGAGGAGATCGCCGAAAAGCTGTACATCTCGCCGGCTACGGCCATCTCCCACCGCAAGAGCCTGCTGCGAAAGCTGAATGCCAAAAATACGGCGGGGCTGGTCAAGGCTGCTTTCGAGTTCAGGCTGGTGGAGGAGACTTGAATCCCGAATCCCGAAACTCCCCAAAAAAGGGGATATTCTCAAAACCCCACTTTGGGGGGATGTTTCCCTTTGCTTTACCTCCTACCTTTGTACAACAACAGGGAAAACCAAAAACCAAATGAAAACAACACCCGAATTATCCCATGGATCCCTGTACGAAGGCAGCCCTGCCAGATAAAAACCAGGGGCCGGCGCAACCCTCCGGGGAGGCGCTGGCCACCAATGGTTTTTCAACGCAAAAAAAGTGAAGCATGACAACGAAAGAACTGGTATTCAGCCACATCAAAGACCAGTTGGCCGCCGGCGAGCTGGAAGCCGCCATCCGGGAGATCCGCCCGCTGGCCCCAAACCGGATAATTATCCAGGAATTGAAAAAGTATCTATTCCTGCTCAATCGCCTCAGAAAATTGCTGCGCCAGGGAATCATGCCCCGGCGGGAGTTCCACCAGGCGCGCAACAAGGTGCACCTTGCCCT
>JAGFJE010000618.1 GCA_024103175.1 Phaeodactylibacter sp.
TCCAGAACCACAGCCCCACGATAGCTCCCAGGAAAAAGGCCCCAAAGGCCAGTTTGGACCAGAAGATGCCTTTGTAGTCGTTGTGTGCCATCTGAATGTTGTCGATATAACGGGCGGCGCCGTACAGAAGGGCAAAAGGAGGGTACCACCACAACAACCCCATCAGTTCGGGAGCCGACCACAGGCGGGACAGGGGCAGCCCTACCAGGAGCAACAACAAGCTCAGAAAAATACTACAGGCCGTATTGAGAAAAAAGCCGGCCACCAGGACGGCTCCGTAATCCTCCTTCTGTTCCACACAGAATTTGACCACGGCATTCTGCGACAGGCCGGTGCGCGCCATTTCCGCAAAGGAAGTGACGGTCAGGAAGAGCACCCACACGCCGAATTCGTATTCCGGCATCATCCGGATGAGCGCCAGAAAGCTGACGAAGGCAAGCCCCAACTGGGCGACGTAGCCCAGCAGGGAATAGCTGCCCGCTTTAAACCAGGATGTTTTCGTTTTACTCATCTGTTCCCGGTATGATCTGTGTTACACTGCTGTCCGCTATCTTTTGCCGGGGCCTTCCGGGCGTTGTGTATTCCCAGAAAGATCCCCAGAAAGAAGAAAGGCAGGATGATGTGCCAGGGCATTCCTTGTCCAAGCATAAGTTCATTCGTTGTCGCCGTGTGGCGTGTTTATAAAATGGCGCCGGGCGTAGTTGAGCCCCAGAAGGGACCGCAAAGCGTAGAAAAAAGCCCGGGGCAGCCCCAGGAGCGCCTGCCGGTACGGGGAGCGCCAGAGGTAGCCCGGCATGGCCAACATAAAAGACAGGATGTTGGCCAGCAGCACGCCGCCCCACAGGGCGGCCAGCAGGTAAGCCCCTGCTGGCAGGTGCGCCAGCGCCCCCATGGCCAAAACGCCCGGCGTGATGAGGCGGGGCGGAAGGAGCATCTGCGTGGCCTTGTTCATGAAGTCCCCGTTGCCATCAGCCAGCCACTGCTGCAATGCCCGGGGGAAAAAACGCCGGGCATAGTGAAACTGGGCGGCGATCCAGCGGCTGCGCTGCCGGGAGAAGTCGGCCTCGCGGCGCACCTTTTCATCGTACACAATGGCTTCTTCGTCGTAGGCGATCCTCAGGCCGCGCTGCGTCAGCCGGAGTTCGAGTTCTTTATCGAAGCCGCCAATGGCGTCTATCTGCGGCATCACTTCCCGGAAAAGGGCATAATCAAAGGCCATGGCCGAGCCGGCCAGGCGGGCGGAGAAGCCCAGGACGCGCTGCCCTTTGCAGAGGATGTGGTTGTTGATCGCCTCGCTGGCCCCATCGAGCACCGCCATCGGCGTATCGGCATTTTTTGCCGCCCGCTGGCCCTGTACCACCCGGCTGCCCTGCCCGAAATTGCCGGAAACGCGGGACAGAAAGCCCGGGCCCATCACATTGTCGGCGTCCAGGATAACGACAATGTCGTAGCCGGCCTCCGGCAACAGCTCCAGCGCCCGGTTGATGGCCCTGGACTTGGTGCTCTGCTCAAATGCCACCTCCACCAGCTTCAGCGGCAGGGTGCGCAGGGCTTCCAGCGTTCCTTCCTGCAGGCCGTCGGCAATGACAATTACATCAAAAAGGCGGGCCGGATAGTCGTGCTCCAGGGCCTGCCGGGCCGAGGACAGAATGACCGCATCTTCCCGATATGCCGGGATGAACACAGCGATGCGGTGGTGCGGCGGCGCCAGCGGCCTGCCAGGCTGCCGGTAAAAGAGCCCGGCTGCCGCAAAGAACAGCTGATAAGCCACCCCAAAAGCCAGATAAGCCAGGGCCAACACGGAAAACAGGGCCAGTATCGTTGTCATTTTTCAGATCTTTCTTTTGCTATTTGTTCATCGTAATGCGGCGCCATAAATATCATGGCCAGGGCAACCGGCATGATGATGCCGGTGGGAAACTGGCTGTAAACCTGGTTGCCGTAACTGGCCAGCAACACGCCGCCGAAAGCCGCCAGCAGGGCCATGGCCTTGTATCGTAGTTCCGGGTCCCTGAGACGCCATACAATAAAACTGCCTTTACCCAGGAAGTACCCCAACATGAGCAGGTGCAGGCAGATGCCCACCAGCCCGGTTTCCGCCCATATTTTCACGTAATAGCTGTCGGTAGGCGTCTCGGCCAGAAGCGACCCGGGCCGGAAACGCTCCCCCCAATAGCCGGCCGACCCCACGCCTCCCCCCAGGGGGCGAAACCTCAGGTAATTGCCAAAGGTCTCCTGGTTGCGCAAACGCGCCTGCAGGGAGGGGTTGTCTACCGACAGGGCCGTGCGCAGGCGCGCCACCGGCTGAAAGGAATGCATGATGAAGGTGAACTTCAACAAGTAAAATACCAGTCCGATGGCGAGCAATCCGGCAGCCAGCACTTTAAAGTTTTTACTCAGAACGAGATATACCAAAACGCCGGCCGCCGGCACGGCCAACGCTCCCCGTGTCCCTGAAAACAGAAACCCGAACAGGGTGAGCAAGGCGACCAAGGCATACCCCGCCTTCTTGCGAAGGGGAAACGGCCCCAGGACCAACACCCCGCACATCAGGGCGATCATCGCCTGAGACGCACCGAACTGGCCGGCGTCGCTGTAAAAGGAAAAGACCCGCAAGACACCGTGCAGGACGTGTTCGTCGTGGTGCCCTTCCTCCCATATCCAGTATTTTTCGGCAGCATCCAGGCCGGCGAACTGCTGGCGGAACCCCCACAATGCTCCCAGGACGGAGAGCCACAGGACGATCTTCAGAAAGAGGTCCAGGCGCCCGTGCCGCCGCAGATAAATGAAGGCTATGGCAAATATGAACAGGTTGTACATCCCGATGCCCCGAACGGCATAGGCCCAGGCCACCGGGCCGGGAGCCTCCGGGTTCAGCAATTCTACCAGCAGAAACCCAAACCAAACGGCCGCCAGAAGCATGGCGTCGTTCTTGAGAAAGGCCCAGCCCGGGCTGCGGAATTGCTGGAAGAACAGCCCCAGAATGCAAAGGGCCAGAATGAGGTCGACCGCCAGCCCCCAGGGCAGCGGCACATACCGGCTGGCCCCGGCCGCCAGAAAGGAGAAGGACAAGGCCAGCCACAGGCCGAACCCCGGCCGCCGAATGATCGCCGCCGCCAGCAGTACCAACAACGGAAGGCCGGCCAGGACGGCCGCCAGCCCCAAATCCAGGCGGCTGGCCAGAGCCCCCGCCACCAG
>JAGFJE010000623.1 GCA_024103175.1 Phaeodactylibacter sp.
AAACCTTAAGTTCTTTGACAAAAACGGATGCAAATAGAATCTTACCCAGTTGGGGACTTACCCATATTGGCAGAGATCTTCGAGCGCAGCAAGGTTTCCCAACTTATAGACGAGCATTTTGATACCCATCCAAACCGCCAAGGCCCTAGCGTTGGCAAAACGATCCAGATCTGGTTGATGTATATCCTCTCAGAAATGGACCATCGCCTAAGTGGTGTTGAGCCGTGGGTAGAACAGAACCTGGAAACTCTTCGTTGGGTGTGCCAGGAACCGGAACTGGAAGCTAGCCAGTTTTCAGATGATTACCTGGGAGCTGTGCTGGAACAGATGGGCCGAGAGCAAACCTGGCTATTGTATGAAGCCGGACAAAACCGGCAATTGATCCGGGTTTTCGACTTGAACCAAGAGGTTGTGCGCGCCGATTCTACCGAAGTAGTCAGTTACCGCCCCACAGAAGGCCTTTTTCAGATGGGGCACAACAAAACACGCTTACCAGGGTTGCCCCAGCTGAAAATAATGTTAGCCAGCCTAGACCCTTTAGCCATGCCAATAGCTAACTGTAGGGCGGCTGGGCAGCGGGCCGATGACCAGCTGTATATACCGGTAATCAAGCGTGCCCGAGCAAGCCTGGCGCCTCAAGGCCTTTTGTATGTAGGAGATACCAAGCTGGGCAATGCCGCTAATTTTGCCTATCTGGACAAGACTCAGAACCATTACCTATGCCCATTGAGCCAACGGCAATTTGGAACCGAGCTGTTACAAGAAGCTATTCGTTCAGCACAGCAGGATGAGGAAAACATCCGGCCAGTGTACCAAAATAAGGAACTCATTGCCCAAGTGTATGAGTTGCCCAAAACTTCCTGCCAGGAAGCTTCTCAGCAGCACCAATGGGAACAACGCAATATTTTAGTCAAGTCTATCCAATTGGCTGAGCGCCGGGAGGCAAGCCTCAAAAAGCGCTTACACAAAGCCCAGCGAGAGATCCTGGAACGTTTTTTGCCCAAACAAGGCCGGAAAATATTTACCCAGCTTGAACAGGCCGAGGCTTTTATCAAGAAGGTGCTCAGGCGCCGTAAGGTTAGCAAATTCCTGGATGTGCAATACGAACTGGCTTATGACCCCAAACGAAGGCGGGAAGTAGTCAAGTGCCAGCTGCAGGAAAAGGAAGAGGTACTCGAACAAGCCATTGAACGTTTGGGCTGGCGGGTATATGCCACCAATTGCCCTGTTTCACAGCTCAGTGCGCAGCAGGTGGTGCATGTCTACCGGCGTGAATACCGTATCGAGCAGAACTTCCATCAATTGCTCAATAAAGTTACCCGGTTAATGCCCATCTTCCTGAGTAAACAAAACCGTATCGAAAACTTGATTAGGCTGCTAACCTTAGCATTAAAGTTTTCAACCGTTATCCAGTATCAAGCCAGGCAGGCTCTGGCGGCCAAAAACCAGTACCTGACTGGCCTGATACCTTACAACAAGGGCCGAAAAATGCGAAGGCCGACTACTTATCGCTTGTTAAAGGCTTTTAGCAACATCAAGCTCTTCGTTATCAGACAAAAAGCCAGAAGCCCAACTTACCAGGTAGAACCACTTCAGGAACACCAAATTCCTGTCCTGGAGTTGCTCCAGCTACCGCTGGAAATCTATTTGCATCCATGTCAAAGAACTTAGGGCTATGTTAACCGAAATCACCGATCAAACATCAAACATCAAACATCCCCCCCCTCCTCCTCCGGCTCCTCAAACTCATACAGCCGCCTCGGGTCGACATTAAAAGCATAAAACCCTTCTCTTCCCTGGGAGTCTCTGATGGTTTTGCCCAGGCAGAGCCAGGTAAGGGCGCCGTTTACGACCTCCATGGAGCTGAACTTGTCGAAATCTTCCAGGAGCGTCTTTTCGTACTTCCGCTCCCGGCTGAAAAACCGGAGGAAATCTATGCTCCTTATTTCTCCGGTATTGAATTTCAGGCGCACCGTATAGCCTTCTATGCTTTCGATGCTGACGATCTTTAGAAAAAGCGGGATACCCATGCCTTTGTTTTTAATGTTAGAAAATGGAGAGCGCTTTTTGCACAGGTTTATCCGGAATAACCCTTTGTTATGACAGAACAATTTGAGTATATTGCTTTGTCAACTGATCAGTGGTTGAAAGCAAATATAAATAGGATTTAACTTGAAAGCAAGGAATTTTAAGTAAAAAATAGAAAAAACCCAACAGCGCCTTGAGTTCGATGTACATACCCGTTAACCTCAAGTATTTGAGGAGCAAGCGCGGCCTGACCCAGGCCGGCCTGGCTAAGAAACTGGAGAAAACCAGTGCGGCCATCAGCGATTATGAAAAAGGTAAGTCCACTCCGCCCATGGAAGTGGCCTTCCGCATCTGCGAGCTGTTTAACATCAGCCTGGACGATTTTGCCCGCCGGGACCTCAGAAAGGAAGACATCCTGGAGGAAGAAGGGGTCGTGCTGGAAAAGGATATCGCCTACAAGTCCAAATACGGTGAGGCCCGGAAACAGATACAAACCCTGGAGCGCATGAACCAGTTGATGGAACAGCGCCTGGCGGAGCTGGAGCGGGAGATCCGCGAGCAGGCCCCGGCCCTGGCCCGGCGCCTGGGGCTGGAGGTAGAAGAGGATCTCTGACCGGACAGCTGCTTTCGCCCTTCAGGCGGGGGCAAAGTGCATTGTAAATTAAGTCCTTTAGTGTTTTGGGCTTGGCATTTCGCCAAAATGCACTGCCAAAACGCAAAGTTTCTTTTTGTCGTCAGCCAATATTTTCGTTTTTTAGCAGTAACACTTCTGCTTAAACAAGACGAATATGGCCGAACAGCCCAATCCCTATTGGTACAAAGACAGCATCATCTACGCCCTCCACATCCGCTCTTTCTATGACAGCACGGGCAGTGGCATTGGCGATATCCCCGGCCTGATCCGGAAACTGGATTACCTGGAAGACCTCGGCATTACCGCCATTTCCCTGCTTCCCTTCTACGAATCCCCTCTCAAGGACGACGGATACGACGTATCAGACTTTACCAGCATCCACCCGGATTACGGGACGATGGAAGACTTCAAACAACTCCTTGACGAGGCCCACAAACGGGGGCTGCAGGTCATCATCGACCTGATCATGAACCACACCTCCACCGAGCACGAGTGGTTCCGGCGGGCCCGCAAGGCCAAGCCAGGCTCTCCGGAACGGGACTTCTACGTCTGGAGCGATACGCAGGAGAAATACGAAGAGGCCGAGATCATCTTCAGCGATTACGAAACATCCAACTGGGAATGGGACAATGTGGCCAAGGCCTATTACTGGCACCGCTTCTACAGCCAACAGGCCGACCTGAACTACGAGAACCCCCGGGTGCAGGAGGAGATCCGCAAGGTGATCGACTTCTGGTTCAACCTGGGCGTCGACGGCATGCGGCTCACTTCAACCATGTTCCTCTTTCAGAAAGAAGGCACCAACTGCGAAAACCTCCCGGAAGTCCACGAATACCTGAAATCGCTGCGCCAGTATGTAGGCCGTAAGCATCCGGGCAAAGTATTGATCGCTGAGACCAACCTGTGGCCGGAAGAGGCCGCCGAATATTTCGGGGAGGGAGACGAATGCCACATGAATTACCACTTCCCCCTGATGCCCCGCATGTTCATGGCCCTGCAAACCGAAGACCGCTATCCCATTATCGATATTCTGGAGCAGACGCCTCCCATCCCCGACAGCTGCCAGTGGGCCCTCTTCCTGCGCAACCACGATGACCTCATGCTGTCGATGGTCACCGAAGAGGAACGCGATTACCTCTACAAGGTCTTCGCCCAGGACCACGGCGCCAAGGTCAACGAAGGCATCCGCCGCCGCCTGGCCCCTCTGCTCAACAACGACCGCCGCCGCATCGAGCTGCTCTACAGCCTGCTGTTCAGCCTGCCCGGCACTCCGGGCATCTACTACGGGGACGAGATCGGCATGGGCGACAACATCTACCTGGGCGACCGCAACGGCATCCGTACCCCCATGCAGTGGAATGCCGACCGCAACGCCGGATTTTCCACCGCCAACCCCCAGAAACTCTTCCTGCCGGTTATTCAAGACCCCCTCTACCGCTACGAAGCGGTGAACGTCGAGCTGCAGAACCGAAACTCCACCTCCCTGTTGTGGTGGATGAAGAATATCATCGCCATCCGCAAACGCCTCAAGGCCTTCAGCCACGGCAAAATAGAATTCCTGGATTCGCTCAACAGCAAAGTCCTTTCTTTCGTCCGTTCCTATGAGGGGGAAAGCATCCTCGTGCTGGCCAACCTCTCCAAATATTCACAGGCCGTCGAGCTGGACCTGAAGCGCTTCAAAGGCGTCCGGCCGGTGGAGGTCTTCAGCCAGAATAAGTTCTTCGAGGTCGGAGAAGCGCCCTATCACTTCACCCTCGGGCCTTATGGCTATCACTGGTTCCTGATGGAAAAGACGGAAGACCCGGAAGATGTGCCCAAGGACCGCGCCATCGCCGACCTGGAGGCCGACGTGGAATGGGCGGAGTTTTTCGGCCATTATACCACCAAGCGCCGCTTCGAGAAGAAGATCCTGCCCGCATACCTGCGCTCCTGCCGCTGGTTCGGAGGCAAGTCCAGGAAGATCGTTTCACTCAACATCAGCCATTACCCCCGGATCGACGTGGAGGGCCTTGCCGCCTATTTCCTCAATATTGTGGTCCGGTATACCGACGGCCTTCCTGAAACCTACTTCCTGCCGGTCACCATCGTTACCAATGCCGAAAAGATGGTGCGTTTCCTGAAAAACGAGAACCAAAGCGTCATTTCTTACATCAAAACCCCTTCGAAGGAAGGTATCGTCATCGACGCCATTTACGAGGAAGGCTTTCGCAATGAGCTGTTCTGGTCGATAAAAAACAATACCCGCGTCAACGTCATCGGTGGCCAGCTGGTGTTCGAATCCGGAAAAATCCTGGATGAACTGGACGTGGAGAAGGAGGACATCGTCTCGGAAGTGCTCCGCGCCGAGCAGAGCAACACCTCCGTGATCTACAACAGCCAGTTCTTCTTCAAGATCTACCGCAAACTCGACATTGACATCAATCCCGACCTGGAACTGGTGCGATTCCTGTCGGAAAAGACGGATTTCGAGAACTCTCCCCGCTACGGCGGCGGTATACAGTTCGAAAATACCACTGAAAAGGCATACACCATTCTCGGCCTGCTGCAGAACAAGATCCCGAACCAGGGCGAGGCCTGGACGATGATGCTCGAGGCTCTCAACCGCTACTACGAGAAGGTGCTCGCCAAGGTGGAACGGGGCAAGCCGGCGCCTCCGCTCGCCAGAAAGCAGCCGCTGTATTTCAATAATACGCCGGAACGGCTGCAGAAGCTTATCGGCAGCATGACCGCCGAACGGGCTGTCCTGCTCGGCCAGCGCACTGCAGAGATGCACATCGCCCTGGCCTCCAACACTACGGACCCCGATTTCACTCCCGAGCGCTTTACCCAGAACTACCAGCGCTCGGTCTATTCCCAGCACCGGCGCCTGGCCAATGAAACCCTCAAGGGCCTGAAGCGGCGGATGAATGCCCTGCCCGAACACGTCGCCGAAGAGGCGCAGGCCATCCTCGATATCAAAGATGACATCCTGGAGTGCTTCGCCGAGATCTATGCCCTCAAGGTGGAGGCCACCAAGATTCGCGTGCATGGCGATTACCACCTGGGGCAGGTGCTCTACAACGGCCGCGATTTCTTTATCATCGACTTTGAAGGGGAGCCCATGCACTCCATCAGCGAACGCCGCCTGAAACGCACCCCTTTCAAAGACGTGGCCGGCATGGTCCGCTCTTTCCACTACGCTGCCTACGGCCAGCTCGTCCTCAACCAGAATTACCGCCCGGAAGATATGCCCCTGCTGGAAACCTGGGCCAACCAGTGGTTCCACTACGTCAGCCAGTACTTCCTCTCCGCCTACCTCGATACCGCTAAAGGGCAAAGCTTCATCCCCCAAGACGGCCAGGCCGTGCAACTCCTCCTGCGCACCTACATCCTGGAAAAGGCGATCTATGAAGTGGGCTACGAAATGAACGCCCGCCCGGAATGGTTGCGCATACCGATCAGAGGGGTGCTGTATGCCATGGAGGGGTTCCTGGAGAAGAAGAAATGATTGAAGGATTGAAGGAAAGAAGGAATGATTATCCGGGGCAGCATTCATTCCCTCATTCCTTCATTCCTTCATTCACTCATTCCTTCATTCCCTCATTCCTTCATTCCTTCTTTCCTCCCCCCTGTGACATTCATCACCCCCGAAACTCAAAAACTTCCCTATCTTTCAGGCAACAACAGATCGCTATGCTCTCTAAAAAGTCAAAATACGCAATAAACGCCTTGCTGTATATCGCCCGCCACCGGGAGGAAAACCGGCCTGTACTGGCCTCGGAAATTTCCGAGAGTGAAAATATACCGCATAAGTTCCTGGAAGCCATTCTGCTCGACCTCAAAAACGCGGGCATCCTGCGCAGCAAGCGCGGGCGCCACGGGGGCTACTTCCTGCTCGCAGAACCGGAGGACATCAACCTGATCACCATCATGCGCCTGTTCGACGGACCCATCGCCCTGCTGCCCTGCGTCTCTCTCAACTACTACGGCCCCTGCGACGAATGCCAGGACGAATCTACCTGCGGCATCCGCGCCGTCTTCATCATGATCCGCGACCATACCCTGGAAACCCTGCGGGAGAACAACCTTGCCGTTATCCTGGAAAGGGAGAAGGAGATGAAGAAGGGCGTGAAGGGGTAGCGTTATTCGTGATTCGTTACTCGGTGATCGGTTCCGGGTTTTGTCATCCGGAAATGGTTTGAAATATGTTTTTTGGCCACCATTCTAAGGTTGGACAACTTCGTACATCGTCCATGGCCTAAGGACTGCCCTTGGTACATACATCGTACACGCCCCCGGGGCATGCTGTCCAACCTTAGACGGATAGCCTGTTTTTTTAATAAAATCCTGATTTTCAGTATTCGCGAACGGCTAACGCCGGATCCACGCCTGTCTTCTCCCGAAATTTGTCGGGATCAGCCGGATAAAAACCCCGAATTTTACCCGGCTAAATAGAGACAGGCCCGAATTCCCCTTATCTTGCACCCCAAAACTCAACAAATGAAAGTGAAAGCATTTTTCCCTCTTTTCCTGCTGGCCACCCTCGCCAGCCTCTCCCTTTCCGCTCAGGGCCTGATGGACAAGCTGGCGGACGCTTCCTGCGAATGCATCTCCCGGCAGGATGTCGACAACATGACTCAGGAACAGCTGCAGCCGAAAGCCAAAGAATACTTCGGCAGGAAGGAGATCCGCGAGGTGGAATTTCTTTGAAATCGGAAATCGGAAGCCGGAAGCCGGAAACTTGCCCGGAAGGCTGCAGCTCTAAGCCCCATGTTCGTTGCCCTCAGCCGGGTAAACCCGTCCTCGTACCTTGGCCGGGCAAGCTTCCCACTTCAAACTTCCTTTTTTAAGGAAGCGCTGTTTTTTCGGTGAAAGTATCTTCAGCCCTATCCTGGCAGCGCTCCACTGGAAAAATTCCGCCTTCCGCCTTCCCACTTCCCACTTCCCACTTCCCACTTCCCCCTTCCCACTTCCCTACAGCCCCTCCGGGCTCCTCGCCGCCTCCGCCCGTTCTTCCCCCTTTTCTCTCCATCGGAAGCGGAAAGCGTAGGGGTTTTCTTTGCCCTCGGTGACATCGGCGATGATGCCGCCCAACATGGGAGCGAACTTGAACCCATGCCCGCT
>JAGFJE010000644.1 GCA_024103175.1 Phaeodactylibacter sp.
CTTAACATAGGCCGTATCCGGAAGCACGCAGTCCAGCCCGAGGCTATCATTCACCTGAGCGATATACATGTGCAGGCCGATGCTGTCCGGCTCCACACACAGCTCGCCTCCCGCGCCCACGACCGCACCGCCGGCGTCAACCCACTCGATACAGTCCCACAGCGTCGTGTCCGTCACCGTGAAGCACACCCGTTCCGGGGCGCACAGCGTAACCGTGTCCGAGGGTGTGATTTCTATTTTTGTGGTATCCGACAGCACAGTGACGATAGCTGAAGCCGTATCCGCCGAGCAACCGTTACTGGCGATCACCTGATATTCCCAAGTTCCCACCGGAGGCGTTACACATAATTGCGGATCATTGCCCAGAACCACACCATTATTATCCAGCCAGGTAATGCTAACGGTAGTATCGTCAGGGGTATAGGTAGCCAGGAGGCATACATCATCCCCCTCGCAAACCTTTGTCGCTCCGCTGGCGGTAACGGTAACAGTTTCGGTGCGGTATTCAACGGTAACCGTATCGGGTGTTACACAGGCTTCCGCCCCCGGAAGAGTGGCTACATATTGATTGACGCCAGGCACCGGAACGATGCGGAGTTGGGCTCCTGTATCCACAGGGGCGCCGTTGCTGTTCAGCCAGATCACGCATTCCGTCAGCGGCCCGGAAACGTCGATAGTCACCGGGTCGTCGGTACAAACCAGCAGGTAATCGGGAGTAGCCGTCAGGGGTGCATTTCCAGCGACTTTGATGCGGGCGGTGGCGGTGGCCGTCGCTGTGTCGCAACTGCTCTCCACAACCACGGTATATTCGTTGGCGCCTGCGTTCGGGGTAAGGGGCAGGCTGGGGCCGGCGCCCACTTGCGCGCCACTGCCATCGAACCAGGTAATGGAGGCCGGCGGTTCGGTGGAGGTAACGATAGCTTCCAGGGCCACAGGCTCTCCCTCGCAGATCGTAGTATCGGCAGGAGTGACGGCTACGCTGATGGGGCCACAGGGGCATTCTATGTTTATTTCCTTGGTTAGCGGCTGGCAGTTGTTGGCGTCAGTAATCTTAAGGGTATATACGCCTGGCGCCAGGTTAGTGTAAGGCGAAGCGACCACATTGCCTGAACCGTCGGTGAGCATTTGGGTATAAGGAGCTGAACCTCCCGTGATTCCGACCACCTCAATATACCCCGAATTAGTTGCCAGGACACATTCACTTTCCACCTCTGCAGTCAATTCTTCGGGAGCTTCCACTTCGAGTTTGAACTCACAGATGCAGGCGTCCTGAGTGCTTATTCTTTTGATGCGGTATTCTCCTGCCGGCACCTCGATCGTGGGCGAGGATGTTCCGCGTACTGTCACGATGGTGAAGGTGGAATTCTTCTGCCTCACTTCGTAAGTTTCATGGGCTTCGCCCGACCCGTCAAAAACCAGATAGCCGAGGGCATCTGAGCAATCCGCATCCACCGCTGTCCAGCCGCTGATATTACAGGTGTTGCTGCCATCCTCTATGGGGATATCGGCTTCCGCTTCGCAAAGCAGGGCGCCTTTGACGCTCACCCGGTACAGGCCGGCGGGCAGGCCGGTAAAGGTATAAGAGGTGGTGTTAACGGTTATGGTATTCAGGTTATTGAGGGTGACCTGGTAGGGCGGGAAATCTCCCAGCATGTTTACCGTCAGGGTGCCGTCGTTAGCGCCGCAACCGCTCGCCGGGGTGGCGGACAGGGATAGGCCAAACCCGCTGGGATCGCGGGGGACTTCTTTGATGACAGAAGTTTTGCAATCATTGGCGTCTGTCACTACAAAGGTATAGGTTCCAGCGGCCAGGTTGACGAACTGCACCGGCCCGAGGCCATTCGCCGTTCGGGCGCCACCCGTCCAGTCAATGGAGAAGGGCGGTGTGCCGCTGGTAATATCCAGCGTTATCCTGCCGGCCTCCGAGAGACAGCTGGCGGCGACCGCACTTACTGCCACTTCCGGCCCGCCGACGTCACTGACCGCAACGATGGTTTGGGTATCGCAATTGCGGAAAGAGCCGTTGCCGGACATGGCTACGGAAACCGTTACAGAATAGATACCTGCCGCCAGGCTATCGGCTTCATTTGTCGTACTGACATTACCCGACCAGGTATAATTAAACAGCGTGCCAGCGGGGTATCCAACCGGTTCTACCTTGGCGCTGCCGTTATTTTCGCCGCAGGTGGCGTTGACCACGATCTTATTAACCTGAAATTCAGGACAGATCTGGTCGCAGGCGTGGGTGGCGAAAACCGGGCGCGTGGTGTCTCCGGCAATCAATTCCCATTGCCAGCCCTCCAGGGCCTGCGGCTCTTGCTGTTCCTGCCACTGGCAATGGCCTGGCTCATCCCAGTGATAGTTGGTAGTGCTCCATAGTAAGGCCGGTAAACTCCAGAGGAGTGCCAGGAAAGTGGCCTTGATAGTTGCTGGCATATGTTTTGTAGTTATGTTCATGGCTGTTTGTATCAAGGGTTATCGATAGTTGCTCGGGAGGACAGAGAACTGACCTCTTCGCATCCATCCAGTTTCAGGCCGGTTATCACCACCCGGCGGTCATAGGCCGCGGAAAGGAAATATTTCCCCCCGTCGCCTTTATCCGGGTCGAGGTTGGGGTCGGGGAAGTTTTCATCTGCCTCGGTGCTGCCTACCGGCTCCGAATCGAGGGACAGGGTTCCTCTGCCGTCATTGAAAGTAAAGGTGTATTGAGCGGTGTTCCCATCATCCCGGCTCAGGATAGTAATGGTAACCGTATCGTTCTTCATCGAAGTATCATCATATCGGTAGACCCCCGTAATGGTTTCTTCCGAGGAGCTATTGCTGATCTTCCGGGTTTGCGTGTTTATGGTAAGGGCGCCGCTCTTCTCCATGTGTTCATTGCTAAAGCTGAAGTCATACTGCACCTTGTCGCCCGGATTGCCTACCGGCTGAATAGAAAGGGCCAGCCCCTGATCGCTGGTATTTAGGATATTTTCCAGGGCGCTTACATTTTTCCGGACAGATCCAATATCCTGGTCCATGGCCGATTCAAAATTGTCAAGAGCAGCCTGTAGCTTTTGCGCTTTTCCCTGCTCCCAGGCGTCCCGCTCCGGCTTGGTGAGGAATTTTTCCAGATAACTTTCTATGATGAAGCCGTCGGACAGCGCCTGTTTGATGCAAAGCACCCGGCGTTTGGCCAACAGCTTATTGTAATCAGGATTGCCTCTGATACTGCAATAGGCTTTCAATGAAATAGCAGCGCCCCTTCCGGTAGAGAGATGGCTGTTATAACTGGCAATAAGCCCGTTGAACCGGTCCAGTTCTCCCAACAGCTCCCTCCGGAAAAAACCGTCGACGTTGTCGCCAAGGCCGTCATTAGGGCTGATCTCATACTGGCTCGGGGATATTTTTTCCGCGGAATACCGCAGCGGATCTAACTCCACAGCCTGCGGGTCGTCGAGTTCCTTGTAATTGTACCAGGTATTATTGCCCACCGTCACCAGCTTGCCGCTTACTTTGCGGGCATCCACCCGGTAAGACCGCAGGTTAAACTCTTTGTACTGGGGCCATTTCACGGCGTAGGGATATACCAGGGCCGTATTGAAGCGATCATCCGTCGTCCGGTTCGCAACCAGCCGGGGTTGAGGCAGATAGGTGCTGTCTCGGGCCGGCAGGTCATTATCGAAGTAGAACGTAATGTCTCTGAACTGCTCCATCATATTACAAGGCGCGTAGCGGAGGTTTATCACATAGTCGGATCTGCAACCCAGGCCTTCCCCGGCGGCCTCCCGGCCGAAGTTCAATGCTACGGTTCTGGGCTCGTAATGGCCTCTCGGGTCAATCACTTCCACGGTATATTCAAATTCAGGAATAACGCGATAGGCGCCATTTTCCAGTTTTTCGGGCGCCGGAGCACTCGAGGAAATAAAGTCCAGGGTGTAATCCGTGCCAGGCGCCAGTTCTTTCTGTGTCGAACTGTCCTGAACGGTGAAAGTGAGGTCCAGGTATTCCGGGAACAACATGACGGTGGTATCCAGCTTTCCGTTATACCTGCCGTCGAAATACAACACCACGTCGCGGTTGGTGACAAATTCGTCATGAGAAACCACCAGCCGGTATTTATGGTACTTGCGCAGGGCATCGAGGCGCACCTTTTCCCCCTGTTCCGAGAGAGAAATGTCAAAGGCCTCCAGGCTGGCGCTTTGGGTGAGGTCATTGCCGCAGCCCATTACCCGGACGGACAGTTCCACGCTGATATCGATGGGGTAGGTATAGATATCCTGGCAACAGGCGTCGAGGGAATCGACGAAGCGGATGGATTCGGGGCGGTCGGAAGAAAAGAAGGCCTGGCCGCCGTCTTCAGACAAGAAGTAGTACTGGTCGTTATATCCGCTATTGTAGGGCAGCCCCAGGTTTTCTATGGCCACACCGGAGGCGGTGGAAGTGGCGACGAAGTTGTCGTAAAGCCCGAAGGTGGATTCGCGGTCGGAGCTGAAGAACAGCTGGCCGGATAAGGCATGCAGGTAAGGGGTGGCGTCGTTCCATTCGGAATTGACACCCACCTGCGGTTCCGGGGCGCCCAGGGCGCCGTTCTCCTCATCGACCTTACAGCGCCAGATGTCGAGCCCGCCTCTGGTTCCGGGGCGGTCGGAAGCGAAATAGAGCCATTGTTCGCCCGTACGGGGGTCATAGCCGATGCTGGGCTGGGTGGTAGTGAAGCGCGTGCTGTCTACGTTGACCGGCAGATATTCGGGCGCTCCCCAGGCGCCTCCATTGTTCTTTCGGCGATAGAGGGTGCACTTTGGGCTTTCTCCCTTCCCCTGAGGGCAATGAGAGAAGTACATCCATTCTCCATTATGGGTAAAGGCGGAGTGAATGGTATGGCTGAAGTCGTCGTTATCGTTGAAAAAGCCTGCCTGGGCAAGCGTGTCTACTCCAGTGACGGCATCCAGTTCCCCTTCTGCGTTCCTGGAAAAGGAAGCTTTCAAAACCTGGGAGTAAATGCGGGACTGGCGGAGGAGCCGGTCCGGTTTCGAAGGGAACTTGATGGAGGAGAAGTAAAGGCTGTTGCCCCTCAGTACAGGGGCCAGGTCTGAATATTCGGAATTCACTACATCGGGAAGCCGGGAAATGGTATCTTTTTCCAGGGCGACTCCTCCCGGGTTTTGGGCGGCCGCATCCATCGCTTTTTTTACATCGGATTCTCCTTTTTTTGCTGCGTCCACAAAAGCACGCTGGGCTTCCGGGCTGAGGGCGGCGGGCTCCTCTTTGGGGGAGGCCGGAAAGGGCGTGAGGTGTTGCTGGAGGCCTTCCTTCAGGAAGCGCTGATAGAGCTCTTGCGCTTCCTCCAGCATGGCCCGGTCTATTCGGGCGGCATTAACGGTAGCGGACTCTTTCTCGGCAAGGCTTTGTTTTACCCGGGCCAGGTTGAAAACAGAGCGGGCATAGACATCCATATTATTGCCCTGGCTTTCCGGCAACAGCTCGGAATAGAGCTGGGCGGCCTTTTCGAAGTAGTTGAAACGCTGGGCGGCTTCGGCATAACGGTATTTGATATAGAGTGCACCCCAATCCCCTTTGTATTCCTCCCTCTTCATATAATCCAGGACCATTTCGTAGCAACGAAAGGCATTGTAATAATCCTTTGTGTCGAAGGATTGATTTCCCACCTTGATCACCTGGTCCAAGGATTGGCCGTGGCTGGTAAAGGAAAAAACCAGGCTGGCCAACAAGGACAATATTAATAGTCTCATTTTGTTTTTTTTGTCCGAATGTTTAACAAAGCTCTTTCAGAAAACAGGTATACATACCTTGTGAGGGAGGACTTTCCGGAACGGGTTTTCGGGTTCCTAAATATTTTTAGCTATTCTGTCGCCAGGCACACGCCTGGGCGCCGGGCAGCCGCGCAACTTCAAAATGCCAAATATAATGGGGCAAACAGCAAAGGCAGTACAGCCTCCATAGAGCTGCCTGCCGGCTTTCAGCTTACAGTAGGGGGCAGAAATATTTATTGTCGAAGCATACTTTACTGATGATATACCGTATCGTAAACTCCGGCCCACCCCGGCGCAGGGTGGCCACTCTGAATTCCGAGAGGTTGATATCATAGGAAAAGCTGCCGTAGATCCGGTCGATCTGGACTTCCACGGCGGGGAATACGGCGTCGCCAAAATCTTCATTGAAACGATAGCCACAGCTCAGCGCCACCGACTTCTGAGCGCCGGGAGTGCGGTCGATATACACCCTGCCGCCCAGAGCGGCCAGCCACTCCTGGTAGGGCCCCTGGAACTGAAAGTTCACATTGCCGAACACATCCACGATTTCGTTGATCTGCTGGTTGGCCAACAAATAGGGGCTGTAGCGTATGAAGAGCCGGATGTCGCCGGTATTGCTGAAACTCTGATCCGGCCGGTTGAGGTGGAAGATGCCGATGCCGACGTCCAGATAGGAACGTTTACTGAGGTCATTCACGATCTCACAGTTGCTATAGTCCTGAAAGCGGAAATTGATGCCGGCGCTGAGGTCGGCAAATTGGTTGCTGAAAGATTCAAAGGCCTCGCCACTCCCCTTGCTGGGGTCCAGCCCGCTAAGGTCCGGGTTGTACTGATTATCAAAGGTGAGGTCCTGGATCTTGAAGCCGCGGCGGCTGAAGCCGGCCTGGGCGCCTGCCGTTATGAACGCCCAGTTTGTCAGTTGGTGGGTATACGAGCCGCTGAGGTTGATGTTGGCCAGGTTGAGCCGGGACAGCCCCGCCTGGTCGTAGTTGAAAGCCAGCCCGGCGGCGAAGAAGCCGTTCTTGCCATATCTTTTCGGTATCTTTATATCTCCGGCCGCGGAAAACGTGAGGTAATCGACGGGAACGGCGCTCCATTGGCTCCGGGCGTTGGCAGTGAAACGGGTATTCCCTCGAAAGACCCCCGTCAAGGCCGGGTTGAGGTTGGAAGGAGAATAGGCGAACTGAGAAAAGTGAATATCCTGAGCCTGAAGCTCCGGAAGCACCCAGAAGGCCAATAACCAAAGGTAAAGTATCCTTTTCAAGGTCAATTGGTTTTGGTTAAAGTAAAACTATTTCAGCCCTTCCTGAAATTTGAGCAGGCAGGGGATAGTTGCACTTCCGGGTTACTGCCCAAAATAAGGAAAAACTATTTTTTCACCACGGATTTTGGAATAATAAATCTTGCCGATCCACAGGAAACGGCGGTATTTTTGTTCATAGGGGGAGTAAGTACGGGGGAATGCAAAGCACCTATGTATACGAGGGGAAAGAATAATTCGTTACACTAAAATTAAAAAAAATCTTAAAGCCAGGTAATTCTTTACCGGAATTTTTTTCTGCCCGACGAATCAGCGAAACTCTCGAATTTTACTATTTTGCACATATTTATTTTTTGGCAAAGTGTTTGCCACTCATTATTTTCGCCAGGCTGGGCCAAAAATGTGAAACTTATTCCCGGGGGCGCCGTAAATCTTGTTACTCCCATGTATCTTGACAGAACTCCTTGTTCTATCCCTCTTTTAGTGGCCTTCGGTTGCTGGTGAAAGCGGCTGATCACTCTTTTGGGCCTTCGAGGCCATTGAACCAACTTCAAAATTTTTTAGCGTGAAAAGAATACTATTACTTGCGGTAATGATACTGGCCCTAACCCGGCTTGAAGCAGAGGTCATTTTCGTCCGCCAGGGCGGAACCGGTAACGGCGCCTCCTGGGCATCGGCCCTGGGCAACCTGCACAAGGCACTGGAAATAGCAAAAGCAGGCGACCAGATATGGGTATCCAAAGGAACATACCGGACCTCCGAGTCCAATGACCGGACAAAAGCATTCGTCCTGAAACCGGGAGTGGCCCTGTATGGAGGCTTTGCCGGTTTCGAAACCTCTGTCGAGCAAAGGAACCCGCAGGCCAACATATCCGCCCTCAGTGGAGAGATCGGCTCCTCCTCCCTGCATGATAATGCTTTTACCGTTGTTTTTTCGAAAAATGTCGGGGATGATACCATCGTCGACGGGTTTCACATTACCGAAGGGGCCGCCAATGGCAAAGAGGGGCCCAACTTCCTGGAAAGCCGGGGCGCCGGCTGGTACAACCTGGCGGACGGCGGGCAGTCCAGCAACCCCATTATACGCAACTGTACCATTATTAATAATTACGCACGGGAAGGCGCCGGCATTTTCAACCTGGCGATGGGAGACGGCGCATGTCAACCGGTCATCACCCATTGTTCTTTCATCAACAACAAAGCAGAACAGAACGGCGGCGCCATACTGAACATCAGCATAGCGGGAAAGTGCAGCCCCGAGATCACCGAATGCCTCTTCGAATCCAATCAGGCTTCTTACGGCGGAGGGATTTACAATGAATCAGAAGGCGGCCGGGTAGAACCCGTTGTCCGGTTCAATGTTTTCAGGAACAATAAAGCCCTGGTGCGCAACGGCAGTATTCATAACGAGTATTTCGGCCAAGGTTCGTGCCGGCCGGTCACCGACGGTAATTACTTTGAAGGGAACAGCTCCCTGATCGGCAAGGAAAAGAACTCCTCGGCCAGCCAGAAAGGACAGCATGACAAGTCTAATGGTTATTGAGGGTAGACAGCTCTGACAGGCGCTTAGGGCTCCTGCTCCTGAGTACCCGGATCAAGCGGCCGGCTGGTCAGTTCTTCCCCTTTGCTGAGATCGACGATCTCCACGCGGCGGTCAAGCGCCGGGGCGATGCCCCAGATGGAGTTGGGGTTGTTATCGGGGTAAGCGCTGCTGGCCCTGGATTCTCCGAGCGGCAGCTCTCTGACAATAATCTTACCGCCGATATAATCCTTCAGCTTTCTGCCATTTTCCCCGGAATAAGACTCCAGGTAAGTGCGTATGCACTGGATGCGGCGCTTACTGAGGAGCCGGTTATACAGGCTCCTTCCGCGAGGGCTGCAGTATCCCTGGATCTCGATGACCAGTTGGTCGCCTTCCTCCATATAATCCACATACTCGAGGAGGGAACTGGCGAAGTTGTTCAGGGTGCTCAGGCCCCCGCTGACTTCCCGGTCGAAGAAGGCATTGACCCGGCGCGCTTCCGACGGGCTGTTATTGGCCAGATAATCTTCCCGTTTTTCCAGATAGCGGGTAATGGCGTCATCAAAGCTCTGCCGGGTTTGGTCGGCCCGGCCTTTATAGCGCAGGGGCATATCGTGATCAAAGTAAAGGACAATGGGGAAGGGCAAAGTGGGCGCCGAAGCTTTCATCGGTATTTCCAGGTACGCCTTTCCGCAAAGCCGGAGCATTTTATCCGTGTCGGCAAGGGTAAAGCTGAAAGTGGTATCTACCCTTTCATAATTTTGCGCCCGGGAAGGCGCCCGCCCCGTAGCCTGTCCTTTGATGAACCGGGAGGTAGGCTGTCCGGGTTCTGCTACCACGGTTATCTCATAAGTGATATTCGGGCCGATGCGGAAGACATTATCGCCCTGATCCGGGAGCGGCTCGTCCAGGCCGGGGGCGGCAACAGTTATTGTAACCCCTTCCAGTATTGCTCCGCTGTTCGCATCATAGGCCGTTACTTTCATATCCAGGGAAGTAGGAAAGAATGGCTCCGGTTGCCAGCGGATCTTTTCTTCGCTGGCCACATACTGGCCTTCAGAAAGGTCGAGCTTCCTGGTGCGGGCCAGGCCGGAAGCTTCACTGCGGGCAATGATCTCGTACTGTCGATGGAGCTGCAGGGTAAAAGATACCGTGCCCCTGCCCTTAACAGACTGAGGGGGCGCGGCCAGCGTGCGTTGCCCGCAGGAGAGTTCGTAAGCCTCAACCACCTTCTCGGTAGTGCTGTATGCATCACAATCTTCCAGGCTTACTTCGAGTACCCTGTCCACTTTGTTTACCATGGTGTAGATATCGGTGCAGCAGAACTCGAGCTCCTCTATGAAACGGAAGGAGCGTGGGCGGTCGGAGGCAAAATACTCCGTTTTTCCGTCCGGAGACAGGAAGAAATACTGGTCGTTGTACCCGCTGTTGTAAGGTATACCCATATTTTCAGGAACAGACCAGGAACCGTCCTGGTACTCGCTGTAGAAAATATCGTACTCTCCGAAGCTGGGAGGAGCGTCGGAGCTGAAATACAGGCGGCGGGAAGGGCTATGGAAGAAGGGGGTAGCCTCATCCCATGGGGTATTGATGGCGGATAGGCTTTCCGGTTCGCCCAGGGCCCCGCCCTCTTTGACTTCCGCCCTCCAGATATCCAGTCCGCCCAGCGTGCCGGGGCGGTTGGAAGAGAAGTACAGCCACTCCTTGCCTGACACACAATCAAAGGCCAGGCTCGGCTGTGTTGTCGTATACTCCCTGTCCTCGGCGTTCAGCGCCAGCTTCTGGGGTATGCCCCAGGCGCCGTCGCTGAGGCGCCGGCGCAGGTAGAGCGAACAAAAAATGTCTTCATCCTCCTGAATACACCGCGTAAAGAACATCAGCTGGCCATCCTGGCTGAAAGCGGTGTGCAACGTATGTAGGTTATCGGCATTATAATCCTCAGACTTCGGCAAAACGATAAAACTGTCGACGGCTTCCATTGCCGCCTCCTCGCCCATTCCCGGCTTAAAGGTTGCCATCATCTGTTTGGAATAAAACCGGGATTGGCGCGGCGCGCCGATGCCTACGGGCAGGAACCGTAGAGAGGAGAAATACAGCCGGTTGCCTATCCGCACCGGCCCGAGCTCGGAAAACCCGGAATTGATGGGCTCCGGAAGCCGGTAGAGGCTGTCTTTACGGCCCGCCGGCGCATTGCGCAGGGAATCGCAACTGAGTATCCCTGACTCGGCGGCCTGTTTGAAGCGGCTTTTTATCTTGGGCTCTCCTTCTATTTTGCGGTACAGTTCTTCGCTGACAAAGAACTGGTAAGTATCCAATGCCTGGCCGTAGTACCCGGCGCTGTCCTGCGCCAGGTTTTGCAGCATCTTGGCATGGTTGAAAACGGAACGGGCATATATATTATCATCCACGCCGCCGGCCTCCCGGCTGAGCTGCCCGTAAAGGGCCTTGGCCCTGGAAAAGTAATTGAGCCGCTGAGCTGCCTGAGCATACCGAAACTTCACCGAGAGGGTGTCTTCCCGGTAGGCCCCTTCCGCTGCATATTTCAGGACCGTTTCATAACAGCGGTATGCATTGTAATAATCCCGGCTCCGGAAAGATTCATCACCAGCTTCCAGGACTTGTTTCAGAGATTGGCCATAGCCCGTATGATGGAAGGCCAGACAAGCTAAGACGGACAAGAATAGGATCCTCATAATTAAAGCTTTGTCCAAAAAAGAAAATACTTAGGGCCGTCTTTCTTTCATTTTATTCGGGGGGGGGCAGGCTACTACTTCCGGGGGCTCCGGCAAAATAAAGAAAAACTATTGTTAAGTATTGGAATTCGGTGAAATAATTAGGAAAAAATCGGAGGGTTGGCCTCCTGATTTACCAATTACACAATTCGATAGACCTCAGCATTTTTTTGTACGTACTGTATATATATAATGTTTCATTTCCGGCAGGCAAGCAGACAGCATCATTTTGCAAAAAGCGGGGAGCGGGGTAAAACGCCCGGCAGTTCTCGTTTTAGAATCGCTGCGAAACGCCCTGTTGAATAGATTTTTTTTATATTTGTACAAAAATTATTCCTTCGCATTTGTTTTTTGACTTCAATTTTGCGTATATTGCAGAATGTTTACGCCACATAGAGGAAATGTTAATATTCGTTATTTTTTCCCAAGCGTGAAACAAATTTCCAAAGTGGCCGTTAAGCAATATAGAATTTCCCAATAATTCTGTATATTTGATTTTATCCCATTTATAAGCCCCAAAGCCGAAGTGAAATAGTTAAGCGTGAATTACGGGCCTTTTTCAATCCCAATATCCCAATAGAAAAAGGTCTATGTTTTACCGTCAGTATTTGACGATCCATCCCATGTTGTAAGAACGAGAGCACATGCTCTCGCCCTATGTCCCACATTTGTGATCTTCGTTTGACACCTCTTTTGACAGGAAGGTGTCCCATCCCAGTTTTTCCCAATTCTGGCAAATTACCATCCCAGTCAACTGAGTTCCAGTTTTCTCAAGGCGATTTTTGTCACTACCAACTTCAAAATTTTTTTGAGCGTGAAAAGAGTATTATTTATTACAGCATTGATCTTAGCCGTCAGCCAGTTGGGCGCAAAGGTCATCTATGTCAAGAAGGGGGGCAATGGGAACGGATCCACCTGGGAGCAAGCAATGGGCAACCTTCAGGAAGCACTGCTGCGCGCCAAGGCCGGCGACCAGGTATGGGTAGCCGCTGGCCGGTACTTCACCACCAAGGACAGCGACCGCACCAAGTCTTTTGTCATTCCCGACGGAGTAGCCCTTTATGGCGGCTTCGCCGGCTACGAAACCTCCCCGGCACAGAGAAACCTGGCCAACAACTACTCCATCCTGAGCGGAGAGATCGGGCAGCCCTCCGTAGACGATAATGCCTATACTGTCGTTTACACCCGGAATGCCGGCAGCTCCACCGTGATCGACGGTTTTGTGATCGCAGGTGGCTCCGCCGCCGGATCCGCTTCTCAGAATCCGCTGCACCACAGAGGCGCCGGCTGGTACAACGAAGCTGTCAACGGCAACTCCAGCCCCGTTATCCGGAACTGCATCTTTACCGACAACATCGCCCGCGAAGGCGCCGGCATCTACAACTACGCCAATAACGGCGCCTGCGAACCTACCATCGAAAACTGCAAGTTCATCCGCAACCTCTCCGACCTCGACGGCGGAGCAGTATTCAACGATGGCAATAACGGTTCCTGCAACCCCCGCTTCCTCAACTGCCACTTCGAGGCCAATGAAGCAACCTACGGCGCCGGCATGTTCAACAAAGCAGATTACGGCGACGCTCAGCCGATGCTCAAGAATTGCCTCTTTGTTTCTAATGTAGCTTACATCCGCGCCAGCGGCGTATACAACGACCGCACAGCTTCCTCCAAAGGGGT
>JAGFJE010000654.1 GCA_024103175.1 Phaeodactylibacter sp.
TGTTGCCCTTCGACAGGCTCAGGATAAGGCCTTTGACAAGCTCAGGGCGAGATTGCTTGACTGTTGGATGGGTTCCGGACTTTGGACATTCCGGCGTCAAAGGCGGACACGAGCGGGCCGACTTGGCACGTCCGGCTTAAAATGGCGGCACGTCCAGAGTCCAAGATGGTTGAATGGCCGGCCATCTGGCAATACAGCCATCCAGCAATCAAACCATCGAACCCTCCAACAATCCCTCCAGTACCCTTTTCGAATACTTCAACTCCTCCATTCGCTTTCGCACAAGGTGGCTTTCCTGGTCCAGGCCTTCCAGATACCGCTCCGCCAGCGCGATGAACTGAGGCGTACTTCGCCCGTTTGTTCGGGCCTGTTCTCCGGTAGCCATCCGGAGGGCGGCAGATAAAATGGCAATGGATGAGGCCTCCAGTTTTGAAGGGCCGGACTGGGGCGTGAAGTGTTTTTCCGTTAAGTCAAGAGCCGCTTCAAAGTGTTGAAGGGCTTCCGGAAAGCGCTGCAATTCGTAATGGAGGCTCCCCAGTTGCTTTAGGGCGTGGGCTTTTGAGCTAGCTGTTTCGGAGGATGGCATCTGCTGAAGCAGGGATAAACTTTCTTCGTAATGGCGCAGCGCTTCATCCCGGTTGCCTTCATTCTGATACAGGCTGCCCAGCTGTTGCAGAGATCCCGCCAGTTCCAACCAGCTCGTTTTGCCTGCACTGCGGTAGTAATTGACGGCCTTTTCCAGTTCGGCCCGCTTTGCCTGTACATTCTCCGTTTCTTCGGTACACTTTTCGGTATTTTCCGAAAAGGACGGCGGTTCTTCCTGCCCTGCAAGGACAAATGGTGGCGCGGATGGAGCACGTTCCCTAATGGCGGCCTCCGGTAAAGTAAGCTGCTTTACCGGTTCAGCCGGAGTAAAGAACGGCAGTATTTGTCCGCCAAACCCGATCACCTCCGCCTGCTTAGGGCCCCCCGGTGAATAATCCAGCACCCTGTATTTCTTCATACTGGTTCATTTATAGATTAAGTGTTGGGATAAGTACTCAAAAGTTACGTCCTCTGACGCACTTTAGAGAATATTTATTGTTGGACGTAAATGGAAAGGCCAGGTAACAGAATGAAGGCTTCAAATTTCAATGCTTTAATATTATTCCCTACCTTACCGTTTACCTTAAAACTAAAACAGATCTTATGGTTATTGATAAGAATAAAGTGGTCACCTTACACTATAAACTCCAGGAAGGTAGTTCCAAAGGAAACCTGATCGAAGAGACGCATGGAAAAGAGCCCCTGGTCTTCATGTATGGGGTAGGGCAGATGATCCCCGAATTTGAGCGGCAGCTGGCCGGTAAAAAAGAGGGCGATACCTTCGCCTTCGGTATTGAAAGCAGCGATGCCTACGGCGAGTACGACCCCCAGGCAATCGTAACCATACCCAAAAACAGTTTCGTCATCGAAGGAGAACTGGCCACCGACCTGCTCAAGGTGGGCAAGGTCATCCCCATGAGAGATGGTGACGGCAACCAACTGCTGGGCACCGTCAAGGAAGTGAGAGGTGAGGAAGTGCTCATGGATTTCAACCACCCCATGGCCGGGGTAGACCTCTACTTCACCGGAAATATTGAAGATATTCGGGAAGCTACCCCTTCGGAGGTCGAACACGGCCATGTGCATGGGCCCGGCGGGCATCAGCATTAGGGAAGCTTGCCGAATGAGGATTCCATGGCCTGGCTAAACAGACGAGCCATGAAACCATTTCTATGACAATTTGGGGTTGGGCACGATTTGTGGTATGCAATGTGCGATTTTTGATTTGCCGGCAATGGGCTGCACAGCGATGGCGGCTCTCCCCGGGCACATCGCAAATCAAAAATCATATGTCAAACGTCGCAAATTCTATTCCTCCCCAAACGCCTCCCGGATAATCCTTTCCTGTTGCTGGTCGTGGATCTTCTTAAATCCGGTGGCCGGTGAAGCGCTCGACTTGCGCGCTATGAACTGCAGGTCAACATCCAGCCCCAACTCTTTATTGACAAAGATGGAATGCATATACTGCCAGGCGCCCATATTGGAAGGCTCTTCCTGTACCCAGACTGGCTTTGCGTTGGGGTAGCGTTCGAATACCGCCCGCAGTTGCTTGGCCGGCAGCGGGTAGAGTTGTTCTACCCGAACCAGCGCTACGTCGTCGCGCTTGTCATTGCGCTTCTTCTCCAGCAGGTCGTAGTAGACCTTGCCGGTGCACAACAGCAACCGCTCGATCTTCTTGCCGCTCCTCGGCCCTACTTCCGGGTCATCGTAGACCTCCTGGAAACGGGTGCCGGCCTCAAAATCGGTTATGTCGGAAATGCACTCCGGATGCCGCAGCAGCGATTTGGGCGACATCACGATCAGCGGCTTGCGGAAGGGCCGCGCCAACTGCCGGCGCATCAGGTGGAAAAAGTTGGCGGGGGTTGTTACGTTGGCCACCGTCATATTGAATTCGGCGCAGGACTGCAGGAAGCGCTCCAGGCGGGCGCTGGAGTGCTCGGGGCCCTGTCCTTCATAACCGTGGGGCAGCAACATCACCAGGCCGCTCATACGCCGCCATTTGGATTCGCCGGCGGTGATGAACTGGTCTACTATGGTCTGGGCGCCGTTGAAGAAGTCCCCGAACTGAGCTTCCCAGATGACCAGGGTATCGGGCGAGGCCAGAGAATACCCATATTCGAAGCCCAGCACACCAAATTCTGAAAGCAGGGAATTGTAGATCATGAACTTCCCCTGCTTCTCCTGTACGTGGTTGAGGCGGTTGTAGGCCTCGTAGGTCTTGGCGTCGCGCAGGACGGCATGGCGGTGGGAGAAGGTTCCCCGGCGGACGTCCTGGCCGCTCATCCGCACATTGCTGCCTTCCAGCAGGATGCTGCCGTAGGCCGCAAGCTCGCCCATCGCCCAGTCCAGTTTATTGTCTTCCAGCTGTTTTTCTTTGCTTTTCAGCAGGCGGTTGATCTTGCTGAGGGGCTTGAACCCCTCCGGTATCGTCATCAGGTGTTCGATCAGCTTGTCGAGGCGTTCCCGCTCGATGCCGGTTTCCGGCGACTCTTCGAAGTCTTCCGGCGTAGTGGTCTTGTTGAGCGCCCGCCACGCCTGTTCCGGCTCCTGGTATTCATAGGGCAGGGGGTTTTCCCGGACTTCGTCGAGGCGCCCCTGAAGGTCTTTCCAGAAAGCCTCCTCCAGCTCTTCCGCCAGTTCCTTGTCGACCTCGCCGCGGTCGATCAGCTTTTGGCTGTAGATCTCCCGGGGGTTGGGGTGGTTCTTGATGATCTTGTACATCTCCGGCTGGGTGAACTGGGGGTCGTCGCCCTCGTTGTGGCCGTGCCGGCGGTAGCAGACCATATCGATGAAGACGTCGTTGTTGAACTTCTGGCGGTATTCTACGGCAAATTCGGCCGCCCAGAGCACGGCTTCCGGGTCGTCGCCATTGACGTGGAAGACGGGCGCCTGCACCACATTGGCAACGCCGGTGCTGTAGGTGGAGGAGCGGGCCTCGTCAAAATCCGTCGTAAAGCCAATCTGGTTGTTGATCACGAAGTGGATGGTCCCGCCGGTGTAATACCCTTCCAACTGGCTCATCTGCACGGTCTCGTAGGCGATGCCCTGGCCGGCAAGGGCCGCGTCGCCGTGGATGAGGATGGGCAGGATGCGGTCGTAGTCGCTTTCGTACAGGATGTCGGCCTTGGCGCGGGCGAAGCCTTCCACCACGGGGTTGACCGCTTCCAGGTGGGAAGGGTTGGGGGTCAGCTTGAGGTGGACGGTTTTACCGGAAGGCGTCTCCACCTGGGAGGAAAAACCGAGGTGGTATTTCACATCGCCGTCGCCGAAGCTGAGGTCCGGCACGGCTGTCCCTTCAAATTCGTTGAAGATCTGGCCGTAGGTCTTGCCCATGATATTGGCCAGCACGTTGAGGCGGCCCCGGTGGGCCATGCCGATGATCACTTCTTCGACTTTATCCTCGGCTCCGGTATTGATGATGCCGTCGATGGCGACAATGGCCGTTTCTCCTCCTTCGAGGGAGAAACGTTTCTGCCCGATGTATTTGGTGTGCAGGAACTTCTCGAACACTACGGCTCCATTGAGCTTTTCCAGAATGCGGCGCTTCTTGTCGATGTCGATGCCGAATGCTTCATCGGGGTTTGATGCCTCGATCTTTTCCCGTATCCAGCGGCGCTTCTCGCGGTCCTGAATGTGGTGGTATTCGATACCGATATTGCCACAATAGACCTTTTTCATCTTGGCGATGATCTCCTTCAGGGTGGCGTTCTTCAGCCCTACTTCTTCACCGGCCACGCAAACGGCGTTCATGTCTTCATCCGACAGGCCGAAGTCGTCCAGGTTGAGGTTGGGGCGGCGGTCCCGCCGCTGGCGGATAGGGTTGGTAGTGGACAACAGGTGGCCGCGGTTGCGGAAGGCCTTGATCAGGGCCAGCGCCTTGAACTCCCGCTGCATGCTGGTGGAGACGGTAGCCGTGGCGGCAGCCCCGTTGCCGCTGTGCCCGTTGCCGCTGTGGGCGAAGTCGAACCCCTTGAAAAAAGCCCGCCAGCTTTCTTCTACCAGGGCGGGGTCCTGTTGGTATTTTTCGTACATCGACTCGATGTAGGAAGGATGCGCATTCGCTATGAAGGAAAAGTCACTCATTTCAACATTAAATTGTAAAGAATAAATATACAGCTTCTTAAAGAGTCATTTTATTTAACGAGGGAAAATGCTCCCGGTTCGGAAAATTAGCGCCAATTAAAGAGGGCTTTTCAAAAAAAGCAAGAAAAGGGCGGAATAAAAGGCCTTGACGCAAGTTTTACGTACAAGGCCGTGCGTTTGCCGGAGAGAAAAAGGCTCTTCACTATCATTATTATTTTGCTACATATATATTACTTTTTTTCATTAATCCTTTGTGGCTTATTCGGAGCGGTGTATTTTCGTTGGCTCAAAACACTTTGCTGATGTCAAGATATTACGCCCTGCCATTCTTCTGTTTGTATTTTGCGCTTCCTGCTTTCGGGCAGCTTTCTTTTTCCAATAGCAACGGCCTGCTTTCCAACTCCGATTTCCACAGCGGGGTGGCCATTGCCGTAGTGGATATGAACGGCGACGGCCTGGACGACATCGTCCGCCTGTCTCAGGGGCGGCAGTTGCATATCGAGTTCCAGCAGCCGGGAGGGGCGCCCTTCCTCAATTATACCTTTGGCAACATCTCCGGGCAGAGCCAGTGGAGCATGTGCGTGGCGGATGTTGACAATGACGGCTATAATGATGTGCTGGCCGGCGGCAGATACGACGATGTGAAGCTGGTTCGCGCCATGGAAAACGGGACTTCCTACGAGATGAGCACCCTGCCCGGCCCGGGGCTTTTCGTGCAGGGTTCCAACCTGGTAGACATCAACAACGACGGCTGGATCGACTACTTCGCCTGCCATGACGACGCCGAAAGCCGCATCTGGGCCAATGACTCCACCGGCAACTTCATCCCCGCCGACGACTGGATCGACATGGCCACCGTGCCGGCCTCCGACAACTCGGGCAACTACGGCAGCATCTGGTCCGACTTCGACAACGACGGCGACCTGGACCTCTACATCGCCAAGTGCCGGCAGGGCGTGAACAGCCCTTCCGACCCCCGCCGCATCAACGCCCTGTACCTCAATATCGGCGACAACAACTTCATCGAAGCGGCCGACTCCTTCAACCTCAAGATCGGCGCCCAGTCCTGGACGGCCGACTTCCAGGATATTGACAATGACGGCGACTTCGATTGCTTCGTCACCAACCACGACGTGCCCAGCATGCTGCTGGAAAACGACGGCGCCGGCCATTTTACCGATATCACCGCCGGCAGCGGCATCAATATCGCCGGCCTGCCCATTCAGGGCGTCATGCGCGATTTCGACAACGACGGCTTCGTCGACATCCTGGTGGCCGGCACCCGGCAGCACCTCTTCCGCAATAATGGCGATAAGACCTTCACCGAAGTGCAGGGCCTTTTCAACAACAACCAACTGGAGTCTTTCGCCATCGGCGACCTCAACCACGACGGATACCTCGATGTGTATGGCGGTTACGCCCAGGTGTACACCACGCCCAGCAATATCGACGATGTGGTCTGGCTCAACGATGCGGCCAGCGGCAACAACTTTCTCACCGTGAGCCTGGTGGGGGTGGCCTGCAACCGAAACGGCATCGGCGCCCGCATCGAAGCCTACGGGCCCTGGGGCATTCAGGTGCGGGAGGTGCGCTCCGGCGAGAGTTACGGCATCATGAACTCTATGGCGCAACACTTCGGCCTGGGCGCTCACGAAGGGGTGGACTCCCTGGTCATCCGCTGGCCCAACGGCAATATCGACACCTTGCACGATGTGGAAGCCAACCGGTTCATCACCGTGATCGAGAACAGCTGCACCTCCCCGGCCGCCTTTATCAGCTACGAGGGAAGTACGGTGATGTGTGAAGGCGATACCCTGGAATTATCCGCCCCGGAAGGCTATACCTACCTGTGGAGTACGGGCGATACCACCCGCTCTGTATCCGCCACCGAAGCCGGCAGCTACAATGTGACGGTTTATGACGGCACGGATTGCTTTGGCGTGTCTCCCGGCGTTGTCATTACGCTCAATCCGGACGCCACGCCCACCGTTACGGCGGAAGGGCCCACCCGCTTCTGCCGGGGTGGCGCCGTCATCCTGGCGGCTTCCGAAGCGGAATACTATTCCTGGTCGACCGGCGATAGCACCGCTATGATCGAGGTAACCGAAAGCGGAGAGTATCTGGTCACTACCCCTGGCCTGTGCCAGGAATTCACTTCC
>JAGFJE010000710.1 GCA_024103175.1 Phaeodactylibacter sp.
TGACGAAAACCTGCCGGTTTTGGGCCAGCTGCACCTGCACGCCATAGCCGCAGGCGGCCATGTAGTTGTCGGCGACGTCCGCCGCTGTGCCTTCCACCCAGATGGCGCGGGCGCAGTTTTTGAAGGAGGGCCCGTCGGTGCGGCTAAAGAAATACTGGTTTGTCATAAATTTCATTTTTGTGGCTTTATACTCGGCTGCCCGGCATAGAACTCACCCCCGCCTTAACCCAACTTGCGTTGGGTTAAGCCTCCCCCTCTCTTGAACCACGCAAGGACTACAGGAAGAGAGGGGGAAAGCGCAGCCCCCAGGCAACTCCGCGCAGGCAGCCCATACCTGGCAAAGCCCCCTCCTTTGGAGAGCCTGTCCCGGCGTTCTGCCGGGAGGGTTGGGGGAGGCCCCCTCACCGCTTCACCACCCTACCCGCCCCCAATACCTCGCCAGAAACCGCCCGCAACGCCCAAAAATACACCCCGGACGGCAAGTGCGCCAAATTAAGCCGCTGTAAAATACCGCCATCTTTTACTGGGACATTTTGCTCAAGAGCTTCCCGCCCCAAGGCATCATACAACACCAACACCAACACCGCCTCCCGCACTCCTGCCGGCAGCCCACGGGCAGACAACGTAGCCATATCGGATACCGGGTTCGGAAACACCCGCACCGCCGCAACGGAACCATCAACCGGCAACGAACTGCTAACAACAAACCGCACCGTATCGCACACCGTATCGCTCCCCGTCTGGTTACTCGCCGTCAAACACACTTCATACGCGCCCGGCGCAGCATACGTATGGATGGGAAACCGCTCCGTACTGCTCTGCCCGTCCCCAAACTCCCAAAACCAGTTTTCGGGGCTGAAGCGCGTGCCGTCGTAAAAGGCGGCCTGAAAGGCGGCGCTGTCTTCGATGACATAGCTGAAGGCTGCCTGCGGCGGGGGATTATCGATGCCGAGGGTGTCGCAGGGGCTGCCGTCCAGAGGGCCCAGGCCGTAGTAGGGGAAGTTGGGGATGCTTTGATAGTTCAGGGTGGGGATCTCCAGGGCATGCTGTTCTACGTTGCAAGCCAGGCCCTTCTGGTTGGGGTTGTGGATGATGTGGAAGTAGTTGGCGCTTGTTGGGCAATTAATATAAATTTTGCCATCCGGAGCAAGTTGAGCTGTGTGGAAAGGAGTAGTCTGTTCAAAAGTAGTCCCCACAAAACCATCATATTCGGCTATTTTTATTTTTGTAGCTTCTATTTCTGGAAAATTCAAGTCAAATTGGTAAATATTCATCCACGTAACAACATAAAGAAACCGGCTATTTTCAGAAATGGCTACGCCACCACCCGGAAATGACACATCAGTAACTACAAAATCTTGTGGATTGCTCAAGCTGCCGGCACACCGGTCAAAATCATATATGTGGACATGGTAATCTTCTGCATCACCAATATGTACGACATTTAAACCGATGTATTTAGTGCCATCAGGACTAAAAACGAATTGCCCGGCACCCGACGGGATGGTTTCTCCGACTGCCTGCAAATCAAGACTGCTTATTCCGTCATCCGAGAACAGGAAGGAATAGATCTGATTACTGTAAAATTGGGGCACCATTATCCACCAATCCCTGCCATTGGCATGCCGTATAGCGGTAATACGCCCGTAAGTAAGCGTATCTTTTATGACAGATATGTTCTTCTCCACTACTCTCCCCATGCCTTCGTTAGCTTCTATGTTTACTTTTGTATAATATAAATTTTCAACCCAATTGCCCCCTTGTGGAGCCCATTCTCGGTCGGCATGGAAGATGTAATAGACTGAATCTGCGTTCGGCAATGGTAAAATTAAAGCGCCTTGTTCATTAGGGTAACCACTATTCTGAAAACCTTCAGACATTTGAGTGGGAGCTAAGCCGGTAGCTAAGGTGTCATTATTAAAATTTCTAACCTCAATGCCATTAGTGTATAATAATAATTGACCTGTAGTAGTACAAATGCTTGCATTTGTACGCCAAAATCTAATATTCAAATCAATACTTTCCACTACAGCATGCCCAAGATTAAAATCTATTCGAGTAACATCATCTTCTCCTGCTACAATGGGGCTGCTGCCTACCAGCCATACATAGTCTCTCTTTTCTCGCTCAAAAATATCCTGGCTATAAAATGGATTTGAAATAATTAGGTTAAATACTGCCAATACAATAAATACCTTCATAGCATATATAGTTGAGAGCTTGTTTGGAGACCGGGTTTGAAAGCGAATCCCGATAGCTATCGGGACAATTTTTTGATGAAACAAGGCGGAAAAACCGGAGTTTAGCGTTCGACTGAGCTCACGCCGAAGTCCGTAGCTAAATAAGGATTTTTCCAACGTAGTGTCATCAAAAAAGTGGCCTTTGTAGTTCAAAGATTGGCCTCCAAACAAGCTCTGAGGCAGCTATAAGGCGCACAAAAGTACCTTATAGCTGCTCGTAAAGGAAAAATTATTTGGAGATGATCAACTCCTGGGAGACGCGCTCATTTCGTAGCCAGGCTTGCAAGAAGTAAATGCCGCCGGGCAGATCCTGAAGGTTGATCGAGTGCCGGAATTCACCTTCCGGTAAATTTCGGCTCCATACAGGCTGCCCTAACTGATTGACAACATCAATTCGGCTACAGTAGGCCTCTACCACCAATTCGCCTGAGGTTGGGTTGGGAAATATACGGATACCGGATCCTTCTTCCTGTATAGTTACTATCCCGGAAGCAAGCCTTTCGGAACTTACCTCGCAAACATCAACAAAAGTTGAGTCAGCAACCAGTTGATACAAGCTGCGGGCATAATGCACCGCTCTGCCACTGGAAAGCGGGCATTGGCCGGCAATGAACAAAAGGCTTTCCGTTTGTTGGGCATCGAAAGCGCTGCTTCCCTGGGCAAGGGTATTCAAGAATAGTTCGCCGGCCAGTTTTTCATTGGTTTGGTAAACTGCCGTGTCGCCCAAGGCGCTGTTTTCTGCAAGCAGCGTTCCTGCAAAACTAAGCCGGGCCTGAAGGACAATATGCTCCAGAGAGTCCATGGCGACACAAAGGCCCGCCGCCTCATTCAGCAGGCTATCTCGTGCGTTTTCCAGCCCGGTAGCACCCGCCGCTATCAGGCTGTCTTTTTGCAAGATAAAACCGATCAAGCTATCCAACTCCTCGCCCAACTTCTGCAATTGGGCGGTTTCAGCCGGCATCAGATGATACAAACTATCCCTGCCTTTTTCCAACTGGTAGAAGGCCGACAACAAGGTTGTGTCATTAGCCAGGTAAAAGCTGTCCAAGACTTCATCAGCAGGCCATTCTTCCACCTCCAACTTCCGGTAGAGCTGAAGCTGGGCTACCCAAAGCATGGCGCTTGGATAATCTTCATCCAACTGCTCGCTGCGGGCTACTTTCAAGTGGATATTTTTGATCTCTATCGGTTCTATCCCGCCGATTTGGAGGCAGGTGTCGGCAATTCCTTCCGCATTAACAGGGAACCAAGCTTCTTCTGCTGTTTGCTGCAAAGCAGGTAGAATATTGGGGAAATCAAATGATATTGGATATAGAGGAGGAGAATCGTCATCAACCTCAATGCTATTAGGAATAATTCCTATGTTAATATCGGATGCAAAGTTCACCGCCGCCGCCCCATACCCATCATTCGGCAACCCGCTATTCACCTCCCACAAATTCCCTGCATGGCTTTGCACCCCGATATTCAGGTTGGGGTTATATACCAGGCCGCGGCCCATGCCCGTCGTACCCGGATCGAAGGTATTGGTGCTTACGGTGCTGCCGATGCAGGAGCCCCGGAACTCCGCACCCGTGCCCAGTTCGGTGAAGGTGTTGCAGTCGAAAACGCTGTGGTTGCTGCTCCATACCCTCAGGCCGGTGACGCCCAGGTTGTCGCCGCCGGCGCCGTACACGGTGTTTTCCCTGATCACGCAGTCCGTGGCGTTGCTTACCAGGATACCCTCGGCCGGCTGTACGGCCTGGCCCAGAAAAAGGCCGTTGTTGGAAGCCTCCAGGCCGTTCACGGAATTCAGGCGGATGCCATAGCCCTTGCCCTGAAGCGTTACGGTATTAAAGCGCACGGTAGCATCGGCAAAGGCGATGCCGGTTTCTTCCACCTCAATGCCCCACCTTTTGGTAGTGATCGTGTTACCTTCAACTTCCATCGCTTCCAGCGGGGCGTTTTGCAACAATTCGATACCGATAGTGCTGACATCCATAAAGTTGTCATGCACCAGGACATTCCGGTTTTGCGCCAGCTGTACCCGCACGCCGTTTTTGCATTCTACCATATAATTGCCGGCAATATCGGCCGTTGTGCCTTCTACCCGGATGGCCTGTGCACAGTTCCTGAACGAAACTGCCGATGAGGGGCTGTTGCCTGAACCTCTTTGCAGCAGGGGGTGCGCTGCGCCGCCCGAGTGGCGGATGCCAAAACCGGAAAGTGGATAGGGTTCGGATGTAGCTTCTACGATGTCTGTAAAGAAACTATTGTGTACAGCCAGCGGCGTATTCTCTGTCAGGATACCATTGCGAAGCCCATCAAACCTGTTGGCGGCTCCGCCGGCACTTCCGATGCTTTTCAAACTCGGGTCATTATGTATTTCTATGCCCGCGTATGGCCGGGCGCCCGGCGCCGGCGACTGGCCGGCAAAGGGCGGCAGTAAGGGTTGATACCCCAGCACTTCGGTGGCAAGGAAAGCTTCCAGGGAGAAGCTTTCGCTTCCCGAGCCGCTGAAATACAGGCTGGCAAAATTGCGGTTGAAATAAGAGTCGTCCACCAACACTTTTGCCTTGTTGCGGGCATGCACAGCATACCGGGCATCGGCTACCCGCGCGCCTTTGAGCACCAGGCGGGAGTCTTCCACCCGTATGCCTTTCCACATCTGCCCGCAGCCCTGAATGCCTGTGGTTTGCTCCATCCCACTGACGGCAAAAGTAATTTCCGGGCCATCGGGGCGAACCAGTATTTCCGAGCCGGGGTGCATATAAACTTCTCCACCGGCGATATCGTAGTCCGTATCAACCCACAGGGTTACTCCCGGCGCTACCGCCAGGCAGGAATTGAAAAGCGCTGCCGGAGGCAGTATTCCCAGGGCCAGCAAAGTGCTCAGCCTTACAGTATCTCCATCTCCTCCCAGGATCTCATAACCGGCCGGGCAACCGCACAGCAGGGCGGTGGTGTCACACTCTTCCACTTCCACCTGCAAGGTATCCGCCGCACTATTGCCGCAGGTATCCGACACCGTCAGGATGACATCGTACAAGCCGGCGCTGTCGAAAGTATAGGTAGCTTGCCCTCCGGCAGCCGTGCCGGCGGCGCCAAACTGCCATTGATAGCTGTTGCCGGCAAGCGTGTCCGCCGCGGCCACAACAA